>NZ_JAGXJM010000024.1:0-203834 GCF_019091445.1 Streptomyces sp. GbtcB7
GACCAGGTCTTCCGCATCGACCACTACCTCGGCAAGGAGACCGTCCAGAACATCCTGGCGCTCCGCTTCGCCAACACCATGTTCGAGCCGATCTGGAACCGGTCCTTCGTCGACCACGTGCAGATCACCATGGCCGAGGACATCGGTATCGGCGGCCGGGCCGGCTACTACGACGGCATCGGCGCCGCCCGGGACGTCATCCAGAACCACCTCCTGCAGCTGATGGCCCTGACCGCCATGGAGGAGCCCTCCTCCTTCGACGCGGACGCCCTCGCCGCCGAGAAGACCAAGGTCCTCGGCGCGGTCCGGATCCCCCGGGACCTGGGCCGCGACACCGTCCGCGGGCAGTACGCGGCCGGCTGGCAGGGCGGCGAGAAGGCCGTCGGCTATCTCCAGGAAGACGGCATCGACCCCAAGTCGAAGACCGACACCTATGCCGCGATCAAGGTCGAGGTGGACAACCGCCGCTGGGCGGGCGTCCCCTTCTATCTGCGCACCGGCAAGCGGCTCGGCCGCCGCGTCACCGAGATCGCGGTGGTCTTCCAGCGCGCCCCGCACTCCCCGTTCGATCACACGGCGACGGAGGAGCTGGGCCAGAACGCGATCGTCTTCCGCGTCCAGCCCGACGAGGGCGTCACGGTCCGCTTCGGCTCCAAGGTGCCCGGCACCTCGATGGAGATCCGGGACGTCTCGATGGACTTCGCCTACGGCGAGTCCTTCACGGAGTCGAGCCCGGAGGCGTACGAGCGCCTGATCCTGGACGTCCTGCTGGGCGACTCGAACCTCTTCCCGCGCACCGAGGAGGTCGAGCTGTCCTGGAAGATCCTCGACCCGATCGAGCAGTACTGGGACAAGCACGGCAAGCCCGCGCAGTACCCCTCGGGCACATGGGGCCCCGTCGAGGCCGACGAAATGCTCGAGCGAGACGGACGGAGCTGGCGTCGCCCATGAAGATAGACCTCACGGACACCACGGCCAGCAAGATCAACAAGGCGCTGGTGCAGGGCCGCCGCGCCATCGGCACCCCCGCCGTGGGCATGGTGCTCACCCTCGTCATCGTCACCGACGAGGAGAACGCCTACGACGCCCTGAAGGCCGCCAACGAGGCGTCCCGCGAGCACCCCTCGCGCACCCTCGTGGTCATCAAGCGCGTCTCCCGCTCGCCCCGCGACCGCACGAAGTCCCGCATCGACGCCGAGGTGCGGGTCGGCGCGGACGCGGGCACCGGCGAGACGGTCGTGCTGCGGCTGTACGGCGAGGTCGCCGACCACGCCGACTCGGTCGTCCTGCCGCTGCTGCTGCCGGACGCGCCGGTCGTCGTCTGGTGGCCGGTGAGCGCGCCGCTCGACCCGGCCAGCGACCCGCTCGGAAAGCTGGCCCAGCGCCGCGTCACCGACACCTACGCCGCCGAGGCGCCCGTACGCGAGCTCAACGCGCGTGCCGACGCCTACACCCCTGGGGACACCGACCTCTCCTGGACCCGCATCACGCCCTGGCGCTCGATGCTGGCCGCCGCCCTCGACCAGGTCATCTGTGACGTGAACGCGGTCGAGGTGGAGGGCGAGGAGTTCAACCCGAGCGTGGAGCTGCTCGCCATGTGGCTCGCGGACCGGCTGGACGTCCCCGTCAAGCGGTCCAACTCCTCCGGCCCCGGCCTCACCGCCGTCCGTATGGAAACGAGCTGCGGCCCGATCGCGCTGGACCGCGCCGACGGCACCCTGGCGACCCTCTCCATCGAGGGCCAGCCCGACCGTGCGGTGGCGCTCAAGCGCCGCGACACCTCGGAGCTGATCGCGGAGGAGCTGCGCCGGCTCGACCCGGACGACACCTACGCGTCGGCGCTGCGGTACGGGGTGGACCGGCTGAACGGGGCGACGGCCGACGCCGTCGAGGAGCAGCCGGCCACGGCTAAGGCGGCCGTCAAGACCGCCGCCGCCAAGGCGCCCGCGAAGAAGGCCCCCGCGAAAACCGCCGCGAAGGCCCCTGCGAAGAAGGCGGCCTCCGAGTGAACACTCCGCAGCTCGTCGTGCACCGCGACAAGGAGCTGATGGCCCAGGCCGCCGCGGCCCGGCTGATCACCAAGGTCGTGGACGCGCAGGCCTCGCGCGGCTACGCCTCGGTGGTCCTCACCGGCGGGCGCAACGGCAACGGGCTCCTCGCGGCGCTCGCGGCCGCGCCCGCCCGGGACGCCATCGACTGGGGCCGTATCGACCTGTGGTGGGGTGACGAGCGGTTCCTGCCCGAGGGCGATGCGGACCGCAACGACACCCAGGCCCGTGCGGCACTGCTGGACTCGGTGCCGGTGGACCCCGCGCGCGTGCATCCGATGCCCGCGTCCGACGGTCCGTACGGTACCGACGTGGACGCGGCGGCGGAGGCGTACGCGGCCGAGCTCGCGAAGGCCGCGGGCCCCGAGAACCACGGTTCCGTGCCCTCGTTCGACGTCCTGATGCTGGGCGTCGGCCCGGACACCCACGTGGCCTCGCTCTTCCCGGAGCTGCCCGCGGTCCGTGAGACCGAGCGGACGGTGGTGGGCGTGCACGGCGCCCCCAAGCCCCCGCCGACCCGGGTCACGCTCACCCTGCCCGCGATCCGTTCCGCCCGTGAGGTCTGGTTGCTGGCGGCCGGCGAGGACAAGGCGCAGGCCGCGGCGATCGCCCTCTCGGGCGCGGGCGAGGTGCAGGCCCCGGCGGCCGGCGCCCACGGGCGCTCCCGCACCCTGTGGCTCCTGGACGCGGCGGCGGCCTCCCAGCTGCCGCGCTCGCTGTACCCGCCGGCTTCGGCCTGAGCCGTACCTGGGGCTCCGCCCCAGACCCCATTCGCGCAGTTCCCCGCACCCCTGAAAAGGGGCGCGGGGAACTGCGCGGTCTTTTGCCCCTCACTTCACCGACCCGGCCATCACCCCTTGCACGAAGTGCCGCTGGAACGCGAAGAACACCATCACCGGAACGATCAGCGACAGAAACGCCCCCGGCGCCAGCACATCGATGTTGCTGCCGAACTGCCGTATCTGGGACTGGAGTTCGACCGTCAGCGGCTGCGAGGAACTGTCGGCGAACAGCAGAGCGACCAGCATGTCGTTCCACACCCACAGGAACTGGAAGATGGCCAGGCTCGCGATGGCCGGGCGTCCGACCGGCAGCACCAGCTGGGTGAAGATGCGCCACTCGCTGCCGCCATCCATCCGGGCGGCCTCCAGCATCTCCTTCGGCATCTCCGCGAAGTAGTTGCGCAGCAGGAAGATGGCGAACGGCAGCCCGTAGGAGACGTGGAAGAGCACCACACCGGGAATCGTGCCGAACAGCCCCAGCGCGCCGAAGAGTTTGGCGACCGGCAGCAGCCCGATCTGGACCGGCACCACCAACAACGCCACCACGACAAGGAAGATCGTGTCCCGGAAGGGGAACTCCAGCCAGGCGAAGGCGTATCCGGCGAGCGCCGCGATCACCACGACGAGGACGGTGGCCGGCACGGAGATCAACACGGTGTTCCAGAACGCCCGCGTCATCCCCGCATTGCCCAGGAGGGCGGAGTAGTTGTCGAAGGAGAGCTGACCGGGGCGGGTCAGCGCCGTCCACCAGCCTCCCTCGGCGGTGTCCTGCGCCGAGCGCATCGAGGAGAGGAAGAGCCCTGCGAGCGGGGTGACCCAGACCAGGCCGACGATCACCAGGAACGCCTGCACCAGGCCGTTGCCGAGCCCCCGCCTGAGCGCGTTCATCGTTGACTCCTTCGGAAGCGGCGGACGTTGAAGACCATGGCGGGGACGACCAGGAGCAGGAGGAGCACACCGAGTGCGCTGCCCAGGCCCTGGTTGTTGCCGCCGCCGAAGGACACCAGCCACATCTGGGTGGCGAGCACGGTGGCGTCCTCCTGCACGGGGCCTGGCGCGATGATGTAGACGAGGTCGAAGACCTTCATCACGTTGATCACGAGCGTGACGAAGACCACGGTGAGCACGGGTGCCAGCAGCGGCACGGTGATCCGGCGGAAGATCTGCCACTCGTTGGCACCGTCCATCCGGGCCGCCTCCAGCGCGTCGCGCGGCAGGGCGGCGAGTCCGGCGCCGATCAGCACCATGGCGAAGCCGGTCCAGATCCACAGGTAGGCGCCGATGATGGCGGGGGTGACCAGCGCCGGACCGAGCCAGGACACACCGTCGTACGGCGGGCTGAAGTTCGACGCGGGCAGCCGCACGGTGTACGAGCCGGGGTCCAGCCCCAAGAAGCGGAAGGAGCCGTCGGCCGCGGTGCTCGTGCTCGCGACCGTCTTCCCGTCGCGCGCCGCCTCGACCTTCATCTCGGGCAGTCCGCTCTCCCCGCGGTCGACCTGGCCCTGTTTCCCTCCCCCGCCGGGTGTGAAGTCCAGGTAGACGACACCGCGCAGCTCGTCCCGGGCCGCCTTCTGCCCCGCGGCCGCGTAGGCGGACTTCGCGTCCTTCGGCAGGTCCTTGGGGAGGACGCCGACGAGCCCGAGGCCGACCGTGTGGCCGGGCGAGGCGGAGGCGGTCGTACGGTACGAGCCGTCGGCGCCCTTGGTGAGGCCTCGGCCGTCGCGGGCGCGGGCGGTCGGATAGGACGAGGTTCCCTCGAACGCGTCGTGGACGCCGACCACGGCGGCGTTCAGGACACCCTTGTCCGGGTCCTCGTCGTACGCGAGCCGGAAGATGATGCCGGCGGCCAGGAAGGAGACCGCCATGGGCATGAACAGCAGCAGCTTGAACGCGGTGGCCCAGCGGATCTTCTCGACCAGGACGGCGAGCACCAGGCCGAGCCCGGTGAGCAGCGTCGGCGCGACGACGACCCAGATGGCGCTGTTGCGTACGGCCTTGAGCGTGGCCGGGTCGCGGAACATCTCGGTGTAGTTGTCGCCGCCCACGAACCGGCTGCCGGAGGCGTCGAAGAAGCTGCGCCCCACGGAGAAGACCACGGGGTAGACGACGAGCGCGCCGAGCAGGAGCAGGGCGGGGAGGACGAAGACGAGGGCGGTGATCCGGCCGCGGCGCCTGGCGCGCCGTCTGTGGTCGGCCATGCCGACGGCCGGAGGGCTCGCCTCTTTCACGAGGGTGGCGGTCATGGCGATCAGCCCTGGTACGCCTTGGCCGCGGCCTTCTCCAGTTCGGCCGCGGTCGCCTTCGGGTCCGAGGGGTCACGGAGGAAGTCCTGGAGGATCTTCCACTCGCCGGCGCCCTTGGTGCCGCCGAACGCGGCGGGGGCCTGGTCGGACATGTCGAAGCGGACCGAATCCCCGGCGGCGACCAGGGACTTGGCGGTCTCGCGGGCGATGTCGTCGCTGTAGGAGGCGAGGTCGAGCTTCTTGTTCGGGGAGAGGAAGCCGCCCGCCCCGGCCCAGACGGCGGCCGCTTCGGGGGTCGCCAGGTACTCCAGGAACGTCATGGCGGCCTTCTGGTGCTTGCCGTCCTTGAGGACCACGGCCGCGTCGCCGCCGCTGACCACCGGCGCCTTGCCGCCGTCGACCGCGGGGAAGGGGAAGAAGTTCGCGTCCTGGCCGATCTTCTTGCCGAACTGGTCCTTGGCGACCCCGGCGACGAAGTCGCCCTCGTAGACCATGCCCGCCTCGGGCTTGGGTCCGAAGACCTTCTCGACGGAGCCGGGGAAGTCCGTGTTCAGGGCCCCCTTCTGGCCGCCGGCCATCAGTTGCTTGTCCTTGAAGAGCTTGCCGAGGGTGGTGAGCGCCTCGACCACGGTCGGGTCGGTCCACTTCAGCTGGTGGGCGGCCAGGGCGTCGTACTTCTCCGGTCCCGCCTGGGAGAGGTAGATGTTCTCGAACCAGTCGGTGAGGGTCCAGCCGTCCTGTCCGGCGACGGAGAAGGCGGCGAGTCCCGAGTCGGAGATGGTGTGTCCGGCCTTCAGCATGGCGTCGTACGTGGTCGGCGGCTTGACACCTGCCTGGTCGAGCGCGTCGGGGCTGTACCAGACGGTCGACTTGTGGGCGGCCTTGAAGTACAGGCCGTACAGGGTGTCGCCGACGCTGCCGTACTTCTTCCAGACGCTCGCGTAATCGGTGTCGACGGACTGTTCGGTGGTCTTGGAGAGCGGCTTGAGCCAGCCCTCCTTCGCGAACTGCTGGAGGACACCGACCTGCGGGACCATCACCACGTCGGGGGCGTTGCCGCCCTCGATCTTGCTGCCGACGACCGTGGAGACGTTGTCGCCGGTGGAGACGAACTGGGTCTTGGCTCCCGTCTTCGCGGTGAAGGCGTCCAGGACCTTCTGGAAGTTCTTCTGCTCGCTGCCGGACCAGACACCGGCCACGGTGATCGTCTGGCCGCTGAGCGACTTACCGCCGCCTCCGGCGGCTACGGGTCCGCCTCCGCAGGCGGTGGCACCGAGGGCCAGGGCGAGGGCGGTGCAGCTCGCGAGCAGGGTCGTACGTCGTCGCATCATCGTTGATGTCCCTTTCAGGGCAGGGGAATTGACGGAAACCGGAGGAGGGGACGGTCAGGGATTCGTGCAGTCGCTGATCCACCAGGCGGCGGTCGAACCGGGCAGCACGCCGGCCGGACAGGGGCCGCTGGACAGCAAGGGGGTGCCGGAGACCGGCGCGGGCGTGGGGGCCGTACCGAAGTTGACGGCGCACACCAGGCCGTCGCCGCGAACGAAGGCGAGGACGCCGGGCGGCGCCTGGAGCCAGCGCAGCGCGCCCTCGCCCAACTGAGGGAGTCCGGCGCGCAGCTGGAGCCCGTCGCGGTACAGGTGCCAGAAGGAGCGGGTGTCGGCGAGCGCGCGGTCGGTCGCGTACTCGGCGAAGTAGGCGGGCTGCGGCAGCCACGGCTTGGCGCTCTCCGCGCCCGAGGTGAAGCCGAACGGTGAGGCGTGCCCGGACCAGGGCAGCGGCACCCGGCAGCCGTCGCGGATACGGGCGCGGCTTCCTGTGCGGCGGAAGATCGGGTCGGTCAGCACGTCGTCGGGCAGGTCGACGACCTCGGGCAGCCCGAGCTCCTCGCCCTGGTAGATGTACGCGGCTCCGGGCAGCGCCAGCATCAGCAGTGCGGCGGCGCGGGCACGGGCCGTCCCGAGGCCGCTGCCCTCGGTGCCGAGCTCGCCGTAGCGGGTGACGGTGCGGACCTGGTCGTGGTTGTTGAGGACCCAGGTGACCGTCGATCCGGTGCCGGCGATGTCCTGCATGGCCTCGGAGATGACCTTGCGGAAGGCGTCGGCGTTCCAGGGCGCGCTGAGCAGGTCGAAGAAGAAGGCCTGGTGGAGCTCGTCGGGGCGTACGTACTGGGCGTGTTCGCGGGCCGTCGGTACCGAGACCTCGCCGACCAGCAGCCGGTCGCGGCCGTCGCGCCCGGTGTACTCCTCGCAGACGGACCGCCAGTGGCGCCACACGTCGTGCACCTCGGGTCGGTTCCAGGCGAGCGGGTTGACCGAGTCGCGGGTGCGGGCGTCGGCCTCCGGGTCGGGCGAGTCCGGCAGGTCGGGGTGCTTGAAGAGGCCGGCGGCGACGTCGATGCGGAAGCCGTCGACGCCCCGGTCGAGCCAGAACCGCAGCACGTGGTCGAAGTGCGCGCCGACCTCGGGGTTGCGCCAGTTCAGGTCGGGCTGCTCGGACGTGAACATGTGCAGGTACCACTGGCCGGGGTTGCCGTCCGCCTCGGTGACGCGGGACCAGGCGGGTCCGCCGAACATGGCGTGCCAGTTGTTGGGCGGCTCGGCGCCGTCGGGGCCACGTCCGTCGGCGAAGTGGAAGCGGGCGCGTGCCGCGCTGCCCGGCTCCGCCGCGAGCGCGGCACGGAACCACGGGTGCTCACTGGAGCAGTGGTTGGGGACGATGTCCAGGAGTACCTTGACGCCGAGCCGTCGGGCGTCGGTCATCAGCAGGTCGAACTCGGCGAGGTCGCCGAAGAGCGGGTCCACGTCGCAGTAGTCGGCGACGTCGTAGCCGTGGTCATGCTGCGGCGAGGGGTAGAAGGGGCTCAGCCAGATGCCGTCGACACCGAGCTTCTTGAGGTACGGCATGCCCGCGCGAACCCCGGCGAGATCGCCGATGCCGTCACCGGTGCTGTCCAGGAAGCTGCGGACGTACACCTGGTAGATCACTGCGTCGCGCCACCAGCGGTGTGTGTTGAGGGTCACCCGTTGGACCTGTCTGTGCGTGCCTGTGGTTATGCATGCATGTTAAGTAGGCGTGTCGCGCGGGTGTCAACGAGTAAGCAGCATCAACCGTGAAGTTGGGCAGTTATATGCAGACTTTTCGGGCACGAAACCCGGAGATGGGATGCTCCCGTTACTTAACAAGTAACTAGCAGGATGCCGACAGGGCACTGCCGAGGTGCTACCGGCGTGCTACCTGGGTGAAATGGCCGCCAGCTCGCGCGCCAGCCGCCGTACCGCCGCGGACGGCGTCTCGTGCCCCGTCATCGCGTCGTGGACCACGGCCTGAACGACCAGGCTGACCTGGTCGTAGCGCGGGCTCTTGGGGCGTGGGGCGGCCGCGAGGACGCTGGCGCGCAGCGTGGGCAGATAGGGGAACTCCCGGATCAGCTCCGGGTCCTGGTACAGCGCCGCCCGTACGGGCGGCAGCGCACCCTTGGTGAGGACCTGGCGCTGCGCCCGCTCGGTCGTGAGGTACGCGATCAGGCGCGCGGCCGAATCGGGGTGCCGCGCATGCGTGTTGACGGCCAGGTTGGAGCCGCCCAGCACGCTCGTGCCCGGTCCGTCGGGTCCGGGCAGGGGGACCGCGCCGACCTTCCCGGCGACCGCCGATCCCTTGCCTGAAGCACCGACGTAGGCGTAGGGCCAGTTGCGCAGAAAGAGGAGGTGGCCGTCTTGGAAGGCCTGTTTGGACTCCTCTTCCTTGTACGTCAGCGCCTTCTTCGCAATCCAGCCGTCACGCACGCCGTCGGCGAGGAACCCGATGCCCTCGCGGGCCGCCTCGGAGTTCACGGTGACGCGCTCGCCCTCGTCGCCGAGGATCGTGCCGCCCGCCGAGTAGACCGCCTCCGCCGCGTTCACGGTGAGACCTTCGTAAGGCAGGAACTGGCCGGCGTAGCCGTCGAGTCCGTACTTCGGGGCGATGGTCCTCGCCTGTCGCTCCAGCTCGGCCCAGGTCCGCGGCGGCGCGACGCCCTCTTTGGCGAGGACGTCCTTGCGGTACAGGAGGAGTCCCGCGTTGGTGACGTAGGGGACCGCGTACAGCCTTCCGTCGTACGTCGCCGTGTCCACGACCGGCGGCAGGAAGCTGTGGAGCGGGAAGCGGCCGCGGTCCAGCGGAGAGATCCAGCCAGCGGCGGCGAACTCCGAGGTCCAGGCGACGTCGATGTTGAGGACGTCGAAGCGGCTTCTGCCACCGCCGCGCAGGTCGGTCGTCATCTGCGCGTGCGTCTCGTCGGCGGAGTCCGGGAGTTCGACGAGGGTGACCCTCTCGCCGGGGTGGGTACGGTTCCACCCTTCGAGCAGTGGCCCCAGATAGCCGGTGAGGTCCCCCGCGGTCGCCAGGGTGAGCGGGCCGCGACCGGTGCCGTGCGCCCCGTCGGCGGGGGTGCCCGAGGCGACGTAACCGGTCAGGACCACCGCCGCGACCAGGAGGCCCCTACCGGCGGCACGTATCCACCGCATAGGTTCCTCCCTGTACACCGGCGTCGGGCACCTTCGCCCGGCGTCAGTGGCCATGTATACCTGTTAGGTATGGGCGATACTAGGGCCTGCGACACATTGGCCTCCGGCCGCATCGACCGGGCAACGGCCTGACATCGGTATGACATCGGTCTGCGGCACATGACAAGGATGCGGGGAGGAGAGCACGGGTGCGGCTGCCCCTCCTGGCCCTGCTGGCGCGAGGCCCGGCCCACGGGTACGAGCTCAAGCAGGACCTTGAGCAACTGCTGGGCTCCGCGTACCCTCAGCCCAACGTCGGCCAGATCTACGTCACGCTCGGCCGCCTCGAGAAGGCGGGACTGATCGAGGGCGAGGAAGTCGAGCAGTCGAGCCGGCCCAACAAGAAGATCTACCACCTCACCGACACCGGGCGCGAGGCGCTGCAGGCCTGGTACCAGGAGACGGCGGACGAGCCCCGGGTACGGGACGAGTTCTTCATGAAACTCGCGCTCGCCCCGACGACCGGCCTGGCCGACCAGATCGCCCTGATCAACAGGCAGCGGCGGCAGTATCTGAACACCATGCGCAACCTGTCGAAGCTCGCCGCGGCCGAGGACCGGGACAACCGCATCTCCCAGCTGCTGATCGAGGGCGCCATGCTGCACCTGCAGGCCGATCTGGACTGGCTGGAGCGCTGCCAGGAGGAACTGGAGGAGCTGGAATGAGCCACACCGGTCCTTTGCTGCGCGCCGAGGGCCTGGTCAAGACCCACTACGGCGAGGGCGCCCCGGCGTATGCCGTGCGTGGAGTGGATCTTGCCGTGCGCCAGGGCGAGTTCGTCGCCGTCACCGGCCCGTCCGGCGCCGGCAAGTCGACGCTGCTGCACCTCCTCGGCGGCCTCCAGCGGCCCGACTCCGGCAGCGTCTGGCTGGACGCCGAATGCACGGACGCGTACAGCGAGGCGCGCTGGGCGGTGGAACGGCGACGGCGCATCGGCATCGTCTTCCAGTTCTTCAACCTGGTCTCCAACCTGTCGGTCGCCGACAACGTGGAGCTGCCCGCCCTGCTCGCCGGGGTCTCCCCCAAGCAGGCGCGCGCCGAGCGCGAGCTGCTGCTGTCCGAGCTGGGCCTGGCGGGCAAGGGACGCAGCATGCCGGGTGAGCTGTCCGGCGGCGAACAGCAGCGCGTCGCCCTGGCCCGGGCGCTGGTCAACCATCCGTCCCTGCTGCTGGCCGACGAACCCGCGGGCAGCCTGGACAGCAAGGGCACCCGCGAGGTGATGCGGCTGCTGTCCCGCTTCCACCAGCGCGGTCAGACCATCGTGCTCGTCACCCACGACGCCCGGCTCGCCAGCGCCGCGGACCGCGTGATCAGCTTCTTCGACGGCCGCATCGCCGACGACGCGGAACTCGACGGCACGCCGTCACGCGGCGCCGGGATATCCGGCGTGCTGGAACTGAGGGACTGAGCGGCGTGCGGGCCACTCTGCGCTGGGCGCATGCCGATCTGCGCACGCATCGGGGCGAGGCGCTGTTCATCGTGCTCGCCACCGCGGGAATCGTCACCTCGCTGCTGCTCGCCGCGGCACTCTTCGGATACGCGACGAACCCCTGGCAGCGCGTCTTCACTCAGTCGCACGGCGCCCATGTGTGGATCCACACCGGCGCGTCCGCCGACGCCGGGCGGCTCGCGCGGCTGGACGGCGTCGAGTCCGTGGCGGGCCCGTACCGCACCGCGTCCGCCACCGTCGAGTCCCGCGGCACCCGTGCCTCCGTCGAGCTGCGCGGCGCCGTCGAGCCGCCCGCCACCGGTCGGCCGCTGCTCGTCTCCGGTCACTGGCTCGACCACGCCCGGCCCGACGGAGTCGTCCTGGAGGAAAGCCTCGCCCGCGCGCTGTGGGCCGAGCCCGGGGACACCCTCACCGTGCCCGGCACCGCACGCACCCTGACCGTCCTGGGCGTGTCCGACAGCGCCGAGCCCCGCTACCGCCCCGGCGAGCGGTCGGGGGTCGTCTGGGCGCTGCCCTCCGCGGTGCGGGGCGCGGACGGACGTACGGGCCAGGTCATCGGTCTGCGCCTGACCGATCCCGGCGACACGGACTACGCCGTGCAGCGCGCGGTGACGACGCTCGGTTCCGGCGCGGTCACCCAGGTGTCGAACTGGCAGCAGGCCCGCGCCGAGGCCCAGGGCGACAACCGGCTGCTGGGACAGGTCCTTGGCCTGTTCGGCCTCGGCGCGCTCCTCGCCGCCGCGCTCGCCGTGTACGGCGCGATCGGCACCCGTATCCGCGGCCACCTGCGGGACATCTCGGTCCTGAAGGCGATCGGGTTCACGCCCGGCCAGGTGGTGCGCATCTTCCTGATCCAGCACGTGGTGTACGCGTCGCTGGGCGCCCTGGTGGCCGCCACGCTCACCCAGGCGCTGGGGAGCCGGATCCCCGGCCGCCTCGGCGACGCCCTGGGCGTCTGGCAGGGACTGCCCGGGCACACCGCGGCCCTGTTGGCGGTACCGGTGGCCGCGGTGCTCTTCATCGGCGCGACGACCGGGATCGCCGCGTGGCGGGCGGGCCGGGTGCCCCCCGTGCCGGTGCTGCGGGCCGCGGCACCCCCGGCCGGCCGCCTGTCGGGCGTGGCCCGCCGGGCGCTCGCACTGCGGCTGCCCCCCGCCCTCGTGCTGGGCTGGCACCAGGCCTTCCCGCGGCGACCGCGCTCGCTGGCCACGGTCGCCCGGCTCGCCCTGCCACTGCTGCTGATCGTGGTCGCGCTGAGCGCCTGGACCACCATCGACCGCTTCCACAGCGAACCCGAGCGGATCGGCCTCGCGGCCGCGCTCACGGCACACCCGGACGAGAGCCTCGGCGATCCGGCAGCCCGCGCCCTGCTCGCCCGGAACGCACAGGTCACCGCCGTGCACCCGGGCGCCGAGGTGGCCGCTCTGGTTCCGGGCCAGACGGCGACGATCGCACTGCGCGGGCTCGGCACGCACCAGGACCCGTACCCGTTCTCGCTGGCCGAGGGCCGCCCGGCCCGCGGGCCCGACGAGGCGGTGGCCGGTCAGGGGCTGCTCGACCTGCTGGACGTGCGCGTCGGGGACTGGGTGCGGATGACCGTCGGCGCGCGCCCGCAGATCCTGCACATCGTCGGTCGCAGCATCGAGCCGGAGAACGGCGGCCGCGTCATCTCCACCTCGCTCGACACCCTGCGCGAGAACGACCCGGAGCTCCGCCCGACCCTCTACCAGCTCCAGTTGCGCCCCGGCGCCGACCCGGGCAAGGTCGCCGCCGAGCTGACCGCGGCCGGGCACGGGCACCTGGACGTGCACGCCGTGACCAACCCGGCCGACGGTCTCTCGCCGCTGCGCGGCGTCGTCGTCGGGCTGATCGCCGTACTGGCCCTCATCGGGCTCATTGAGCTGCTGACCGCGGTCGGCGGCACCGTGCGCGAGGGCGAACGGGATCTGCTGGCGCTCAAGGCCATCGGGCTGTCCCCGCGGCAGATCACGGCGGTCACCGTCACGGCCACCGCCTGCACCGCGCTGGCAGCGGTCCTCGCGGGTACGGCGCTGGGGCTGCCTCTGGCGCACTGGCTGATCGACGTCCAGGGGAAGTCGAGCGGGATCGGCGCCGGTATCGCCCGGGGGCCGTCGCCCCTCCTGCTGTCCCTGTTCGGTCTGGCCGCGGTCCTGGGCGCCGCCGCCCTCGCCGCGCTCCCCGCGGGCCGCGCCGCCCGACGACGGCTCGCGGACACCCTGAGCGCGGTGGCCTGATCACGGTCAGGGCCCGTACGGGTTCCCCTGGTTGTACGGGTTCGGGTTCGGCGGCGCGTACGGGTGCTGCGGCGGGTACGGGCTCGGCGGGGCGTACGGGTGCTGCGGCGGATACGGGTACTGCGGGCCCGGCGCGTAGAGGTTCCCCTGCGGCGGCACGAACCCCGTGTTCGGCCCGTACGCCGACGGCGCGGGAAGCGGCGGCAACGTGGCGGGGTGCGCGCCCAGCCGAATCCCGTAGCGGCGGCGGAGCCGGTTCATCTCCAGGAAGGCTATGGCCGTGACCGTCACCGGCGCGCCCAGAATGAAGACGATGCCCATCGTGAAGCTGAGCCCGTGCAGGTCACCCGTGACCAGGTCGGGAATGGCCATCAGCCAGGTCGTCACCATGGCGAGCAGCGGCGGCAGGCAGCGGTGGACGGCGGCGGAGCCGAAGAAGTTCCCGGACAGCTGCACGGCTCCGTAGGCCAGGAATCCGGTCATCCAGAGCGCGGTGAAACCGAGCACCACCAGCATGATGCCGCCGAGCGAGGTGGACAGCTGCCACAAGAACACCGTCGCCACGACCATGCCGATGAAGAGCAGCAACAGCTTGAGCGAGTTGAAGAGAGGCACGCGCAGCTGGCGGATCCTCCCGGTGCGCCGCCAGACGAAGAGCATCACGCCCACCGTCGTGGGCGTGATGAACAGCAGGACGACGGCCGCCGTCAGCATGTTCTGCAGAACCTCGGTGAAGTCGAACTTGCCCTGCACGAAGGTGTACACGCCGAACGCCGCGACCGCCCCGGCAATGACACGCACACGCTTGAGCCGCTCCACGGACGGATCGACCGACGCCGGAATCCACACGGGGTGGAACACCGCCTGCGCCACGGCCTTGGGTTGCAGAATCGACCTCGCCGACAGCGTGCCGCTCAGCCATCTTCCTCGCGAACCAGTCAACTTCCGCTCCCCCGAGCCTTCATCCGCATGATCGCCCGGGAGTCTACGGGAAGCGGGCGGACTCCCACCGCCCGCTTTCCGTGACCCACGCGCGTCCGTGCCTACCGGCCGCGCAGCTCCCGGTACTTCGCGACGAGCGCCTTCGTCGACTCGTCCAGGCCCGGCACGTCCGCACCCTCGGTCAGCGCCGGTTCGACGCGCTTGGCGAGGACCTTGCCGAGCTCGACACCCCACTGGTCGAAGGAGTCGATGTTCCAGACCGCGCCCTGGACGAACACCTTGTGCTCGTAGAGGGCGACCAACTGGCCGAGCACCGAGGGCGACAGCTCCTTCGCGAGGATCGTCGTCGTCGGGTGATTGCCCTTGAACGTCTTGTGCGGGACCAGTTCCTCGGCCACACCTTCGGCGCGCACCTCGTCGGGTGTCTTGCCGAAGGCGAGGGCCTGGGTCTGCGCGAAGAAGTTCGCCATCAGCAGGTCGTGCTGGGCGACCAGGCCCGGCAGCAGATCGGCGACCGGCTCGGCGAAGCCGATGAAGTCCGCCGGGATCAGCTTCGTGCCCTGGTGGATGAGCTGGTAGTAGGCGTGCTGCCCGTTGGTGCCGGGCGTCCCCCACACGACCGGGCCGGTCTCCCACTCCACGTCGTGCCCGTCGCGCTCCACGGACTTGCCGTTGGACTCCATGTCCAGCTGCTGCAGATACGCCGTGAACTTGGACAGGTAGTGCGAGTACGGCAGTACGGCGTGCGACTGGGCGTTGTGGAAGTTGCCGTACCAGATGCCCAACAGGCCCATCAGCAGCGGCACATTGGTCTCGGCGGGCGCGGTGCGGAAGTGCTCGTCGACGAGGTGGAACCCGTCGAGCATCTCCCGGAAGCGGTCCGGCCCGATCGCGATCATCAGGGACAGACCGATCGCGGAGTCGTACGAGTACCGTCCGCCGACCCAGTCCCAGAACTCGAACATGTTGGCGGTGTCGATACCGAAGTCGGCGACCTTCTCGGCGTTGGTCGACAGCGCCACGAAGTGCTTGGCCACGGCGTCCTGACCGGCCTTCAGCTCGGTCAGCAGCCAGTTGCGCGCGGAGGTCGCGTTGGTGATCGTCTCGATGGTGGTGAACGTCTTCGAGGCGATGATGAACAGTGTCTCGGCCGGGTCGAGGTCGCGGACGGCCTCGTGCAGGTCTGCACCGTCCACGTTCGACACGAAGCGGACCGTGAGGTCGCGGTCGGTGAAGGAGCGCAGCACCTCGTACGCCATCGCCGGGCCGAGGTCGGAGCCGCCGATGCCGATGTTCACGACGTTCTTGATGCGCTGACCGGTGTGGCCGGTCCACGCGCCGGAGCGGACCCGCTCGGCGAAGTCGGCCATCTTGTCGAGCACGGCGTGCACGGCCGGGACGACGTTCTCCCCGTCGACCTCGATCACCGCGTCGCGCGGGGCGCGCAGCGCCACGTGGAGCACGGCCCGGTTCTCGGTGACGTTGATCTTCTCGCCGCGGAACATGGCGTCCCGCAGCCCGAAGACGTCGGTCGCCGCTGCCAGCTCGCGCAGCAGCCGCACCGTCTCGTCGGTGACCAGGTGCTTGGAGTAGTCGACGTGCAGATCGCCGACCTGGAGGGTGTACCCGGTTCCGCGCCCGGGGTCGGTTGCGAACAGGTCCCGCAGATGGGTCTCCGCGAGCTCCTCGCGGTGCTTGGCCAGAGCGGTCCACTCGGGCGTCTGGTTGAGCCTGGCACGGCTGTCTGCGTTCATCTCTGGCTTCCGCCTTCTTTCCTGCGTGTGCTGCTGCTTGCCTCGCCCCACTGCCGGTCCCAACCTAATTGATCAGGGCTTGACGTGAGCTGTCGTAGCGCCGTCGTCCGGCTCAACAACAGATACGTCCGGCAGATGCGCGGGTATCAGCGAGGTGACGGCGAGCCCGAAGAGGACGGCCGCGAACAGCGCGGGTCCGTTCAGCCCGTAGGCACCCGCCACGGCGCCGCCGAGCAGGGCGCCGACCGGGGCCCCGGAGGTGGAGGCGGTGCGGAACGCGGCGCTGACGCGGCCCACCATGGCTGCCGGGCTGCGCTGCTGCATCAGCGTGACCTGGTTGACGTTCCACACCATGCCCATCAGTCCGAGCAGTGCCATGCCCGCGAGGAGTGCACCCAGGTGGCGGACGGTGCCGAGGAGTACCAGGGCCGCCGTCTGGACGCATCCGCACAGGAGCAGGCTCCGTACCCGCCCGATCCGGCGCGCGATCCACTGGGCCGGCACTCCCCCGGCCAGGGATCCGGCCGAGTAGGCCGTCATCGCGGCCGCGAAGCCCGCGTTTCCCCCGTGCAGCCAGCCGGTCACGTGCAGGACCAGCGTGGCGATCAGGGCGCCCATGCCGATGTTGCACAGCAGTGTGGCCGTGCAGACCGCGCGCAGCACCCTGTCGTGCCACAGGGTGCGCACTCCTTCGGCCACCTCCGCCCTCAGGGTGCTCCCGGCGGGCCGGGGCTCCCGCTCGGGCGCCCGGATCCGCAGGGAGGCCACGAGGGCCGCGGCCAGCAGATAGGTGACCGCGTCGGCCGCGAACGGCGCGGCGGCCCCGAGGATGAGCAGCAGCGGCACGAAGGGACCGGCCAGGAAGCCGCCGGCGAGCTGCTGGCCGGTCATCAGCCTGGCATTGGCGCTGCCCAGGGTCTCTTTGTCGACCAGGGAGGGCAGCAGGGCCGTGGACGCGTTGTCGAACAGCGTCTGGAGGGTGGTCAGGGCGAAGGCGAGCGCGATCAGCAGGCCGATCGTGGCGTGGCCGAGCCCGACGGCGAGGGCGAAGCAGGCCACCAGCCCGCCGCGTACGGTGTCGACGGTCCACATCGCCCGCCGCTGGTCCACCCGGTCCGCGACCGCGCCGCCCAGCAGCCCGAAGAGGAGCCAGGGGAGGTAGCCGCAGGCCGTGACGGAGGCGATGACGAGCGGATCGTCCGTGAGCCGCACGGCGAGCAGCGGCAGCGCGGCGGTGCGCAGGGCGTCCCCGAAGCGCGAGACCACCGCCGCGCTCCACAGCCGCCCGAATCCCCCGCGCCACGCGGGTGCCCGCACCCCCGCCGCCTCGACCGTCGTCACAAAGCCCCCTCTGGTTCCGCCATTTCAAGAACGGTAGAGGGCACCACTGACAATCGACTCGCGACGGCGCCGCGGACGCTCCGCGACCGGGTCGGCACGGCGACCCGCCCCGGCGGCGCCCGTGCGCGACCCGGTGTGCGAAACACGTCCGGCCAGGCACCTCGGTGCCCGGCCGGTTCTCAACTCCTAGATTTCGCCCCGCAGTTTGGCGAGCGCCTCGGCGAGGATGGCCTCGCCGTCCGCGTCGCTGCGTCGCTCCCGTACATACGCGAGGTGCGTCTTGTACGGCTCGGTGCGCGGCGGGTCCGGCGGGTTGTCCTGGTCCTGTCCGGCGGGAAAGCCGCAGCGCGGGCAGTCCCAGGTCTCGGGAACCTGCGCGTCGCTGGCGAAGCTGGGCACCGTCTCGTGCCCGTTGGAGCACCAGAAGGAGATGCGCAGCCGCGGCGCGGACTCGCCACGCTCGGCCTCGCCCATCGGCCCCGCCCCGACCCGGCTTCCTCGGATCGCGTTGCCACTTGCCACGGTCGTAACTCCCTGCGTGATGGTGCCGCGAAGCGAGTCGGCGTGACGCTTCGCTGCGAGCGCCTCAGTCTACGTAAGGCCCAACGCGCGTCCAGTGATTGGAGTTACACCCCGGCCCCTAGACGCAAGCCCCATGATAGGCCGCGCCTGGGGGCGCGTACCGGACATGGGGCCTTACGTGCGGATTGTGCTTGCGTAATGTGCAGTTGTGCTGCTGTACCGATGCCGGTCGGTGATCAGTTGTTGACCTTCATCAGGATGCCGAGCACGACAATGGACGCGAACCAGAGCAGACCGATCACCACGGTGATGCGGTCGAGGTTGCGCTCGGCGACCGAGGAGCCACCGACGGACGACTGCATGCCGCCACCGAACATGTCGGAGAGACCGCCGCCCTTCCCCTTGTGCATCAGCACCAGCAGCATCAGCAGCAGGCTGAAGACGATCAGGGCGATCGAGAACCCCAAAACCACGGCTGGACCAACTTCCTCGGAACTGAATGGACGACGGGGGCCGAAGCCTACTGGGTGAGCACCTCAAGCCCACTCCGAAGGCCGCGACCCCCGCAAGGGTACGACGAATCGCCGCTAGCGCATACTTACTGGTCGCGGAAGCGGACGATCTTGACGAACTCGTCGGCGTCCAGAGAGGCACCGCCGACCAGGGCGCCGTCGATGTCGGGCTTCGCCATGATCTCCGCGACATTGCCGGACTTCACGGAGCCGCCGTACTGGATGCGGACCTGGTCGGCCACTTCCTGGGAGTACAGCTCGGCCAGCCGGGCACGGATCGCCGCGCAGACCTCCTGGGCGTCGTCGGAGCCGCAGACCTTGCCGGTGCCGATGGCCCAGACCGGCTCGTACGCGATCACGATCGACTCGGCCTGCTCGGCCGGGACGTCCTTGAGACCGCCGTCGACCTGGGAGAGCGTGTGCGCGACGTGGTTGCCCGCCTCACGGATGGCCAGCTCCTCGCCGACGCACAGGATCGGGGTCAGGCCGTGCTTGAAGGCGGCCTTGATCTTGGCGTTGACGATCTCGTCGGTCTCGTTGTGGTACTGCCGGCGCTCGGAGTGGCCGATCGCCACGTACGTGCACTTCAGCTTGGACAGCATCGGGCCCGAGATCTCGCCGGTGTAGGCACCGGAGTCCTGCGCCGAGAGGTCCTGCGCGCCGTACTTGATCTTGAGCTTGTCGCCGTCGACGAGGGTCTGCACGGAGCGCAGGTCGGTGAAGGGCGGCAGGACGGCGACCTCACAGGCCTCGTAGTCCTTGTCGGCCAGGGCGAAGGCGAGCTTCTGGACGTGCGCGATGGCCTCGAGGTGGTTGAGGTTCATCTTCCAGTTGCCCGCCATCAGCGGCATACGGGTCGTCATGCGGGGTCAGTCCTCCAGTGCGGCGAGGCCGGGGAGCGTCTTGCCCTCGAGGTACTCGAGGGAGGCGCCGCCACCGGTCGAGATGTGACCGAATGCCTTCTCGTCGAAGCCCAGGATGCGGACGGCCGCGGCGGAGTCGCCACCGCCGACGACCGTGAAGGCCTGGGAGTCGACGAGGGCCTGGGCGACCGCCTTGGTGCCCTCGGCGTAGTCGGGGTGCTCGAAGACGCCCATCGGACCGTTCCAGAAGACGGTGGCCGCGTCGGCGAGCTTCGAGGCGTACAGCTTGCGGGTCTCCGGACCGATGTCCAGGCCCTCCTGGTCGGCCGGGATGGCGTCCGCGGCGACGGTGGTGGGGTTGGCGGGGGCCTTGGTCTTCAGGTCCGGGAACTCCGGAGCGACCAGGACGTCGACGGGGAGGACCAGCTCGACGCCGTTCTTCTCCGCGCGGTCCATGTACTCCTTGACGGCCGGAACCTGGTCCTCCTGAAGGAGGGAGATGCCGACCTCGTACCCCTTGGCCTTGAGGAAGGTGTACGCCATGCCGCCGCCGATGAGCAGACGGTCGGCCTTGCCGAGCAGCTGGTCGATGACGGCGAGCTTGTCGGAGACCTTGGCGCCGCCGAGCGCGACGACGTAGGGCCGCTTGACGTCCTCGGTCAGCTTCTTCAGGACGTTGACCTCGGTGGCGATGAGGTAGCCCGCGTAGTGCGGAAGGCGCGCCGGGAGGTCGTACACGGAGGCGTGCTTGCGGTGCACGGCACCGAAACCGTCGCCTACGTAGACGTCGGCCAGGGCGGCGAGCTGGTCGGCGAACTCGCCGCGCTCGGTGTCGTCCTTGGACGTCTCGCCCGGGTTGAAGCGCAGGTTCTCGATCACGGCGACCTGGCCGGGCTGGAGGCCGTTCACGGCGTCGTGGGCCGCGGGGCCGACGGTGTCCTGGGCGAACGCCACGGGGGCGCCGAGCAGTTCACCGAGGCGCTCGGCGGGCTGCAGCAGGGAGAACGCCGGGTCCGGGGCGCCCTTGGGGCGGCCCAGGTGCGAGGCGACGACCACCTTGGCGCCCGCTTCGGCGAGGGCCTTGATGGTGGGCAGGACGGCGCGGATACGGCCGTCGTCGGTGATGAGGCCGTCGGCCAGCGGCACGTTGAGGTCGGCGCGGACGAAGACCCGCTTGCCGTCCACGCCTTCGGCGAGAAGTTCGTCGATCGTCTTCATAAAGGGACTCCTAGGAGGGCTCTGTTGTCCGGGAGGGCTGTTCGATCCGTGCACAGAGCAGGGCTCGGACAACGCGGCTGTGCGCTGCCCGAGCCCTGCTCTCACATCAGAGGTGCCTGCTCCGGGACTTAGAGCTGGCCGCCGACGAAGACCGTGAGGTCGACAAGGCGGTTGGAGTAGCCCCACTCGTTGTCGTACCAGCCGAGGATCTTCACCGAGTTGCCCTCCTGGACCATCGTCAGGGAGGAGTCGAAGGTGCAGGAGGCCGGGTCGCCGACGATGTCCGAGGAGACGATCGGGTCCTCGGTGTAGGCCAGGTAGCCCTTGAGGTCACCGTCGTCGGAGGCCTTCTTGAACGCGGCGTTGACCTCGTCCTTGGTGACCTCGCGCTGCAGCGTCACGACCAGGTCGGTGGCCGAGCCGGTCGGGACCGGGACGCGCATCGCGATGCCGTCGAGCTTGCCCTTGAGCTGCGGCAGGACCAGGGCGGTGGCCTTGGCGGCACCGGTCGTGGTCGGGATGATGTTCTCGGCGGCGGCGCGGGCGCGACGCAGGTCCGAGTGCGGGAAGTCCAGGATGCGCTGGTCGTTCGTGTACGCGTGGACCGTCGTCATCAGGCCCTTGACGATGCCGAAGTTCTCGTCGAGCACCTTGGCCATCGGCGCCACACAGTTGGTGGTGCAGGAGGCGTTGGAGATGATGTGGTGCTGCGCCGGGTCGTACTTGTCCTGGTTGACGCCCATCACGATGGTGATGTCCTCGTCCTTGGCCGGAGCCGAGATCAGGACCTTCTTGGCGCCGCCGGCGATGTGCTTCTCGGCGTCGGCCTTCTTGGTGAAGATGCCGGTCGACTCGATGACGATGTCGACGCCCAGCTCGCCCCACGGGATGTCGGCGGGGTTGCGCTCGGAGAGCACCTTGATGGTGTGGCCGTCGACGGTGATCGTGTCGGCGGTGTGCGACACCTCGGCCTTGAGGCGGCCCAGGATGGTGTCGTACTTCAGCAGGTGAGCGGTGGTCGCGGTGTCACCCAGGTCGTTGACAGCCACGATCTCGATGTCAGCACCCTGCTCCAGCAGCGCGCGGAAGTAGTTACGACCGATGCGGCCAAAGCCGTTGATGCCTACGCGGATCGTCACGAACCGATCTCCTCGTTAGGTACGCCGACTCAGTGCCGGCGAGTTGTATGGGATGTCCCCGACCGCCTACGACCCTACCTCCCCGAGGCGTCTGCGGTGACATCGAGATACCCCATACACGGCAGGGTGTTCCGTACCCACCAGTAGGGGTACGGAACACCCTCGGCGTTGACGAGATAGTCACACAGGGTTAGCCGTTCAGCGCCCCGAGCGCCTTCTTGATGAGGGCCGCGCGGTCCGCCGCCGCGGTGACGTGCTCCAGGCCGAAGCCCAGCAGCACCGTGTCGTCCGTGGTGACTCCGCCGTACGTCTTGAACAGCTCTCCGTACCGCGCCCAGTCCTTGAGCACGGAGGGGCTGCCCGGGGGCGGTCCGGAGGCGCTCCAAGGCCC
This sequence comes from Streptomyces sp. GbtcB7, assembly GCF_019091445.1. Classification (NCBI taxonomy): domain Bacteria; kingdom Bacillati; phylum Actinomycetota; class Actinomycetes; order Kitasatosporales; family Streptomycetaceae; genus Streptomyces; species Streptomyces sp. GbtcB7. Next base: position 22,005 of record NZ_JAGXJM010000024.1, read on the forward strand.
GAGGGAGGTCTCGAAGCCCTCGGTCTCGGCGGCCGCCCCGCCGACGACGAGGGAGGCGTTGTCCGCGAGGACGCCGTGACCGCCGGTGTTCGGGTCGGTGATGTAGCTCAGCGACACCTCGACCGACTTGCCGGCGTACGCGCTGAGGTCGAAGTTGACCTGCTGCCAGCCGCTGGAGGCACCGGTGAAGCTGTTCCACGCCCCGCTGGTACCGGTGTTGGCGCAGCCGGTGGAACTCACGGTCAGGTAGCGCTTGAGGAAGGGGTGCTCCCTGACCAGGAATCCGGCCTCGCACTCCGCCGGGACCGTGGTGCTGGTGGCGCCGCCCGCCTCGGGCAGCGTCGTCCAGTCGTCGGCCCCGGTGGTGTGGGCCTCGAGCACCGCGTGGTCGTAGCCGGGCTCGGTGTCCCACAGGAGTTGGGTGCGCAGCGTCGGCTTGTCGGCGGCGCTGACACCGGTGAGGTCGATGGTCCGGGTGAGGCGCTTGTAGGCGTCGTCGGTGTGCACGGCGGCGGCCATGTACGAGCCCGCGTAGGGCCCGTACGGGTTGACGGTCCCGGCGAACTGGCCCGCTCCCGCGCTCGAGGCGAACTGCGGGTACTGCGCGGGCGCCAGCGAGTCCGAGGTGACGCCATAGGTGCCCGCCGTGTTCAGCGGATTGCCGGGCGCGTCGCCGAGCGCCCCCGTGAAGCCGGTGAGCTTCCCGGCGCCGGCGAATCCGTTGGCCCCCGGAGTGGACGTACGGGAGTAGGCGCCCAGGTAGTACTGGCTGAAGTCGTTCGAAAGGGTGCCTCCGCCGAGGTCGACGTTGCCGCCGGCCTGCTCGCCCGCCTCGATCAGCTTGCCGCCCTCGTTGAGGAAGGCGCGCAGCTGGAGCTGGGTGGCGTTGCCCGGCCGTGCGGCACCGGTGTAGTGGACGACCGTCTTGAAGTGGTCGAGCACGCCGAGCGCGTCGGGCGCGCCCAGGGTTGCCACGTCCCATACGAGGGGCTTCTTGCCGTTGGCCTTCAGGGCGTCGACGTAGGCCTGGGACTGCGTGGCGGTCGCGCCCTCCTCGGCGACGACCAGCGTGTCGGCACTGGGCCGCTGGGCCACGGTGTACGTGAAGTGCGTACTGGAGGTCTTCTTGCCGCTCTTGGTCTCACCGGTGAACCAGACCTCGACCTTGTCGCCGGGGTCGCCGTCCTTCACCTTGGCGCGGTACTCGTCGAAGTAGAGGTTGTCCTTGCCGCCGTAGGTCTCGCCGCCCTTCCAGGCCTTGAGCGCCATGTCCAGCGTACGGCCGCCGTTGACGCGGTACTTGAGCTCCTTGTCGCGTACGGACTTGCGGACGACGACGGAGACCTTCTGGTCGGCGCCGCGGGAGTACGACGTCGTGAAGGGGGCCGGGGTGAAGTCGGGCGCGTCGAGGCCCACCGAGGACGACGGCTGGTCGGGGTGGGCCGCGGTCTCGGCGACGGAGAGCGCGAACGGGACGTTCTTCTCGAACTCCTGCTCGATCAGCTTCTCGTCGTCCGGGAAGGTGAAGACCGAGGCGCAGTCGGCCGCGTTCCAGGCGTCGTTCGGGTCGATGTCCGAGGCGGTCTGGCAGGTCGACATCTCGGGGGTGAACATCGCCATGCCGTTGACGTTGCCCGCGTGGCCGTCCGCCTCGCCGTTGGTCGTGTAGAGCTCCGAGGAGACCTGGGGGTGGTAGCCCGGGATCGCGGAGTGCTCGGGGGTTCCGGCGAGCGCCTTGTAGAGCACGTCGTCCGGGGTGGGCGTCGCCACCTGCCAGCCCACTCCGTAGAGGAGCAGTTCGGCTGCGGAGTGGTAGTTGATGCCGTACGCGAAGCCGATCCGCTTCTCGAAGGCGTCGAGCGCCTTGGTCTCGGGCTCGGAGCCGGGGCTCGTGCCGCGGTAGGTCTCACTGGTGGGGTTGGGTGACGAACCCTCGTCGTCGTAGCCCCACTTGTAGGCGAAGTTGCGGTTGAGGTCGACACCGTCACCGGTGGAGATGACCCCGTCGCCGTTGACGTCCCGCAGGTTCTTGCGCCACTGGCGGGCGTCGGCGTCCTTGAACGTGTAGTCGTAGCCGTCGGGGTTGGCCGACAGGACGAACCACAGTTCGGTGGAGTCGACGATCTTCTTGATGCGTTTGTTCGTCGAGTAGTTGTCCAAGTAGTAGTGCATCAGACGCCGTGTCATCTCGGGCGTGATCCACTCGCGCGCGTGCTGGTTGGACATGTACAGCACGGACGGCTTGGAGCCGTCCTTGGACTTCTTCGCGCCCTTGGTCAGTTTGAGCGCGAGGATGTCCTGGCCGTTGACCGTCTTGCCGATGGAGACGACCTTGGTGAGATCGGGGTGGGCGGCGCCGGTCTTGACGATCTCCTCCTGGAGATTGCCCTTGCCGCTGTACGGGCGGAACACGCCCTGGGCCGCGCTCTCCACCCGCGCCTCGGCCTTGGCCGTCAGGGTGTGCTCGGTGAGCTCGACGCCCTGCTTCTCCAGCTTCTTGGCCTGCTGGTCGGTGACGTAGACCTCGACCGCGCTCTTGCCGTTCTTCCACGTCGTGTCGCCGAGTTCGTGGCCGTCCTGCCCGGCCGCGAGCAGCAGGGGTATCTGCTGCTTCGTGATCTCCGCGTGGAACACCTTCACGGCGTTCGCGTCGGGCTTGGGTGAACCGCCGTTCTGCGCCTGGGCGATGGGTGCCATGCCCGCACCGCCCAGCAGGAGCGCGCCCGTAGCGAGGATCGCTCTCGCTCTTCGTCTCATGAGCCCCCCTTGCGTGAGTCCGCCACAGCAGCGAACAGATGCCAGGCTCATGACACTTCATGGTCAAGTCAAGGGTGCCTCACAGGAACGCAAACGCCGGTGCCGACGTCCCAAGTGGACATCGGCACCGGCGTGTTGGGCTTCCGGCGATCGATCGGACGGGTCAGCCCGCGAGGTTGTCCGCCATCTCCTCGGTGAGGTTCGACTCCGTCCCGGGGATGCCGAGATCCTGGGCCCGCTTGTCGGCCATCGCGAGCAGCCGACGGATACGGCCGGCGACGGCGTCCTTGGTCAGCGGCGGGTCGGCGAGCGCGCCCAGCTCCTCCAGGGAGGCCTGCTTGTGCTCCATGCGCAGCCGTCCGGCGGCCGCGAGGTGCTCCGGCACCTCGTCCGCGAGGATCTCCAGGGCGCGCTGCACGCGGGCCCCGGCGGCGACGGCGGCACGGGCCGAGCGGCGCAGGTTGGCGTCGTCGAAGTTGGCGAGCCGGTTGGCCGTGGCGCGGACCTCGCGGCGCATCCGCCGCTCCTCCCAGGCCAGCACCGACTCGTGTGCTCCGAGACGGGTGAGCAGCGCGCCGATCGCGTCTCCGTCCCGGACGACCACGCGGTCCACGCCGCGCACCTCGCGGGCCTTCGCGGCGATCGAGAGCCGACGGGCGGCGCCGACGAGCGCGAGCGCGGCCTCCGGACCCGGGCAGGTCACCTCCAGGGAGGAGGAGCGACCCGGCTCGGTGAGCGAGCCGTGCGCCAGGAACGCCCCGCGCCAGGCCGCCTCGGCGTCGCAGGTGGCCCCCGAGACCACCTGCGGCGGGAGGCCCCGGATCGGGCGCCCACGGCCGTCCACTAGCCCCGTCTGGCGGGCCAGCTGGTCGCCGCCCGCGACGACGCGTACGACATACCGGGAGCCGCGGCGCAGACCGCCGGGCGCCATCACGATCAGTTCGGAGCTGTGGCCGAAGATCTCCAGAATGTCCCGCTTCAGCCGGCGCGCCGCCATCGCGGTGTCCAGCTCCGCCTCGATCACAATCCGGCCGCTCACCAGGTGGAGGCCGCCGGCGAACCGCAGAATGGCGGAGACCTCCGCCTTTCTGCAGCAGGTCCGGGTGACGGGGAGCCGGGAAATTTCATCCTTCACCGCTGCCGTCATCGCCATGGGCCGATCCTTCCATGCATCCGAAAAATACGGTCGTACGCGGCGGCCAACAGCTCCGGGTCGTGCCGCGGAGATCCGTCGGTCCGGGCCACCGGCGCCAGCTCGACCGCGGCGCCGAACCGCTGGGCGGCGTCGGCGAGTGAGTCGCGATCGGGCACGGCGGCCTCGTCGGCCAGCACCACGTCCAGGGCGAGTTTAGGGGCGTGTCGTCCCAAAACCTCCAAATGACGCTGCGGGGAGAAGCCCTCGGTTTCTCCGGGCTGCGGGGCGAGGTTCAGGGAGAGTACCCGGCGCGCCTTCGTCTCGGTGAGCGCATCGAGGAGCTCGGGCACGAGAAGGTGCGGAATCACCGAGGAGAACCAGGAGCCGGGGCCGAGCACCACCCAGTCGGCGTCGAGGACCGCCGCCACGGCCTCGGGGACGGCGGGCGGGTCGGCTGGGACGACGTGCACGGACTGCACCTCGCCGGGGGTGAGGGCCACGGTCGCCTGCCCCCGTACCGTGACCACGTCCTCGGGCCGCTCCGGGTCGTGCCCCTTGACGAGGGCCTGGAGCTCCAGGGGTACGGCGGACATGGGCAGCACCCGGCCGTGCGCCCCGAGGAGCCTGCCGACCAGGTCCAGGGCCTGGACATGGTCGCCGAGCTGTTCCCACAGGGCCACGATCAGCAGATTGCCGACCGCGTGCTCGTGCAGATCCCCCTGGGACTGGAAACGGTGCTGGATGACGCGGGCCCAGGTCTGGCCCCAGTCGTCGTCGCCGCACAGCGCGGCCAGGGCCTTGCGCAGGTCACCGGGCGGCAGCACGCCCAGCTCGTCGCGCAGGCGCCCGCTGGAACCGCCGTCGTCGGCCACGGTGACGACGGCGGTGAGGTCGCCGGTGATCCGGCGCAGCGCGGCGAGCGAGGCGGACAGCCCCATGCCGCCGCCGAGGGCGACGACCTTGGGCTGGGCACCCCGGCGGCGCGGCTTCCCGCCGCGCGCCTCGGCGGGCCTGTCGCCGCGTCCCTCGGAGGCGACCCGGCGCAGCCTGCTCAGCCGCAGTGCGGCACGTCCGGTCACTCGCGCCCCATGTCCCGGTGGACGACCACGGTCTCCACGCCCTGCGAGGCGAGGCGGGCGGCGAGCTTCTCGGAGGTGGCGACCGAGCGGTGCTTGCCGCCGGTGCAGCCGACCGCGATGGTCACATAGCGCTTGCCCTCGCGGCGGTAGCCGGCGGCGATGAGCTGGAGCAGCTCGGTGTAGCGGTCGAGGAACTCCTTGGCGCCGGGCTGGTTGAAGACGTACGCCGACACCTCCTCGTTCAGGCCCGTGAAGGGGCGCAGCTCCGGGACCCAGTGCGGGTTGGGCAGGAAGCGCATGTCCACGACCAGGTCGGCGTCGACCGGAAGGCCGTACTTGAAGCCGAAGGACATGACGGTGGCCCGCAGCTCGGGCTCCTCCTCGCCCGCGAACTGGGCGTCCATCTTGGCTCGCAGCTCGTGCACGTTCAGGCTGGAGGTGTCGATGACCAGGTCGGCGTCGCCGCGCAGCTCGCGCAGCAGCTCGCGCTCGGCGTCGATGCCGTCGACGATGCGGCCGTCGCCCTGGAGGGGGTGCGGACGGCGCACGGACTCGAAGCGGCGCACCAGGGCCTCGTCGGAGGACTCCAGGAAGACGATCCGCCGGGTGACGTTCTTCGCCTCCAGGTCGGCGAGGGACTCGCGGAGGTTGTCGAAGAAGCGGCGGCCTCGTACGTCGACGACGACCGCGATCCTCGCCACGTTGCCCTGGGAGCGGGCGCCGAGCTCCACCATGGTGGGGATCAGCGCGGGCGGCAGGTTGTCGACGACGAACCAGCCGAGGTCCTCCAGACACTTGGCGGCCGTCGACCGGCCCGCCCCGGACATCCCGGAGATGATCACCAGCTCGGGGATGGCGGCTTCGGGCACCGCGGGCGTCTCCATCGTCGTACCCCCCTGGGTCTCGTCGGCGGCCTGTGGTGCGGCCGTCTGCCCGGTCTGCGGTCCGGCCGATTGTTCGGCCGGTTGTTCGGTCTGTGCTGGGATCTCTTGTCGTTCGTTGTCGCTCATGTCTCCTGCCCCCGTCGCTCGTGTGAGGCGCCCGCGGACACGGGCTCCTCCGGGGAGCCCGTGTCCGCGGGCGCCCCGACTTCCTCGTCTTCCATGATCTCTCCAGTCGCCGTGTTCACGGCGGGTGCGGCCGGGGCCGCCTGGGCGAGGGCCACGGCGACCGCCTCGGCCGTCTTGCGGCCTATGCCGGGAACCTCGCAGATCTGGTCGATGGTCGCGGATCGCAGCTTTTTCACCGAGCCGAAGTGCTTGATCAGCGCCTGCTTGCGGGTCTCGCCGAGGCCCGGCACCTCGTCCAGGGGGCTCGCCTTGAAACGCTTGGCCCGCTTGGTGCGCTGGTAGGTGATGGCGAAGCGGTGGGCCTCGTCACGGACCCGCTGGAGCAGGTACAGGCCCTCGCTGGTGCGGGGCAGGACCACCGGGTCGTCCTCGTGCGGCAGCCAGACCTCCTCCAGGCGCTTGGCGAGACCGCAGACGGCGATGTCGTCGATGCCCAGTTCGTCGAGAGCCCTCTTGGCCGCCGCGACCTGCGGCTGGCCACCGTCGACGACGACGAGCTGCGGAGGGTAGGCGAAGCGCTTGGGGCGGCCGTCCTCCTCGGTGAAGGCGTTCCCCACGAAGGCGTTCCCCGTGGTGTCACCCTCCAGAGTGGCGTTCCCCAGGGGAGCGCTTTCGGAGGTCCCGCCGGTGGAGGTCCCGCCGGTGGAGGTCCCGTCGGCGGAGGTCCCGTCGCGGGAGGTCCCGTCGCTGGAGGCGGTCTCGCCGTCCGTCCACTCGCCCGTCCGCTCCTTCTCGGCGAGATAGCGCCTGAAGCGGCGGGTGATCACCTCGTGCATGGAGCGGACGTCGTCCTGGCCCTCGAAGCCCTTGATCTGGAAGCGCCGGTACTCGCTCTTGCGCTGCAGCCCGTCCTCGAAGACGACCATGGAGGCGACCACGTCGTCCCCCTGGAGGTGCGAGATGTCGTAGCACTCGATCCGGAGCGGGGCACTGTCCAGGTCGAGGGCTCCGGCGATCTCCTCCAGGGCGCGCGAGCGGGTGGTCAGGTCGGAGGCGCGCTTGGTCTTGTGCAGGCCGAGAGCCTGGAGCGCGTTGCGCTGCACGGTTTCCATGAGCGCCTTCTTGTCGCCGCGCTGCGGGATGCGGAGGGAGACGTTCGACCCGCGGCGCTCGGTCAGCCACTCCTGGACGGGCTCCACGGGGTCGGGCAGTGCCGGGACGAGCACCTCCTTGGGGACGGAGTCGCCCGTCTCCTCCCCGTAGAGCTGCTGCAGCGCGTGTTCGACCAGGTCACCGGTGGTGACGGCCTCCACCTTGTCGGTGACCCAGCCGCGCTGGCCGCGCACCCGGCCGCCGCGCACGTGGAAGATCTGCACGGCGGCTTCCAGCTCGTCCTCGGCGACGGCCATCAGGTCGGCGTCGGTCGCGTCGGCGAGCACGACCGCGTTCTTCTCCATGGCCTTCTTCAGGGCCTCGATGTCGTCGCGCAGACGGGCCGCCCGCTCGTACTCCATCTCCTCGGCCGCGTCCGTCATCTGCTGCTCGAGGCGGCGGATGTACGTCCCCGTACGGCCGGCCATGAAGTCGCAGAACTCCTCTGCCAGCTCGCGGTGTTCCTCGTCGGAGACCCGCCCGACACAGGGGGCGGAGCACTTGCCGATGTAGCCGAGGAGGCAGGGGCGGCCGGTGCGGGCGGCGTTCTTGAAGACGCCCGCCGAACAGGTGCGGACCGGGAAGACGCGCAGCAGCAGGTCGACGGTGTCGCGGATCGCCCACGCGTGCCCGTACGGACCGAAATAGCGCACGCCCTTGCGCTTGTGGCCGCGCATCACCTGCACACGCGGGAACTCCTCGTTCATCGTCACCGCGAGGTAGGGGTAGCTCTTGTCGTCGCGGTACTTGACGTTGAACCGGGGGTCGAACTCCTTGATCCAGGAGTACTCCAGCTGTAGCGCCTCGACCTCCGTGGACACCACCGTCCACTCCACGGACGCGGCCGTGGTGACCATCGTGCGGGTGCGGGGGTGCAGGCCCGCCAGGTCCTGGAAGTAGCTGGCCAGGCGCTGGCGCAGGCTTTTCGCCTTTCCGACGTAGATCACCCGGCGGTGCTCGTCGCGGAATTTGTACACCCCGGGAGAGTCCGGGATCTGTCCCGGCTTGGGGCGGTAGCTGGAGGGGTCGGCCATGTCACACACCCTACTGGCGAGGGCTGACACCGCGACGACCTCCCGGCCCGCCTGTGGACTCAGCCGCCGGGACCGCGATCGCGGATCGGCCAGAGGGCGGTACAGCAGGTTGAGTAGGTTGCGTATCAGGTGTTGTCGGGGCTTGGTCAACACGCTTCAATGCGTGGGAACTCGGGGGCGTGGACGGCGACAGGCGCGTGTGAACAAGCCCCGCGCGCCGGCCGGGCGCCCCCGACGACCTACATCCAACGGTCTGACCAGCCGTTGTGAACATTCACAGAAAGGCCCCTGCATGCGGTACGGCACACAGCACGCGGACGTCGCCATTGCGGAACTGGAGACGGCCCTGGCAGGAGGCCCCTTCCATGTCGCGCTGCGCGCCGCGATCGCCGCACGCGGCCTGCCCCTGCAGCGCGTACAGCACCATCTGTCTCGGTACGGGGTCAAAGTCGGGGTCACGAGCCTGAGTTACTGGCAGCAGGGTGCCCGGCGCCCGCAGCGCCCCGAGTCGCTGCGCGCCGTACGCGCCCTGGAGGAGATCCTCCAGCTCCCGGACGAGTCGCTGATCCGGCTGCTGGCCAAGGCCGACCAGCGCTGCGACCCCCAGCGCCCCACCGGCCGCTCGTACCGCTCCCTGGTGGAGGCCTCCGGCGTCCTGGAGCGGCTCCTGGCCGAGCTGGAGTCACCGCTCGACGGCGGGCTGCACACCCTCGGCCACCACGAACTCGTCCGGATAGGCACGCACCGCGAGCTGCTCGCCCGCGAGTCCCACCACATCGTGCGGGCCTACAAGGACGGTGTGGACCGCTATGTGGCGGTCCACCACGGTGACCCCGGTTGCGCCCCGGAGCGCACGGCGGTCCGAGCCCTGGAAAACTGCCGCACGGGACGGGTGCGCTGGCACCACGACACCGGAGTGCTGGTCGCCGAGCTGCTCTTCGATACGCGGCTGCGCGCAGGAGATACGTTCCTCTTCCGCTACGGCTTCGAGGACGGCACGGCCGGTGCGTCCAGCGAGTACGTGCGCGGGTTCGGCTTCGCGGGCGGGCAGTACGCCCTCCAGGTGCGGTTCGCCGAGGATGCGCTGCCCGTACGCTGCCACCGGTTCACCCAGCACTCGGCGGCGGCACCACGCAGTGGCCGCCAGGAGCTCCCCCTCAGCGGGCGCCATCGCTCGGTGCATCTCGTCGAGCCGCGGGTGCGGTCGGGCATCGTGGGCATCGGCTGGGACTGGGAGTGACCCCGGCCGGCCGGGGACGCGGCGTCACCGCACTCCCGGTCAGGGACCTGCGACGATCCTGCCGCCCTTGGCCTGCACGGACAGCTCCTTCAGCGGCACGGTGGCAGGGGCCTGCAGCACCTTGCCCGTCACCGCGTCGAACTCGCTGCCGTGGCACGGGCAGATCAGCGTCGTGCCCTGAAGCTTGTTGATGGCGCACCCGGCGTGCGTGCAGATCGTGCTGAACGCCTTCAGGGAGCCGTTCTCGGCGCGGCTGACCACGACGTTCTCTTCCCGGTACAGCTTGGCGCCGCCCTTGGCGAGCTCGCTCTCCGCGCCCAGCTCGACCGGCGCGGTCGGCGCCGCCGGCGTCCCGCCCCCGCTGCCGCCGGAGCAGGCACTGAGGGCGACCCCGGCGACCGGGGCGAGCGCCGCTCCTCGCAGGACGGTACGGCGGGCAGGCATGGTGTCTCCACAGGTCGGGGCCGGGCGTGTGTCGACGATACCGTTAGGGATCATTCCGCCCCGAGGGGGTCCTCATGGGTGCGGCCCCGATGGTGTCCTCAATATGTGCGGGTGACCGGACGTAAACGTTTGCGCAAGCGTTTACGTCTACCGTCGAATGCGATACGTTCCCGCCGGAGCAGGCCGAGAGTTCGGGGAGGGCCCCAGTGGGTCGCCCGGGGAGAGGCGAGGCAGGGCGATGGCAACGATGGTCGACGTGGCGGCGCACGCGGGAGTGTCCGTGGCGACCGTCTCCCATGTGCTCAACGACACGCGCCCCGTGCTGCCCCACACCCGCCAGGCCGTCCTGGACGCCATCGACGCGCTCGGCTACACGCCCAACACCCTGGCCCGTTCGCTGGTCACCGCACGCACCCGGTCCATCGGCCTCGCGGTGTCGGCGATCAGCAACCCGTACTTCACGGAGATCCTCCAGGGCGTCGAGGCGGGCGCCCTGGAGCACGGGTACGGGCTGCTCCTCGCCGATCCGCACGACGATCCCCAGCACGAGCGGAAGGTCGTCCAGCTGCTGCACGAGCGACGCGTCGACGGTCTGATCGTCGCACCCTCCGCCGATCCGGACGCGCTCCTGCGCTACCTCGGGCAGCACAACGTGCCGACCGTCTTCCTGGACCGCCTGGTCGAGGCTCCGGCCGACCACCCCTTCCGCTTCGACCAGGTCTGCGCCGAGAACGCCGAGCCGATGGCACGGCTGGTCGGGCATCTCGCCGAACGGGGTCACCGGCGCATCGGGCTCGTCGCGGGCCTGCCCGGGCTCAGCACCACGAACGAGCGGATCTCCGGCTACCGCCACGGCCTCGCGGGCGCCGGGCTCCCCTACGACGAACGGCTCGTGGCGCACGGCGACTCCGAGGCGACGGCCGCCGAACGCGCCACCGACGCGCTGCTGTCCCTGGCGGCGCCCCCGACCGCGCTGGTCACCGGAAACAACGCGATGACCATCGGGGCCCTGCGCACCCTGCGCGAACGCGGTCTGTCCGTGCCGGACGACCTGGCGCTGTGCTGCTTCGACGACTTCGCCTGGGCGGATCTGTTCGCGCCCCGGCTGACCGCGATCTCCCAGCCCAGCAAGGAGATCGGCGCGCAGGCCGTCCGGCTGCTCCTGGAACGGCTCGCCTCGCCGGACCGCCCGGCCCGCACCGTGCGGCTCCCCTGCGCCTTCGTCCACCGCACCTCGTGCGGCTGCGCCGAGCCCCCCGGGACATCGGGGGCCTCCCCCACCGACCTGAGTCAGAAGAGTCCCGCGAAAGGATCCCTGTCGTGATCGTCGTCGCCGGTGAGGCCCTGATCGACCTGGTACCGCAGGGCGCGGGCGCACTCGTCAACCTGCGGCCCGCACGCGGCGGCGGCCCCTACAACACGGCGGTGGCGCTGGGCCGCCTCGGCTCCCCCACCGCCTTCTGCTCCCGGGTCTCGTACGACGCGTACGGCGAGGCGCTCCTCGGCGGGCTGCGCGAGGCGGGCGTCGACGTGTCCTCGGTGCAGCGCGGGACGGAGCCGACGACCCTCGCGGTCGCCTCCATCGACGTGGACGGCTCGGCGGCGTACTCCTTCTACGTCGAGGGCACGGCCGACCGCCTGTTCGCCGCGCCGGAGCGCCTCCCCGACGCCACCCGGGCGGTGTCCTTCGGGACCTGCTCGCTGGTCCTGGAGCCGGGCGCGAGCGCCTACGAGGAGCTGATGCGGGCCGCCGCCGCGCGCGGTGTGTTCACCACGCTCGACCCGAACATCCGGGCCGTGCTCATCCCCGACGCGGACGCCTATCGGGCCCGCTTCAAGAGCTGGCTGCCGTCGGTGTCGCTCCTCAAGCTCTCCGAGGAGGACGCGCTGTGGCTGGGCGGCACCCCGCGCGAGTGGCTGGCGTCCGGTCCCGCGGCCGTCGTGATCACCCAGGGCGGCGACGGCCTGACGGTGTTCACCCAGGACGGCTCCGTCCACTCCGTGCCCGGTGAGCCGGTCGAGGTCGTGGACACCATCGGCGCCGGAGACACGGTGAACGCGGCCCTGCTCCACGGCCTGGCCGCGCGGGACGCGCTGTCCCCGGCGGCGCTGGCCGAGCTGGGCCCCGACAGCTGGAGCGAGCTGCTGCGGTTCGCGGCCCGCGCGGCGGCGATCACCTGCTCCCGAGCGGGCGCGGAGCCGCCGTTCGCGGCGGAACTCGACGCCCCTTGAGGTAGCTGGACCCTCTGAGACCGACAGCTGGACCCACTGAGACCGATGGGCTCCAAGGGCCGCTGACCGTGCAACGGACGGTGCCCCATGGGGAGTTCCCATGGGGCACCGTGTTCTTCGTGATGTGTCGGGCCCGGCCCGTCCGGCCGGATCAGGCCTTGCGTGCCCGCGTCGTCTTCTTCGCGGGGATCGCCTTCTTCGTGGCCGTGGTGCTGGTGGCCGCGGCGGCCTTCTTCGTGGCCGTGTTGTTCACGGCCTTCGTGGTCGTCTTCCTGGCCGTCGACTTGGCCGCGACCGCCTTCTTGGCCGCCGCCTTGCGGGGAGCCGGTACGGAGGCGGCGTCGCTGATCCGGTCCGCACCCAGGACGTCGCGCAGGAACTTGCCGGTGTGGCTGGCCGGAACCCCGGCGACCTGCTCGGGCGTGCCCTCGGCGACCACGAGACCGCCGCCGTTGCCGCCCTCCGGGCCCATGTCGACGACCCAGTCGGCGGTCTTGATGACGTCGAGGTTGTGCTCGATGACGATGACCGTGTTGCCCTTGTCGACCAGACCGGAGAGCACCGTGATCAGCTTGCTGATGTCCTCGAAGTGCAGACCGGTGGTCGGCTCGTCCAGCACGTACACCGTGCGGCCCGTGGAACGCTTCTGCAGCTCGCTGGCGAGCTTGACGCGCTGGGCCTCGCCGCCGGACAGCGTCGGCGCGGACTGGCCGAGCCGGACGTAGCCGAGACCGACGTCGTTGAGCGTGCGCAGGTGGCGGGCGATCGCGGGGACGGCCTCGAAGAAGCCGAGGGCCTCCTCGATGGGCATGTCGAGGACCTCGGAGATGGACTTGCCCTTGTAGTGGACCTCCAGGGTCTCCCGGTTGTAGCGCGCCCCGTGGCAGACCTCACAGGGGACGTACACGTCCGGCAGGAAGTTCATCTCGATCTTGATGGTGCCGTCGCCCGAGCAGTTCTCGCAGCGGCCGCCCTTGACGTTGAAGGAGAAGCGGCCGGGCATGTAGCCCCGCACCTTCGCCTCGGTCGTCTCGGCGAACAGCTTGCGGACGTGGTCGAAGACTCCGGTGTACGTGGCCGGGTTCGACCGCGGGGTGCGGCCGATGGGCGACTGGTCGACGTGCACGACCTTGTCGACGAGGTCGTCGCCGTCCACACGCGTGTGCCGCCCGGGAACGTTCCGGGCGCCGTTGAGCTCGCGCGCCAGGTGCGTGTACAGGATGTCGTTGACCAGCGTCGACTTGCCGGAACCCGAGACACCCGTGACCGCCGTGAGCACGCCCAGCGGGAAGGAGACGTCGATGTCCTGGAGGTTGTTCTCACGGGCGCCGTGCACGGTGAGCCTGCGGCCCGGGTCGGCGGGCCGGCGGATGTCCGGAAGCGGGATCTCCCTCTTGCCCGACAGGTACTGGCCGGTCATCGACTCGGCGTTGGTGAGCAGTTCCTTCAAGGGGCCGCTGTGCACGACCTTGCCGCCGTGCTCACCCGCGCCGGGGCCGATGTCGACGACCCAGTCGGCGACCTTGATGGTGTCCTCGTCGTGCTCGACGACGATGAGCGTGTTGCCCATGTCGCGCAGCCGGACCAGGGTCTCGATCAGCCGGTGGTTGTCGCGCTGGTGCAGGCCGATGGACGGCTCGTCGAGGACGTACAGGACGCCGACGAGGCCGGAGCCGATCTGGGTGGCCAGGCGGATGCGCTGGGCCTCGCCGCCGGAGAGCGTGCCGGCCGCGCGGTTGAGCGACAGGTAGTCGAGGCCGACGTCGACCAGGAAGCGCAGCCGTTCGTTGACCTCCTTCAGGACGCGCTCGGCGATCTTCTTGTCGCGCGCGTCGAGCTTCAGCTTGCCCAGGAAGTCCGCGCAGTCGCTGATCGACATCGCGGAGACCTCCGCGATCGACTTCTCCATGACGGTGACGGCGAGGATGAGCGGCTTGAGGCGGGTGCCCTCACAGGTGGGGCAGGGCACCTCGCGCATATAGCCCTCGAAGCGCTCGCGGCTGGCGTCGCTCTCGGACTCGCTGTGCCGCCGCTTGATGAAGGGGACGGCCCCTTCGAAGGGGGTGGTGTAGACACGCTCGCGCCCGTACCGGTTGCGGTAGCGCACCTCGATCTGCGTCTTGTGGCCGTAGAGCAGGGCCTTCTTGGCGCGCTGCGGGAGACCGGCGAAGGGGATGTCGGTCCGGAATCCCAACGCGTCGGCGAGGGCTCCGACGAGCCGCCCGAAGTAGTCCTTGGTGTGCCCGTGCGACCAGGGGTGGATGGCGCCCTCGTCGAGGGACTTGTCCTCGTCCGGGACGATCAGCTCGGGGTCGACCTCCATGCGCGTACCGATACCGGTGCACTCTGGGCAGGCGCCGAAGGGCGAGTTGAAGGAGAAGGAGCGGGGCTCCAGCTCCTCGAACGACAGGTCGTCGTACGGGCAGTACAGGTGCTCCGAGTACATGCGCTCGCGCTCGGGGTCGTCCTCGGGGAGGTCGACGAAGTCGAGCACGACCATGCCGCCGGAGAGCCCGAGGGCGGTCTCCACGGAGTCGGTGAGGCGGCGCTTGGCGGAGTCCTTCACCGTGAGGCGGTCGACGACCACCTCGATGGTGTGCTTCTCCTGCTTCTTCAGCGTGGGCGGCTCGGTGAGCTGGATCGTCTGACCGTCGACCCTGGCCCGGCTGTACCCCTTGGTCTGGAGATCGGCGAAGAGGTCGACGAACTCGCCCTTGCGCTCGCGCACCAGCGGCGAAAGGACCTGGAAGCGGCTTCCCTCGGGCAGCTCCAGAACCCTGTCGACGATGGCCTGCGGCGACTGGCGCGTGATGGGGCGGCGGCACTCGGGACAGTGCGGCTTGCCGATGCGCGCGAAGAGCAGACGCAGGTAGTCGTAGACCTCGGTGATGGTGCCGACCGTCGAGCGCGGGTTGCGCGAGGTCGACTTCTGGTCGATGGAGACCGCCGGGGAGAGGCCTTCGATGAAGTCGACGTCCGGCTTGTCCATCTGGCCGAGGAACTGCCGGGCGTACGAGGACAGTGACTCCACGTAACGCCGCTGCCCCTCGGCGAAGATCGTGTCGAAGGCCAGCGAGGACTTGCCCGACCCCGACAGGCCCGTGAAGACGATGAGCGAGTCGCGCGGGAGGTCGAGCGAGACATTCTTCAGATTGTGCTCGCGCGCTCCACGGACGATGAGACGGTCGGCCACGCCGGTCCGCACCTTTCTTGAGAGAAGTGACAGGGGCCGAGGCCCCCGTCTTTCCCAGACTAGGGGGAGCCACTGACAGCGCCGGTTGCTTTCCCTGGTTCACAACAATCCCGGGCCATCCAGCATGCCCGACGCCGCACCCGAGGGTATAGCACGTGCATTCGATTTGCTGGCGTGGCCGACCACCTTCACCCGAACGTGTGGCGGGGCTAGGGTCGGCCGCATGATGGATCATGTGCGCGACCTGGCGTCTGTACGTGACGCGACCGAACGGCTGCTCAACGCAGCCGCCGAACTGGACAACGCTTCCGCGGCCGAGCCGTCACGGCTGCCCGGCTGGAGCCGCGGCCATGTGCTCGCCCACCTCTCCCGTAACGCGGACGCGCTCGTGAACGTCCTCGACGGGCTCCCCATGTACGTCTCCGGGGAAGCCCGGGACGCCGACATCGAGCGGGACGCGCCCCGCCCCCTGGACGGACAGCTCGCGGACCTGCGGGAGAGCGCGGCCCGGTTCCAGGACGCGGGGGCGGCGCCCGCGGACTGGTCGCGCACGGTGGAGCTGCGCAACGGGGTCACGGACTCCGCGGCCCGGGTGCCGTTCCGACGCTGGGGCGAGGTCGAGCTGCATCACGTGGACCTGGGGATCGGGTACGAGCTCGAGGATCTCCCGGAGGAGTTCGTGGAACGGGAGATCGCGTTCCTCGCCGATCGGTTCACGGGGCACCCCGAGGTGCCCTCCACCCGGATCACCGACGCCACGCGCGCGTGGAGCACGGGACGCGATACCGAGGGCGGACCCGAGGTCACCGTGACCGGTCCCGCACCGGCGCTGCTCGGCTGGCTCTGCGGACGGCGCGACGGTTCGGGGCTGAGCGTCGATGGCGGGCCACTCCCCGCGCTCCCCCCGCTATAGGCTGCCGTCATGACGTACAGCGGAGCGGTGAAGGTCGGCGGACCTGCCGATGTGCACGAGCTGCAGAACCTGATGATCTCCAAGGTCGCGGTCGGCCCGATGGACAACAACGCCTATCTGCTGCGCTGCCGGGCCACCGACGAGCAGCTGCTGATCGACGCGGCCAACGACGCCGGCACCCTGCTCACGCTGATCGGTGACGACGGCATCGCGTCCGTCGTCACCACACATCAGCACGGCGACCACTGGCAGGCGCTCGCGGAGGTCGTGGTGGCCACCGGCGCACGCACGTACGCGGGCCGGGACGACGCCGAGGGCATCCCCGTGCCGACCGACGTCCTCGTGGGCGACGGCGACACGATCCGGGTGGGGCGCGTGGAACTCACCGCGCGCCACCTCGTGGGGCACACACCGGGCTCGATCGCCCTCGTCTACGACGACCCGCACGGGCACCCGCACGTGTTCACCGGGGACTGTCTCTTCCCCGGCGGCGTGGGCAACACCCGCAAGGACCCGAAGGCGTTCGCCAGCCTCATCCACGACGTCGAGACGAAGATCTTCGACGCACTGCCGGACGAGACCTGGGTCTACCCGGGGCACGGCAACGACACGACGCTGGGCGCCGAGCGGCCGCACCTTCCGGAATGGCACGCGCGCGGCTGGTGACTCCGAGGGCGTATGACGAACGAACCCCGACCGGTCCGCGTCGTACGACGAACCCCGGCCGGGGGGCGTGAAGTCCGCGAACACGCGCCCCGTGTGAATGGAGCGCACGCGCCGGTGCCCCGCGCGCGCTCCCGGCGCGTGCGGTGGTGCAGTCCACTGGAAGCAGCCCCGCTCAGGTCGACGGCTCCTGACGCGAAACGGGCCGCCGGCCCATTGATCCCCGCCCTCGGCCGGCGGCCCCGGCAAAGCCGTCGGCAGGCCGATCCGCGGCTCTTCTCATCGAGCGTTCACAGGACCGCAACACACGTTCCCACTATGCGGACTTTTGCCGCTGTGACCTCGACAAACGGCATGCCACGCTGTCACTCTCCCGCCATGCATCTCGCCCAACGCACCCTGCGCCGCGCCGCGTCCGCCGCCACCGTCGCCCTGCTCGCCGTCGCCGTGGGCTGTGCCCCGCAGCCGGAGGACAAAGCCTCCGCCAAGGCCTCCGGGACAACCGGGGAATCCTGCGCGAAGGGCGCATTGGGCACCCGGACGTCCGGCAAGCTGACCATCGCGACCGACGAGCCCGCGTACGAGCCGTGGTTCAAGGACGACAAGCCCGCGAACGGCAAGGGCTTCGAGTCCGCGGTCACGTACGCCGTGGCCAAGCAGCTCGGCTACGACAAGAGCGACGTCGTCTGGCAGACCGTCCCCTTCAACAAGGCCTTCGCGCCCGGCGTGAAGACCTTCGACTTCGACATCAACCAGGTGTCGATCAGCGCCGAGCGCAAGAAGGCGGTGGACTTCTCGTCCGGCTACTACGACGTCCGCCAGGCCGTCATCGCGCTCAAGGGCTCCAAGGCCGCGAAGGCGAAGAGCATCGCGGACCTCAAGGGCGTCAAGCTGGGCGCCCAGGTCGGCACCACCAGCCTGAACTACATCGACGACGTGGTGAAGCCGACCCAGCAGCCGGCCGCGTACGCGAAGAACGACCAGGCCAAGTCCGCGCTGAAGAACGGCCAGGTCGACGCCATCGTGGTCGACCTGCCGACCGCGTTCTACATCACGGCGGCCGAGGTGACCGACGCCAAGATCGTCGGACAGTTCGAGAACACCGCCGGCACGCCCGAACAGTTCGGACTCGTCCTCGACAAGGGCAGCGCCCTGACCCCGTGCGTGACGAAGGCCGTGGACGCCCTGCGCCAGGACGGCACGCTCGCCTCGATCGAGAAGCAGTGGCTGTCCGAGGCCGTCGACGCTCCGGTGCTCAAGTGACCGTCACGAAGGAGGAGTCGCAGGAGGAGCCGGGAGAGGAGCCGGGCGCGGACTCCGGCGCGGACTCCGGCGCGGGCGACATGCCCGAGGCGTACGTCCCGTCGCAGCGGCGGATCGAACGGGAGCGCCACAAGCGCGCCCGCGCCCGCCGCGCGACGGCCATCGCCGCGCTCTCCACCCTGGTCACCGGCGCCGTGCTGTACCTCGTCGTCGTCAACGCGCCCGGCTGGTCGCGCACCAAGGAGACGTTCTTCAACGGGCAGTACGCGCGCGAGGCGTTCCCCAAGGTCCTGGAAGGGCTGTGGCTGAACGTACGGCTGCTCCTGATATGCGGCGCCGCGGTCCTCGTCCTGGGCATGCTGATCGCCATCGCCCGCACCCTGCGCGGCCCGGTGTTCTTCCCCGTACGGGCGCTGGCCGCCGCGTACACGGACTTCTTCCGCGGCCTCCCGCTCATCATCAACCTGATGATCGTGGTCCTGGGCGTCCCCGCGCTGCGGCTGCAGGGCGTCACCGTGGACCCGGTCCTCCTGGGCGGCACGGCGCTGACGCTGACGTACTCGGCGTACGTCGCCGAGGTGTTCCGCGCCGGCATCGAGTCCGTCCACCCCTCGCAGCGCGCCGCGGCCCGCTCGCTCGGGCTCACCAACCGGCAGGCCCTGCGCTACGTCGTCCTCCCCCAGGCGGTACGCCGCCAGGTGCCGCCGCTCCTCAACGACCTGGTGTCCCTCCAGAAGGACACCGGGCTCGTGTCGATCGGCGGCGCGGTCGACGCGGTGCGGGCCGCCGACATCATCGTGGGCCGCAGCCTCAACTACACGCCGTACATCGTCGCGGGACTGGTCTTCGTCGCGCTGACCATTCCGATGACCCGCTTCACGGACTGGATCACGGCCCGGATGGACCGTCAGCGGGCCCAGGGAGGGACCATATGACCGGCACACCGGCGCTGCGGATGGAATCCGTCCGCAAGACCTTCGGCGACTCCGTCGTACTGCGGGACGTCGACCTGGAGGTCGCCCCGCACACGGTGACCGCGCTGATCGGCGCCTCCGGCTCCGGCAAGTCGACCCTGCTGCGCTGTGCGAACCTCCTCGAGGAGATCGACGACGGCGCGATCTGGCTGGACGACGAGGAGATCACCGACCCGAGGGCCGACCACGACGCCGTACGCCGTCGGATCGGCGTGGTCTTCCAGGCGTACAACCTCTTCCCGCACATGACCGTGCTGGAGAACATCACGCTCGCCCCGCGCCGCGTGCACGGTGTGAGCCGCGCGGAGGCCGAGGCACACGCGCGTGAGCTGCTCGACCGGCTCGGCCTCGGCGCGAAGGCGGGCGAGTATCCCGACCGGCTGAGCGGCGGGCAGCAGCAACGGGCCGCGATCGTCCGCGCGTTGGCCGTACGTCCCCGACTGCTCCTCCTCGACGAGATCACCGCCGCCCTCGACCCGGAACTCGTGGGTGAGGTCCTGTCCGTCGTCCGGGACCTGAAGGACGAGGGCATGACCATGGTGCTGGCCACGCACGAGATGGGCTTCGCCCGCGAGGTCGCCGACCAGGTGTGCTTCCTGGACGGCGGTGTGGTCCTCGAACGCGGCACGGCCGAGGAACTCTTCGGTAGCCCGCGACAGGAGCGCACCCAGCGGTTCCTGCGCCGGATCGTGGAGGCGGGGCGGCTCTGAGTCAGGCCTGCGCCTGCCCCGTCCCCGCCAGCGCCGCCACCCGCTCCACCGCGAACGCGTACCCCTGCACCCCGCACCCCGCGATGACCCCGTCGGCCCGCTGCGAGACGTACGAGTGGTGCCGGAACGCCTCGCGCTGGTGGATGTTGGAGATGTGGACCTCCACCACCGGAAGGCCGTCACAGGCGTTGAGCGCGTCCAGGATCGCGACGGAGGTGTGCGAGTACGCGGCCGGGTTGATCACGATCCCGGCGTGGTTCAGGCGCGCCTCGTGGATCCAGTCCACCAGCTCGCCCTCGTGGTTGGACTGACGGAAGTCCACCGTGCCGCCGTGCGCCGCGGCCGCCTTGGCGCACAGGACCTCCACGTCCGCGAGCGTGTCCGAGCCGTAGATCTCCGGCTGACGCTGCCCGAGGAGGTTCAGATTGGGCCCGTTGAGGATCATGATCGGGGCGTTGGCGAGGGTGCGGGGCACGGTTCCTCCGGTCCTTCCAGATCTGCCGGCCCGTTGCGGACCGCTGCTCGGACCCGGTCTATCACGCCACGGCGCGGTGGTGACGGGCCGTCCAATCCGTGATGAGACCCGCCTTTCCGTGATGACACCCGCCGTTCCGTGACGAGACCCGCTCCGAGCAGTACGAGGTCGGTCCGCTCCGGCGCATCGCGATCAGCCTCCGACGCGCACCACGCTCCCGCGCGCCCCCGTAACCGTCCGTCACCGTGGGTAGTTGACGCGGCATGCACGACGTACACACCGTAAGGGCGCCCTCCATGCTCCGGCTCGCGGCCGCCTCGCTCGCCGGAACGGCCATCGAGTTCTACGACTTCTTCGTCTACGGGACCGCGGCCGCCCTGGTCCTGGGACCGTTGTTCTTCCCGACCTTCTCACCGCTGGCGGGAACGCTGGCGGCCTTCGCGACGTTCGGCGTCGGGTTCGTCGCCCGCCCGCTCGGCTCGATGCTGTTCGGGCACATCGGGGACCGGCGCGGACGGCGGCCGGTGCTCGTCGCCTCGCTGTTGCTGACCGGCGCCGCGACCGTCGCGGTCGGGTGCGTGCCGACGTACGACTCGATCGGTACGGCCGCTCCCGTGCTCCTTCTTGTGCTGCGTTTCCTTCAGGGGCTCGGGCTCGGCGGGGAGTGGGGCGGTGCGGTGCTGCTGACCGCGGAGCACGCGCCCGCCGAGCGGCGCGCACTGTGGTCGAGCTTTCCGCAGATCGGCCCCTCCGTGGGGTTCGTGCTGGCCAACGGCGTGATGCTGATGCTGTCGACAACGCTGTCCGACGCGCAGTTCGCGGCATGGGGGTGGCGGGTGCCGTTCTGGGTGGCCGGCCTGCTCGCCGCCGCGGGGCTGTGGCTGCGCAGTTCGCTCGCGGAGAGCCCCAGCTTCCTCGAAATGGAGGACCACGCGCGTGTGCCGCTCGCCGAGGTGGTGCGCGACCACTGGCGGCTCGTCCTGCTGACGGCCGGTGGACTCGCGGTCGGCTACGCCGTGTTCTACGCCGTGACGACCTGGGCGCTCGCGTACGGCGTCGAGCGCCTCGGGGTGAGCCGTACCGTCATGCTGTCCTGCATCATGGCGGCCGTGGTGGTGCAGGGCTCCCTCACGCCCGTGGTGGCCCTTCTCGGCGACCGCTACGGACGGCGGCCGCTGTGTCTGGCGGGGTGTACGGCCTCGGCACTGTGGATGTTCCCGATGATCGCGCTGCTCTCGACCGGCGAACCCCTGTTGATGTTCCTGGGCTTCCTGGTGGCGCTGCTCGCGTTCATCACGACGTTCGCCGTGATCGCCGCGTATCTGCCGGAGTTGTACGAGCCTCGGGTGCGCTGCACGGGGGCGGCGGTGGGCTACAACCTGGGCGGGGTCCTGGGCGGCGCGCTCACGCCCATCGTGGCGACGGCGGTGGCCGAGGGAGAGCGGGTGCCCTGGGGTGTGGCGGCGTATCTGACGGGGATCGCCCTGTTCAGCCTCGGGTGTTTCGCACTGCTGCCGGAGACCCGGCCGGTGCCCCGGATGGCTGTCGCACCGGCCACGGAGTGAGTGGCGGCTCCACCGGCTCAGCGGCGGCTCGACCGGCTGAGCGTCGGCTAGGGAGTGACCGCCAGCTCCAAGTACGCCGCGAACACCACCAGGTGGACGCCTCCCTGGAGGGGGGTCGCGCGTCCGGGGACGACGGTCAGGGAACTCACGACCACCGTGAGCGCGAGCAGCACCATATGGGTGGAACTGAGGCCGAGTACGAGAGGCCCGGAGAGCCAGACGGACGCCAGGGCGACCGCGGGAATCGTCAGACCGATGCTGGCCATCGCGGAGCCGAGGGCGAGGTTCAGGCTGGTCTGTACCCGGTCGCGGCGGGCCGACCGGACCGCGGCGATGGTCTCCGGCAGCAGCACGAGCAGTGCGATGATCACACCGACCACGGACTGCGGCATACCGGCCGCCTCGACGCCGGACTCGATGGTGGGCGACACGCCCTTGGCGAGGCCGACCACTCCGACGAGGGCCAGGGTGAGCAGGCCCAGACTGATCCCGGCGGCACGGGCGGACGGGGCGTTCGCGTGTTCGTCCACGTCGATCACCTCGCCCAGACGGGTGATCGGGAGGAAGTAGTCGCGGTGCCGCACGGTCTGGGTCGTCACGAACAGGCCGTACAGGACGAGTGAGGCGAGCGCGGCGAAGGTGAGCTGGGTCGTGGAGAACTCCGGGCCCGGCTTGCTGGTGGTGAAGGTCGGGAAGACCAGGCTGAGCGTGGCCAGCGTCGCGACGGTCGCGAGGGCGGCGCCGGTGCCCTCCGCGTTGAAGACGGCGAGCCCGTGACGCAGGGAGGCGACGAGCAGGCACAGTCCCACGATGCCGGTGCACGTGATCATCACGGCCGCGAACACCGTGTCACGGGCGAGCGTCGAGCTTTTCGGACCGCCGTCCGCCATCAGGGTGACGATGAGCGCCACTTCGATGATCGTGACGGCGATGGCCAGGACGAGGGATCCGAAGGGTTCGCCGACCCGGTGCGCGATCACCTCGGCGTGGTGGACCGCGGCCAGCACCGCCCCCGCCAGGACCAGGGTCACCAGTGCGACGATCGCGCCGGGCAGGTCGCGCCCCCAGGTGAAGGCCAGCAGGACCACCGCGACCACGGGCACGACGGCCGTCCACTGCGTCAGGAGTGACCGGAGCCGAGCGATCATGCAGCGATCGTCGCAGGCGCGGACGGGCCCCGCATTCCGATGGTCGCCCGAGCGAACACCTGGCGGGGTGCGCGACCTGCGGCCGCGCACCCCGCCACGAGGCGGCTGTTGCCGCCTCCGACGTGATCAGACGTCGATGCTGTTCGTCGGGGACTTCTCAGACGTCGAGGTCTCCGAAGCGCCTTCGGACGCTTCCAGCGCCGCCTGCTTCTTGGAGGCGATCAGGCTGGTGATCGTCGTGACGACCAGGACCGCGCAGATCACCCCGAGCGAGACCGGGATGGAGATCTCGGGAACGTGGACGCCGGACTCGTGCAGTGCGTGCAGCACCAGCTTGACGCCGATGAAGCCGAGGATGACGGACAGGCCGTAGCTGAGGTGGACCAGCTTCCTGAGCAGACCGCCGATGAGGAAGTACAGCTGGCGCAGACCCATCAGCGCGAACGCGTTGGCCGTGAAGACGATGTACGGGTCCTGGGTCAGGCCGAAGATCGCGGGGATCGAGTCGAGCGCGAAGAGTACGTCCGTGGTGCCGATCGCGAGCATCACGACCAGCATCGGCGTCATGACGCGCTTGCCGTTCTGCTGGATCCACAGCTTCGTGCCGTGATACCGGTCGGCGACACCGAAGCGCTTCTCGGCGGCCTTGAGCAGCTTGTTCTCCTCGAACTCCTCCTCCGGCTCGTCGGCCCGCGCCTCCTGGATCAGCTTCCAGGCCGTGTAGATGAGGAACGCGCCGAATATGTAGAAGACCCAGGCGAAGTTGGAGATGATCGCGGCGCCCGCGACGATGAAGATCGTGCGCAGGACGAGCGCTATGAGGACGCCGACGAGAAGTACCCGCTGCTGGTACTGCGTCGGCACGGCGAACTTCGCCATGATCAGGACGAAGACGAAGAGGTTGTCGACGCTCAGCGACTTCTCGGTGATGAAGCCGGCGAAGAACTCGCCGGCGGGCTGGCCGCCGGAGAACACGAGCAGTCCCAGGCCGAACAGTGCGGCCAGAGCGATCCAGACGATCGTCCAGATTCCGGCTTCCTTGATCGATACGTCGTGCGGCTTGCGACCGATGAAGAAGTCGACCGCGATGAGGGCGGCGAGGCCCACGATCGTGAGGACCCAAAGGGTCACGGAAACATCCACTGCGCCTCCGGCAGTCGTAACGGCAAATACCAGCGTCGTCGCTGCCGGAGGTCTCTTCCACCCGCGACCGAGGGGACGCGTGATGCGTCCGCGGCCCACGGGCCGACGCCCCGGGATCTGGTCGGATCCGTATTGACGGGAACGCCGCTACTGGTAGGGAGTACTCCCCTCCGTACGGAAAACAGTACCCGAAACACCAAGGAAAGGTAAAGCGATTAGTAAAAGAAAGACCAAGCCCGCTGGTCAGAGAGCTTTACCGATGCTTGGCAAAGCCGTTTGCGGGTCAGCGGTTCCATGAGCAGCGGGCCGCCGCCACCTGGGAGAGCACCTGCTGGAGCACCTGACTGCCCGGCGGGACGAGCGCGGGTTCGTACGTCCAGGCGTGCCCCACCCACGGGTCGGCGAGATGGTCGTCGGGCACCGGGGTGAGTCGCAACAGCGAACGCCAGAGAGGATCGAGCAGCGGCCCGTAGGCGGCGGCGTCCTCCCGGTCCGCGACCATCATCAGATGGACGCCGACGGCCGGTCCCTCGTCCGCGAGATAGCGCAACTGCGTCACGGCGCGGTCGTCGAAGCCGTGCGGGAAGTCGTTGACGATCAGCAGTTGTTCGGCGGTGTCGAGGTCCGGCGGCAGCGAGTCGGCCACGCCGCCACGCACCGCCATCTGCACCAGGTCGACACGCTGGGTGAGCCGGGCCAGCACCTCGCCCACCCCCGCGGCCCCGGCGGCGGGCGGAGCGTCGAGGACTCCGGAACGCACCAGCGGCGCGAGACACGAGGCTCCCGAACCGGCCGGGTCGATCACGTGCACCGTGAACTCACCCGCGGGATAGACGGCGAGCAGCCGGGCGGCATGCGCCACCGCCGTGTCCATGGCGAGTCGGCGCAGCTCGTCGGAGTCGGCGAGCGGGTCGTCGAGGCCGGCGCGTCCACTGTCGATCCACAGGCCACGTTCGAGCGGAAGCCGGACCAGCATCGGGATGCTCAGGTTCTCGCTCTCGGGCAGCCGGAGGTCGCCGAGGCGGAGGGCCATGGGGATCTCCATGGGCACCCGGTAGCCGTGCCAGACCGGGTTGTCCCAGGCTGCGTACGCCGCGGGCAGCGCGGGCTCGACCACTTCGGCCTCGGCCGCGAGCTGGGCGAGGTCCCGGTCGAGCGCGGCGCGGGCCTGGTCGACCAGGCCGGCGCGCTTGGCCTGGGCCGCCTCACGCGCGGCGTCGCCCTGCCCGCCGATCCGGCTGCGCGGGTCGGACAGAACCTTGTCGAGCTCCTGCTCCATGCGCGAGTCGGCGAAGTCGACGGCGCTGCGATACGCGGCCGTGGTGCGCGCCAGGTCCTCGAACATGCCCCACACCTGGTTGTAGAGCCGCTCCTCCATGGACCAGCCGGTCGCGTCACCGGCGACGGGCTGCGCGGGCTGCCCCGGCGCGGCCGGTGGTGCGGTCGGCGCAGGAGGGGGCGGCGCGGCGGCCTGCCTGCCGGGGTGGCTGTAGTTGACCGGGCCGCCCGTGGGGGCGGACGGCTGGGTGACGGCGGAGGGGTCGGGCTGCGCGGGGCCTCCCGGATAGCCCGTCTGCGGCACCGTGGCTCCTTGCGGACCCGGCGCGTCGTACGGGGACTGCGGCGGTACGGTCCCGGGGGCGCCCTGCGGTGCGGCGTACGGCTGGTCCGGTCCCGGCGCCGAGGCGGCCGCCTGTCGTGAGCGGTCCGTGTCCGCCGTACGCGGCGGGGGTGCCGACACCGAGCGGGCCAGTCCCTGGGCCACCGCTTCGTTGATGCTGCCCGCGAGCTGCCGGGCCTCGGACAGGCCCTGGTCGGTGAGGAGTTCGGCGAGGCCGCCCGCGTATCCCTGGCCGACCGCGCGTACCTTCCAGACGCCCTGTCTGCGGTAGAGCTCCAGGGCGACGACGGCCGACTCCGTGTCCAGGCCGGTGATGGTGTAGCTGGCGACCTCGGAGCCGTCGAGGCCGGTGACGGCGACGAAGGGGGCGGCGACGGCCCCGAACCGGACAGGGCCACCAACGCCGGTCGGCAGTGCGAGCAGCACGCTGACGCGGTGCACGGTCCCCGGCAGGGCGTCCAGGTCGAACGCGAGGCGGTGGTCGGCCGCCGCCTGCTTGGAGACCTCGAGTCCGGGCAGGGTCGGCGCGCCCGGGTGAGCCACCCATTCGACGCCCCGGACCCTGCCCTGCTCGTCGCTCAGCGTGGCCCCGGCCACGATCGGCCGGCCGGCCGATACGCGGACCTCAAGACGGGCCTGGGAGAGCGGGTGGTTCTGCCCCCGGACCAGCTCGGCCGTCATCGCCTTGTCCCCCCGTGTCGCTTCGTGTGCCGGGCGCCGCGCTGCCTACAGGTGCGGCAGGATCGCGGGCATCAGGTCCTGGAAGGTACGGCCGTTGGCCGGTGTGCCCAGGGCCGTCATCTGCCAGCCAGGGCCCGCGCGGTGCACCTTCGCCATGATCTGCGCCGTGTACTGGCCGCCGCCCGCGAGCGTGTAGCGGGCGAGCTCCTGGCCGTTGGTCTCGTCGACCAGACGGCAGAACGCGTTCTGCACTTCCTGGAACGTCTGGCCCGTGAAGGAGTTGACGGTGAAGATGATCTGGTCGATGTGGACCGGGACGCGCTGGAGGTCGACGAGGATCGCCTCGTCGTCACCACCCTGGCCCACGCCACCGACCAGGTTGTCACCGGTGTGCCGCACGGATCCGTCGTCGCTGACGAGGTGACGGAAGAACACCACGTCGACGGGCTGCTTGTCCGCGAACAGTACGGCGGACGCGTCGAGGTCGATCTCCCGGGTGCGCGAGCCGAACAGGCCGCGCCGGGGAGCCGCCTGCCAGCCGAGCCCCATGCGCACCGCGGTCAGGGTGCCCCCGTCGTTCTTCTGCAGACTGATGGCCTGACCCTTGGTCATGTTGACCGTCACGCGCTGTTCCCCTCTCGAGCTGTCCCCTGTTGCCGCGGAGTCCGCGGATGTCCAGCACCCTACGCAGCGCCGACGACCGTGCCGAACCCTGGGGCGCGCTTTGTGTCGGTGTTGCAACACAGCGCGCATCCGCCGAGGTCCGGCACGGTGGACGGGGGCCTCAGGCCAGGCCCGCCTCCTTCATCTGGCGCAGCTCCTTCTTCATCTCCGACACCTCGTCGCGCAGCCGTGCCGCGATCTCGAACTGGAGGTCGGCCGCGGCGGCCCGCATCCGCTCCGTCATCTCCTCGATCTGCTCGGCGAGTTCGGCCGCGGGGCGGTCGGTCGGCACCGTCTCCTTGGCCTTGCCCTTGGCGGACTTGGCCGCCTTGCCGCCGAGCGAGGGCACGGGGGCCTTGGCTCCCTTGCCGTCCTTGCCCTTGCGGTATCCGGAGCCGAGCAACTGCTCCGTGTCGATGTCCTCGCGGGCGATCTGGGCCACGATGTCGTTGATCTTCTTGCGGAGGGGCTGCGGGTCGATGCCCCTCTCCTCGTTGTAGGCGACCTGCTTCTCCCGGCGGCGGTTGGTCTCCTCGATGGCCTTCTCCATCGCCGGGGTGATCCGGTCGGCGTACATGTGGACCTGGCCGGAGACATTGCGCGCCGCGCGGCCGATGGTCTGGATCAGCGAGGTACCCGAACGCAGGAAGCCCTCCTTGTCGGCGTCGAGGATCGACACCAGGGAGACCTCGGGCAGGTCGAGGCCCTCGCGCAGCAGGTTGATGCCGACCAGGACGTCGAACTCGCCCGAGCGCAGCTCGCGCAGCAGCTCGACGCGGCGCAGGGTGTCGACGTCGCTGTGCAGATAGCGCACCTGGATGCCGAGTTCCAGGAAGTAGTCGGTGAGGTCCTCGGCCATCTTCTTGGTGAGGGTGGTGACCAGGACGCGCTCGTCCTTCTCGGTGCGCTTGCGGATCTCGTGCACCAGGTCGTCGATCTGGCCCTCGGTGGGCTTGACGACGACCTCGGGGTCGATCAGGCCGGTGGGGCGGATGATCTGCTCGACGAAGCCGTCACCCCGCGAGAGTTCGTACTTCCCCGGGGTCGCCGACAGATAGACGGTCTGCCCGATGCGCTGCTGGAACTCCTCCCACTTCAGGGGGCGGTTGTCCAGGGCGGAGGGCAGCCGGAAGCCGTGGTCGACGAGGGTGCGCTTGCGGGAGGCGTCGCCCTCGTACATGGCACCGATCTGCGGGACCGTGACGTGCGACTCGTCGAGGACGAGCAGGAAGTCGTCCGGGAAGTAGTCGATCAGTGTGTTCGGCGGGGAGCCGGGTTCGCGGCCGTCGAAGTGCATCGAGTAGTTCTCGACGCCGGAGCAGGAGCCGATCTGGCGGAGCATCTCCAGGTCGTACGTCGTACGCATGCGCAGGCGCTGGGCCTCCAGGAGCTTGCCCTGCTTCTCCAGCTCGGCGAGGCGCTCCCCGAGTTCCTTCTCGATGTCGTTGACCGCGCGCTCCATGCGCTCGGGGCCGGCCACGTAGTGGGACGCCGGGAAGACGTAGACCTGGTTGTCGTCGCTGATGACCTCACCGGTGAGCGGGTGCAGCGTGGAGAGTGCCTCGATCTCGTCGCCGAACATCTCGATGCGGACGGCGAGCTCCTCGTAGACCGGGAAGATCTCGATGGTGTCGCCGCGGACCCGGAAGGTGCCGCGAGCGAACGCCACGTCGTTGCGCGTGTACTGGATGTCCACGAAGCGGCGCAGCAGGTCGTCGCGGTCGATCTCGTCGCCGACCTTGAGGCTGACCATCCGGTCGACGTACTCCTGCGGCGTGCCGAGGCCGTAGATGCAGGAGACCGAGGCGACCACCACGACGTCGCGGCGGGTGAGCAGCGAGTTGGTCGCGGAGTGGCGCAGGCGCTCGACCTCCTCGTTGATCGAGGAGTCCTTCTCGATGTAGGTGTCCGACTGCGGGACGTAGGCCTCGGGCTGGTAGTAGTCGTAGTACGAGACGAAGTACTCGACCGCGTTGTTCGGCAGCAGCTCGCGGAACTCGTTGGCCAGCTGGGCGGCCAGCGTCTTGTTCGGTGCCATGACGAGCGTGGGGCGCTGGAGCTTCTCGATCATCCACGCGGTGGTGGCGGACTTGCCGGTGCCGGTCGCGCCCAGCAGGACGACATCCTTCTCACCCGCGCGGATGCGCTTTTCCAGGTCGGCGATGGCCGCCGGCTGGTCACCGCTCGGCTGGTAGGGGCTGACGACCTCGAAGGGCGCCACCGAACGTTCGATCTTTGATACGGGCCGCATGGGTTCCACCGTACGACCCCGCACTGACAACGGGCCCGGATCACCGGTTCTGGGGGGTGCGTGAGCTGCGGTGGCCGCGCTCGCGGCCGGCGCGCGGCAGGGGGCGGCGGCCCACGTACTGGACCGTGGAGTGGGCCGGGACGCCGGGCCGGTGCTCCGTGGGCCTCCAGTCGGGCCTGCCCATGACCATCAGCGGGTCGAACATCACGACGACGCCCGCCAGACACAGGAAGACCAGCGGGCCGATCATCATGGGCGCGAGCAGTGCGGCGGCCGAGTCGCCGTCGGGACTATGGGACGTGCCGTGGAGATGGACGCTGAGGGCGGCCATGCCCGTGTAGTGCATACCGCTGACGGCCAGTCCCATGACGAGGCTGGCGCCCACGCTCCAGAGGAATCCCCGGACCTGCCCCGCCGCCCACAGAGCGGCGGTGGCGGCGACGACGGCTATGACCACCGAGGCGGAGACGGTGAGGGTGTTGTACTCGAGGTTCCCGTTGAGGCGCATGCCGGCCATGCCCAGATAGTGCATCGAGGCGACTCCCAGACCGGTGATGGTGCCCCCGGTGAAGAGCGCCGTTCCGGTGGCGCCCCGGTAACCCACGATGAAGATCCCGATGCCGACCATCACGATGGCCACGCCCAGGCTCGCGAAGGTCGTCGGCTTGTCGTAGTGGACCGGGGTCTCCTTCACGGTGAACCCCATCATGGCTATGAAGTGCATGGTCCATATGCCCGAGGCGATCGCCACCGAGCCGAGCGCGAGCCAGCCGGCCCGCCAGGAGTGGGCGACGAGCATCGATCTGGTGGTGCAGCGCAGGCCGAGCGCTCCGCCCAGGCAGGCCATGAGGTACGCCACCAGCGGTGTGACGAGTCCGTAACTGAAGCCGTCGACCGTGCCCTGCATGCGCGGCTGCCCTTCCCGCCCTTTTACGCCAGAAATTCCCGGAAATGCCCCCACCCTCGGGACCGAAACAACGGCCAGGGTCGAGGCAGAGAGTATGACCCTCACCTGAATGGTCGAACGATTTTCCGGCAAAGAATCACGACCTCGCCGCACCTGTGTGATGCCGGTGAGCGGACTTGGTCAACTCCATTCAATCCGTGTCCATCCCGTACCCCTCCGTCGTTGACTCTCTGCTGTCACTCTTGATCTGTCTGTGATCGCTCGACGCGAGGAGTACGTATGCACGCGCGCGTTGCCGCCGCCACGACCGCCGCGTTTATCGGGGGAACCGTCCTGATACTGCCCACCTCCCACGCACAGGCCGGCTCCCTGCGCAAGGCGCCGTTGATCGTCTCGCACCGCGGAGCGTCCGCCTACGCGCCCGAGAACACCCTCGCCTCCATCGACAAGGCGGCCGCGATGGGCTTCGGCTGGGTCGAGAACGACGTCCAGCGCACCAAGGACGGCGAGCTCGTCGTGCTCCACGACGCGAGCCTGGCGCGTACGACCGACGTCAAGAAGGTCTATCCGCACCGGGCTCCCTGGAAGGTCAAGGACTTCACCGCGGCGGAGATCGCGCGCCTGGACGCGGGGAGCTGGTTCGGTCCCCGGTACGCGGGCACCCGTGTGCCGACGCTGAAGCAGTACATGAACCGCGTCTCGCACAATCACCAGAAGCTCGTGCTGGAGATCAAGAACCCCGAGCTCTATCCAGGTATCGAGCGGCAGACCCTCAAGGTCCTGAGCAACGAAGGCTGGCTGGATCCGGCCCATCTCAGGAACCGGCTGGTCGTCCAGAGCTTCAGCGAGCAGAGCGTGCGGACGGTCCACGAACTGCGTCCCGGGATCACGACGGCCTTCCTGGGCAAGCCGTCGGTCGCGCGCCTGCACGAGTACGCGCGGTTCGCCGATCTGATCAACCCGGACCACGCCTCCCTCTCGGCCGACTATGTCTCCGCGGTCCACTCGTTCGTCGGACCCCACAGCCGGCCGATGGAGGTCTTCACCTGGACCATCGACGACGCGAACACCGCGCGGCGCCTGGCGGGCTACGGCGTGGACGGCGTGATCACGAACAAGCCCGACGTGATCCGGAGCGCTCTGCAACAGACCTGATCGGTTGTCGGCGGGGCTCTCGCCCGTGGTGCGGACGCCGGGCGGCGTCCGTGCCGCGGGCATTGTCAGTGGCGGATCGTACGGTGGATCGCATGAACAGCGATGGGCAGGACGAACAGCGGGTCGTGTGGGCCGTCGTCGGCACGGACATCGGTCCGCTGCTGCTGGCGGCGACACCGGACGGCCTGGTGAACGTGGTCTTCCACGCCACGGACGCGGTGCGTGACAAGGCACTCGAGCGGCTGGCCGCGCGTCTGGGCACCCAGCCGGTCGAGGCACCCGGGTCACCGCTCCTGGCCGAGTCGATACGCCAGGTCACGGCCTACTTCGCGGGCGAGCGGCGGGACTTCGAGCTGCCGCTGGACTGGTCGCTGATCTCCGGGTTCAACCGTCAGGTGCTGCGCGAGCTGGCCTCGGGAGTTCCGTACGGCGGGGTCGTGGGTTATGGCGACCTGGCCCGGCGGGTCGGCCAGCCGGGCGCGGCGCAGGCCGTGGGCGTGGCCATGGGCTCGAACCCGCTGCCGGTCGTCGTGCCGTGCCACCGGGTGGTGGAGAGCGACGGCGGCATCGGGGGGTTCGGGGGCGGCCTGGAGACCAAGCGGAAGCTGCTGGCGCTGGAAGGCGTACTGCCGGAGCCGTTGTTCTGACGGGCGGTGCCGGCGGCTGGCGGCTGGCGGCTGGCGGCTGGCGGCTGGCGGCTGGCGGCTGGCGGCTGTGTACGGTGCCTGCCGTGGCCGGTGCGGGCTGCCGTTACCTGCCCGTACCTGCCGTACCTGCGGAGCCGACAGCGCTCATAGCTCGCGACAACCCTTGTTCATGTGGGGCGCGGGCTGGAAACTGCGCCGGTGACCCGAGCCGATTCCAGCGCGTCCGAGTGTTCGCCGTGACCTCCGTCGAGCGGCAGCTCGCCGTGCCCGTGGACGCCGAGGAGATACCGGCGCTGCGACGCCGCATCACCGCCGTACTCATCGCCGGTCAGATCCTCGGCGGACTCGGCGTCGCCACCGGCATCGCGCTCGCCACCGTGCTGGCCAAGCAGGTCAGTGGCACCGAGTCGCTCTCCGGGCTCGCGCCCACCGCGACGGTCACCGGGACGGCGGTGCTCTCCGTGCCGCTGGCCGCGCTGATGACCGCGCGGGGGCGCCGCCCGGGCCTGGTGCTGGCCTACCTCATCGGGGCGTCGGGAGCGGGCGTCGTCGTGGTCGCCGCGTGTGTGGGGAGCTTTCCGCTGCTGCTGCTCGGCATGGCGGGCTTCGGCGCGGCCTCGTCGGCGAACCTCCAGGCGCGGTTCGCGGCCGCCGATCTGGCCGAGCCGCAGCGGCGTGCCCGGGCCATCTCGAACGTGGTGTGGGCGACCACGATCGGAGCGGTGCTGGGGCCCAACATCGCCGCGCCCGCCGGACGCAGCGTCTCCGGGCTCGGGATACCCGAGGCGGCGGGGCCGTTCCTCTGGGCGGCCGGGGTATTCCTCCTGTCCGCTCTGCTGGTGGCCGTGCTGCTGCGGCCCGATCCCCTGCTGACCGCCCGGGCGCTGGCACCCGTCGAGGAGCAGTCGGCTCAGGCGCGTTCCATCCGCGCCGGTTTCGCCGCGGTCGCCGCCTCGCCGCGGGCCAGGCTGGCGCTCGTGACCGTGGCCGTCTCGCACACCGCGATGGTCTCGATCATGTCGATGACCCCCGTCGACCTCGGACACCACGGGGCGAGCATCGATCTGATCGGGCTGGTGATCAGTGGCCACATCGCGGGCATGTACGCGTTCTCGCCCCTCATGGGGCGGCTCTCGGACCGGTTCGGGCGGCTCTCGGGGATCGGGCTCGCCGTGGGCCTGCTGGCCTGCGCGGCGCTCCTCGCGGGCACGGCGGGCGGCAGCCACGGACAGATCGCCGCGGGGCTCTTCGTCCTGGGCCTTGGCTGGTCGTCCGGGCTCGTGTCCGGCTCGGCGCTCCTGACGGACTCGGTGCCCCAGGCCGCGCGCGCCGCCGCCCAGGGCGTGTCCGACCTGACCATGAACACGGCGGCCGGCCTCGGTGGGGCGACCGCCGGTCTCGTCGTCGCACAGGCGAGCTACGGGTGGCTGAACCTCCTCGCCGCGTGCCTGCTGGTGCCGCTGGGCGGGCTGGCCCTGTTCACACGGCGCCGAGGCCGAAGCCGCCGGTGAGCACCGAAGGGCCTCAGAGGCTGATTCAGAGGCTGATGTGGTACGCCTTGCGGAGCGTCTCGTGCACGGTCCACGTCGTACGGTCGCCCTCGCGCAGCACGGCCGCGTCGCCCGGGCCCACCTCGATCACGTCACCGCCCTCGACCTCGATCGTGGCGCGGCCACTGACGACGACGAAGAGTTCGTTGGCCTCGGTGTCCGTCACCACGCCGGGCGTGATCTGCCAGATGCCGCGCAGTTGCTTGCCGTCGGCCGACTCCCACAGCACCTTGCCGCTCACCACCGGATCACCGGAGACGACCTGAGCCGGGTCCAGGGGCTCCGGTTCCAGCTCGGCATCGGGGATGTGCACGGCGAAGGACGGGGTGGCCTGCGTGTTCGTGGTCATGAGCGGTCACCTTAAGGGCATGCGAGGAAGCCTCACGCGGAGGGTGGTCCGAAGGCCCGGAACCTAGTCGTAGTGGCGTGCCTCGAAGACGTTTCCGTCCGGGTCCTGGAAGTAGAAGCTGCGCTTGGCCATGCCACGGGCGCCGAAGGAGTCGTACGAGAAGCCGGAGAGGGGGACGGACCGTTCCTCCAGACGTGTGTGCAGCGCGTCGAAATCGGCTTCCTGGAGGGACAGGCATACGTGGTTGACCGGGTGCCCCGCGCTGTCCGCAGCGCCCGGGATCATGTTCATGTACGCGGCCATGGGGAGGGCCATGAGGTCGAAAATGGTCTCTCCATTGAGGCGCACGGAGGGAAACGGCGCCTTCCCCTCCGCGTATTCGGCGACCCTCACGGGTTCCAGGCCGACCGACTTCTCGTAGAAGTCGGCCGAGGCGACCGGATCGCGCACCCACAGGACGACATGGTCAAGACGTGCCGAGTTGTCCGTCATGCCCCCAGGCTGGTGTCGTACGCCGCAGGTCGCAAGGGTTTGACCGGGCGTGCCGCCCGCCAGAGATGAGGAAAGGCGACAGACAGGAGGCAGGCACGTGATCGTGGTGTCCGAAGAGGTGCGGGAGGCGCTCGACGCGCGCCGGCCGGTGGTGGCCCTGGAGTCGACGATCATCGCGCACGGACTGCCCCGCCCGCGCAATCTGCAGGTGGCGCTGGAGCTGGAGGACGTCGTACGGCAGGAGGGCGCCGTACCGGCGACGATCGCTGTGCTGGACGGGCGGCCCCATGTCGGACTGGACAAGGAGCAGCTGGAGCGGGTTGCCAACGAGGACGGGATCCGCAAGCTGGGGCACCGCGATCTGCCGCTCGCGGTGGCGGCGGGCGCGAGCGGCGCGACGACCGTGTCCGCGACGGCGCTGCTGGCCGCTCTCGCGGGCGTCCGCGTGTTCGCGACGGGCGGCCTCGGCGGGGTGCACCGGGAATGGACGGTGACGCAGGACGAGTCGGCGGACCTGGGCCTGCTGGCGCGGACCCGGATCACGGTGGTGTGCGCGGGCGTCAAGTCGATCCTGGACGTTCCGGCGACGCTGCAGCGCCTGGAGACACTGGGCGTCGCGGTGGCCGGGTACGGCACCGGTCGCTTCCCGGGCTTCTATCTGTCCGACTCGGGACATCCCGTGGACTGGACGCTGGACTCCCCCGGGCAGGTGGCGGACGTCATGCGCGCGCAGGACGCGCTGGACGGCCCGGAATCGGCGCTCATCGTGGCGAACCCGGTCCCCGAGGAGGAGCAGCTCGATCCCGCGCTCCACGCGCGCGTGCTCGCCGAGGCGTTGCGGGCGTGCGAGGCGGAGGGCGTGAGCGGGCAGGCCGTGACGCCGTTCCTGCTCGACCATCTGGTGCGGCACACCGACGGCGCGTCGCTGAGCGCCAATCTGGCGGCGGTGCGCGGCAACGTACGACTCGCGGGACGGATCGCGGCGGCCTGGGCCGGGGCGTGAACGGGACGGATCGCGACGGCGGTCCGGGCCGGGGCGCGAACCGGGCGGACCGGGGCGGTGCCGGGCGGGACGTGGGCCCGGCGACGGGGGCGCTGCTCGTCGTCGGTGACGTGGTCACGGACATCGTCGCCCGGCACCACGGGCCACTCGCGGCGGGCACCGACACGGCCGCCGCGATCCGGACCCTGCCGGGTGGGGCAGGCGCCAACGTCGCATGTTGGGCCGCGCGTTGGGGCCACGCGGAGGTGCGGCTGCTGGGCCGTGTGGGGGCGGATGCCGCCGCTTGGCACGAGCGCGAGCTGGTGGCCTGCGGCGTACGTCCCCTCCTCGTCGTCGATCCGCAGGCGCCGACGGGGACGGTGATCTGCCTGGTGGACCAGGGTGCCTCGGCCGAGCGGACGTTCCTCACCGACAGCGGGGCCTCCCTGCGGCTCGACCCCGACGACTGGTCGCCCGCGCTGCTCGACGGTGTCGCGCGGCTGCATCTGTCGGGCTATCTGTTCTTCTCCGAACCGAGCCGGGCGCTGGTGTCGGTGGCTTTGGAGTCGGCACGCGCCCGTGGGGTCCCGGTCAGCCTGGACCCCGCGTCGGTGGGGTTCCTCACGGAACTGGGCGCGGACCGTTTCCTCGCGCTCGCCGAGGGCGTCGACCTGCTGCTGCCCAGTCGCGACGAGGCGTTCCTGCTGACGGGACTGCCCGATCCGGCGGACGCGGCGGCCAAGTTGAGCCGCCACGTCCCCCTGGTCGTCGCGAAGCAGGGCCCCGACGGGGCCCTGGTGGCCCGCTCGGGCGCCGTACGGGCCCACGTCCCCGCGGTGCCCGCGGACCCTCGCGACACCACGGGCGCCGGCGACGCCTTCACCGGAGCGTTCCTCGCCGCCCTTCTCGCGGGCGCCGAGCCCGAGGCGGCGGCGGTGGAGGGGTGCAGGGCGGGGGCGATGGCGGTGGAGCGGGTCGGAGGTAGGCCCGAGGGGGCGCGGGTCCGGTAGGGGCGCTACTTGCGTCCCCAGGCCGAGATCATCGGCGCGGTCGCCAGGTCCATCGAGCCGGAGGCCACGTTGGCCAGGTGACGGTCGATGTCCTCGTCGGTGGCGATTCCCGCGGTGACGAGCTGGTCGCGAATCTGACGGGCCGTCGCGGACTCGAGGTCCGCGCAGGCGGTTGAGGTGACGGGGAAGTACGCGTCGGCCTCCACCTCGCGCAGTCCCGCTTCCCGCAGCAAGCGAGGGAGTTTGCGGCCGTAGGAAAGGTCGGCGCCGCGCTCGGCGAGCAGCTTGCGGAAACCGTGCCTCAGCCGGTTCGCGAGCTGTTGCTCGGGGCCGTGCTCATCGGGGCAGAGCAGCGGTTGCAGCGCGGGGTCGGCGTCCTCGATGAGAAGCCGCCCGCCCGGCCGCAGTGCCTTGACCATCGACCGCAACGCCCGCTCCCGGTCCGGCACGTGGACCAGCACGAGCCGTGCGTGCACGAGGTCGAAGCCCTCCCCCGGCGGTTCCTCGGCGCCCACGTCGTGCACCCGGATCTCGACCGGCGGGCGGGCCGCGGAGGCCGCCCACGACGTGTCGATGTCGGTCGCCACGACCCGCCCGGTCGGGCCGACCTTCTTGGCGAGCCAGGACACCACGGACGTGCCACCCGCGCCGACCTCCCAGCAGCGCCAGCCGGACCCGATGCCGAAGCGCTCCATGTGCCGGAAGGTGGTGGGGTCGAAGAGAGTGGCGAAGGCGTCGAAGCGCTGCCCCGCCTCGGTCTGCCGGTTGTCGAGGAGATAGCCGTCGGTTTGCGTCATACAGAGATCATCCCAGTTGACCCGCTTGTCCGGAATCGCCGACGCTCCCGTTCTCCCCACCCGTGCGTCACCGCGGGCACCGCACGCCTCTGACGCTCGGACAGCAACCCCTGCCGGTCTGGTCCGATGCCGCCCGGCACCGCTGAAACGAAGTGGAACATTCCGTTCCCACAGGCTTTCCCGGCGAGCGAAAGGGACTGGCAGACTTGCACGCCAGGGCGCGAAGTGCGGCGCGGGGAGATCCACGCAAGGAGTTCCGGATGTCCATGGCAGGGAATCTGCGGAAGGTCACGAGCCTCGGCAAGGTCGGTGGGCTCCGCAAGGTGGCGCGGCTGGCCCGGCGGCGTACCCGTGTCGACCTGAGTCACCACGCCCGGTCCCCGCTGGGCACGGCGGTGGTGAACTGCGTGGCGTATCAGGACGGCGCCAGGGTCCCGGGCGGACGCGATCTCGTCGAGACCGTGGAGCGGATCCGCAAGAGCGACGAGGGTTTCGTCTGGCTCGGACTGCACGAGCCCACGGACCAGGAGTTCGCCGGCATAGCCGACCTCTTCGACCTGCACCCACTGGCCGTCGAGGACGCGGTGGAGGCCCATCAACGGCCGAAGCTGGAGCGGTACGGCGACACACTCTTCGCGGTGTTCAAAACGGTCTGCTACGTCGAGCACAAGGAGCTGACGGCGACCAGCGAGGTGGTGAACACCGGCGAGATCATGGTCTTCGTCGGGTCCGACTTCGTCATCACCGTGCGGCACGGACGGCACGGGTCGCTGGGGCCGCTGCGCGAGGAGCTGGAGGCGGACACCCGTCAACTCGCCAAGGGCCCGGCCGCGGTGCTGCACGCGATCGCCGACCATGTGGTCGACGACTACGTACATGTCACGGACTCGGTCCAGGAGGACATCGACCAGGTCGAGGCCGATGTGTTCGCCGAGAACGGCGCGCGGGCGGACGCGGGCCGCATCTACCAGCTCAAACGCGAACTCCTGGAACTGAAGCGGGCGGTGGTGCCACTCGCCCGCCCCGTCCAGGAGCTCGCCACCCGGCCGATACGGGTGATCGCCCCGGAGATACAGGCGTACTTCCGGGACGTCTCCGACCATCTGCTGCGGGTCACCGAGCAGATCGCCGCCTTCGACGAACTGCTCAACTCGATCCTGCAGGCACACCTCGCGCAGGTGACGGTGGCACAGAACGAGGACATGCGGAAGATCACGGCATGGGCAGCGGTCATCGCCGTACCGACGATGGTCTGCGGGCTCTACGGCATGAACTTCGACCACATGCCGGAACTGCACTGGCGGTTCGGTTACCCGATAGTCATCGGCGTGATCACCCTCGCCTGCCTCGTCCTGTACCGGGGGTTCCGGCGCAACGGCTGGCTGTGAGAGTGGTGAGCCGCCCCTCGCCCGGCACGGCCGGCCGGGCGGGAGTGCGCGCTCACGACCCTCCCGGTCGGGAGAGTCCGCGCGGTCAGCGCATCGCGCTCCTCGCGTAGACGCTCTCGACCCACGCGGCGAGCTGTTCGTCCGTCAGGTGCTGGGCCAGGTCGGCCTCGCTGATCATGCCGACGAGTCGTTTGTTCTCGATCACGGGAAGCCGGCGGATCTGGTGCCCCTTCATTTCCTGGAGCACCTCGCCGACGTCGGCACCCGACTCGATCCAGCGCGGGGTGCCCTGGGCCATCTCGCCCGCGGTGACCTGGGCCGGGTCGTGGCCCATGGCGACACAACCGACGACGATGTCGCGGTCGGTGAGGATGCCGCAGAGCCGTTCGTTCTCGTCACTGATGGGCAGCGCGCCCACGTTGAGCTCACGCATCAGCTGGGCTGCGCGGTCCAGGGTCTCGTGAGCGGGGATCCACTGGGCACCACGGTGCATGATGTCTCCGGCGGTGGTCATGAAGTACCTCCCGGTGCCGGACGGCCGGCGCGGCGCGGAACACACCGCTAGTCCCGGCGCCCTACATTCTCGCCGTGTCCCCAGGCACGCGCACCCGGAAGTCCGGGATGCGCTTCCGTGGCCGCCGCTCAGCCGTTCCAGGCGGGGTGGCGTGGATCGTCGGCGCGGACCAGGACGTCGGCCGTGGCGCCCGGGTCCACTTCCGTCTCGTAGCGCTCGAAGGCGGGCAGGGTCCAGTGCTCGGGTTCCGGAGTGCGGCGGCGAAGGGCGCCCGGGGAGAGGAGGACGTGGACGCTCAGGTCGAACGGGAACCAGTGCCGAAGCAGGAAGGGGCCGTGGAGCAACAGCACCCCGCCGGGCGGGAGCTGGACGTAGGGGCTGCGGGTGGCGCGGTCGGTGATCGGGTCCCAGAGGTCGGGCAGGACGCGGCCGTCGCCGCCGGGGTCGAGCGGGCCGAAGACCTCGCGCCACAGGGCGCCGGTGTCGACCCAGCCGTTGTAGTACGCCTCGGCGTCCTCGTGACCGTATTCGAGCCGGAGTGACGCGGGGCGCAGGAAGCCCTCCGTGCCGACGACGAGCGAGGACCGGCCGCGTATACGCAGCGCCTCACTGACGCGGTGGGCGAGGTCACCGGGGTGGGCGGCGGGGGCTCCGTCGAAGGCGATCCGCGGCCACGGACTGCCGTCGTCCGGCTTCAGGTCGAGCAGGCGCTCGGCGAGGAGGTCGCCGAGCCGTTCCCAGGTGATCGCTTCGAGTCGCACAGGCCCATGATGCCGCGATCACGCGTCGCTCTCGTGGGCGCGGCGAGCGGCGAAGGCGGGCAGCGAGGTCGGACGGAGGCTGCGCGCGGCTCCGGGCGTGGGCCGCGACCGGCGAGGGACGCGTCAAGGCGGGCGGGTATGGCCGGGAGGGGTCGCGCCGAAGAGGAGGGCCGTGGCCAGGAGCGAGGCACATCGAGGAGGGGGCCGTGGGCCGGAGGGGCCGCGTCGCGAAAGGGGGCCGCGGGCCGGAGGCGGCCGCGTCGACCAAGGGGCGGGCCGAGAACAAGGCGGGGCTCGAGGAGGACGCGGGGGTCGAGAAGAAGGCGGCATCGAGAAGGGGGCGGCATCGCGTAGGGAGCCGCCCCGGACAGGGGAATGAACGACCTATGGCACCGAGCGCAACTCCCCCGCCCCGTGGCGGACTTCTCGTCATCCAGCCGCTGAAGAAGCGCCGCTGTGTCGAGTGCCGGAGTGGGCCGTTTGCGCTGCTGGTGCTGGAGGAGGGGGAGCCACGCTGTCTGGACTGCGCGGACCTGGGACACCTGGTGTTCCTGCCACGGGGCGACACCGCGCTGACGCGCCGGTCGCGGGAGGGCAGCGCGCTGTCGGCGGTGGTGGTGCGCTTCAACCGGCGGCGGAGCCGGTACGAGCGGCAGGGCGTCCTCGTCGAGGAGGCGGCGCTCGCCCTGGCCGAGGCACGGTGCCTGGCGGACGCGGAGGCGCGACGGCGGCGCCGGGCGCGGGACGCGCGGCGGCGGGAGGCGGAGGATCTGCGGTTCACGGAGGCGTTCGCGCGGGAGATACGCGGGCTTTTTCCCGGCTGTCCCGCCGACCGGGCGCACGCGATCGCCGCGCACGCCTCGGTGCGCGGGAGCGGGCGGGTGGGGCGCAGCGCCGCGGGCCGCGCGCTGTCCGAGGCCGCCGTGACGGCTGCCGTCCGTGCCGCCGTACGTCACACGGACACTCCGTACGACCAGTTGCTGATGAGTGGCGTGCCGCGGCACGAGGCGCGCCGGCGGATCGCGGCCGCGGTGGAGGCGCGCCTTGAGGGGTGGCGGGACGAGCTCGCGGCACGCGCGTGACGGCGTGCACCCGGCGACGGCGTGCCATCCAGCGAAGACGTGCCACCCGCGAAGGCGCGCCACCCGGCGAAGACGTGCCACCCGGTTCTGGACGTTCGCGCATGCCTCCGCGTCCCTCGGCCATGGTCACTGTGACAGTAAGGGATTTCACTTGTGGTGACGGTGGGTGCCGTGCAGGATCTCGGAATCTCAGGATCTTGGACTTCGGCTTCGGGGAGCTACGCGGGGGTTGTCATGATCGATGGACCGTATTTCGTGCTGACCGTGCTGGGGGTGCTCGGCTGCGGGCTGGTGGCCGGGGTGTTCTGCGGGTTCTCGACGTTCGTGATGCGGGGGCTCGCCGAGTTGCCGCCCGCGCAGGGCGTGGCGGCGATGAACGCGATCAACGTGGCCGCGGTGCGCCCGGCGTTCATGTTCGTGTTCGTCGGGTCGGCGGGGCTGTGTGCCGTGCTCGCCGTGGTCACCTTCGTGCTGCTGCCCGACGAGGGGACGGTGGAGCTGTTGCTGGGCAGCGCGTTGTATCTGTTCGGGACGTTCGGGGTGACGGTCGTCGCGAACGTCCCGCGCAACGACGCGTTGCTGAAGCTGGCCCCGGGTACGCCGGAGGCCGCCGTGTACTGGCGTTCGTATGTGCGCGAGTGGACGCTGTGGAACCACATCCGCGCGGTCGCGTCGGCCGCCGCGGCGGTCTCGTACACGCTGGCCCTCACCTGAGGCCTGCGGCACCCGAGAACGGTGCCCGCAGCTGAGCGGCAGGGTACTCGGAGGCGACGTATCGTGGCGGGAAAGGAGTGCCGCCCAGGGCCGTGGGCCGAAGGCGTTCGATGGTCGCGCGGCCCCGTACCGGTACGCGTACGTGAGGGAGACGGCCATGGCCGATCCCAAGGGATTCATGACCACTCCGCGCGAGGAGTATCCCCGTCGGCCCGTCGAGGAACGGGTGCGGGACTGGAACGAGGTGTACGTCCCCGGTGCGCTGCTGCCGATCATCAGCAGGCAGGCCGACCGCTGTATGGACTGCGGCATCCCGTTCTGCCACGACGCCTGCCCGCTGGGCAATCTGATTCCCGAGTGGAACGACCTCGTCTCGCGCGAGGACTGGCGGGCGGCGAGCGACCGGTTGCACGCGACGAACAACTTTCCCGAGTTCACCGGCCGGCTGTGCCCCGCGCCCTGCGAGGCGGGCTGTGTTCTGGCGATCAACCAGCCCGCGGTGACGATCAAGAACGTCGAGGTCGCCATCGCCGACCGCGCCTGGGCGGACGGTTTCACGCCACCGCGTCCGCCGGACCGGCTCTCGGGCCGTACGGTCGCGGTGATCGGGTCGGGGCCCGCCGGGCTCGCCGCGGCGCAGCAGCTGACCCGGGCCGGGCACACCGTCGCCGTGTACGAGCGGGCCGACCGGATCGGTGGGCTGCTGAGGTACGGGATCCCCGCGTTCAAGATGGAGAAGCGGCATCTGGACCGGCGGCTGGAGCAGATGCGGGCGGAGGGCACGAAGTTCCGGACGTCCACGGCGATCGGGCGGGACCTCGGGGCGGCCGAGCTGCGGGCGCGCTACGACGCCGTCGTGCTCGCGGTGGGTGCCACGGCCTGGCGCGAACTCGACGTTCCGGGGCGGGAGTTGGCCGGCATCCATCAGGCGATGGAGTATCTGCCGTTGGCCGACCGGGTGTGCGAGGGGGATCTGGAGGTCTCGCCCTTGTCCGCGGCCGGGAAGCACGTCGTCATCGTCGGCGGCGGTGACACGGGCGCCGACTGTCTGGGGACCGCCGTGCGCGAGGGCGCCGCGTCCGTGACCCAGCTCGACATCTATCCGCAGCCGGAGTCCGAGCGCGACGAGGACGTCGAGCCGTGGCCGACCTACCCGAAGATCTACCGGCTCTCGGCCGCGCACGAGGAGGCCCGCGACCTGGAGACGGCGCCCGCCGCGGACGCGGACGCGCGCCTCTTCGCGGCGTCCACGCTCCACTTCACCGGCGACGCGGACGGGCATGTGCGCTCCCTGCACCTGGTCGAGGTCGACGAGCGGCGCCGCCCGGTCCCCGGCTCCGGGCGGACCCTCCCCGCCGACCTCGTGCTGCTCGCCCTCGGCTTCTCGGGGCCCGACCGGCACGACGGGCTGATCGACCAGCTCGGCCTGGTCCTCGACGCGCGCGGCACGATCACCCGCGACACCGACTTCGCGACCAACGTGCCCAAGGTGTACGTCGCCGGGGACGCGGCCCGCGGGCAGTCGCTCATCGTGTGGGCCATCGCCGAGGGGCGGGCGGTGGCGGCCGCCGTGGACCGCGCGCTGGCCGGGACATCGCAGTTGCCGGCGCCGATCGGACCGTACGACCGCCCCATGACCGCGTAGGGCCCCGTCGGTCGGTGCGGGAGACCCCGGGTCTGCGTTGCGGTGCGGGTCAGCGGCGTTCGTCCGTGCCCGCCACCTTCGCCGTGGCCAGCGCGACCCGGTTCCAGGTGTTGATCGTGAGGATGAGGGCCAGGACGTGGGCCAGTTCCTGGTCGTCGAAGTGGGCGGCTGCCTCCGCGTAGACGTCGTCGGGCACACCCGCGTCGGCGACGCGCGTGACCGCCTCCGTGAGCGCGAGGGCCGCGCGCTCCCTCTCGGTGAAGAAGTGCCGGGCCTCGCGCCACACCGGGACCATGTGCAGACGGTCCTCGCTCTCGCCGGCCTTGCGGGCGTCGTTGGTGTGCATGTGGAGGCAGTACGCGCAGTGGTTGAGGTGGGAGGCGCGGATCTGGATCAGTTCGACGAGGGCCGGGTCGAGCCCGTCGCGGGCCGCCGCGTCGAAGCCGACGAGGGAACGGAAGACCTTCGGGGCGGACTTCGTGAAGTCGAGGCGAGCGGGAACGGTGGTCGTCGTGTTCATGGTGTCCCTCGCGTTCGTCGTGTTCGTGTTCGTGTTCGTCGTGTTCGTGTTCGTCGTCATGACCATGAATCTACGGACCGGAAAGACCGACTGTAGGGTGCATTTTCATGGCGGAATCATGGGTCAATTCTGCGGAGCGGATCGGCGCCGACCTCCATCTGGAGCTGTCCGGGCCGGGCGGACGGCGGGCCGCGCTGATCCGGGCCCTGCGCGAGGCCGTACGCGAGGGCAGGCTCGCCCCGGGCACCCGGCTGCCGCCGTACCGCTCGCTCGCCGCCGACCTGGGCGTGGCCCGCAACACGGTCGCCGACGCGTACGCCGAACTCGTCGCCGAGGGCTGGCTGACCGCCCGGCAGGGGTCGGGCACCCGCGTTGCCGAGCGCGCCGAACCGCTGGGGGCCCCGGAGCGCGTACCGAAAAAGGCACCTCCACGCGCGCGTGGACCCCGACACGATCTGCGGCAGGGAACACCTGACGCCTCGTCGTTCCCGCGTGCCGCCTGGCTCGCCTCATACCGGCGGGCGCTCCAGCAGGCGCCCAACGCGGCCTTCGGGCCCGGCGATCCCGCGGGCCGCGTGGAACTGCGCGAGGCCCTCACCGAGTACCTGGCACGCGCGCGTGGCGTGCGCACCGAGCCGGGACGGATCGTGATCTGCTCGGGCTTCGCGCACGCCCTGCGGCTGCTCTTCCCGGGCGTGTTGCGCGGGCCGCTGGCGGTCGAGTCG
The DNA here is from genome assembly GCF_019091445.1 of Streptomyces sp. GbtcB7. NCBI lineage: Bacteria > Bacillati > Actinomycetota > Actinomycetes > Kitasatosporales > Streptomycetaceae > Streptomyces > Streptomyces sp. GbtcB7. The sequence continues at coordinate 66,589 of NZ_JAGXJM010000024.1, forward strand.
TACGGCCTCGGCTTCCATCGCGAGCTGCTGGCCGCCGCGTCGGTTCGGACCGTGCCGCTGTCGCTGGACGAGGACGGCGCCCAGGTGGGCGAGTTGGGCCGGGAGCGGGCGGTCCTGCTCACGCCGGCGCATCAGTTCCCGACCGGTGGCCCGCTGCACCCGGAGCGGCGGGCTGCCGTCGTCGACTGGGCACGCGCGCGTGGCGGCGTGATTCTGGAGGACGACTACGACGGCGAGTTCCGCTACGACCGCAAGCCCGTCGGCGCCGTGCAGGGACTGGACCCCGAGCGGGTCGTCCACATCGGCTCGGTGAGCAAGAGTCTGTCGCCCGCGCTGCGGCTCGGCTGGATGGTCCTGCCGCGGCGGTACGTCGACGCCGTCCTCGCCGTCAAAGGCGAACGGGAGGCGTGGGCGAGCGTCCTGGAGCAACTGACGCTCGCGGACTTCCTCGCCTCCGGGTCGTACGACCGTCATGTCCGCCGGATGCGGCAGCGGTACCGCGGGCGGCGTGACCGGCTCGTCGCGGCCCTCGCGGAGCGGGCGCCGCACATCGAGGTGACGGGGATCGCGGCCGGGCTGCACGCGGTGCTGCGGTTGCCGCCCGGGACCGAGCGGTCGGCCGTCAAGGCCGCGACCTGGCAGGGTGTCGCGCTCGACGGACTTGCCGGGTTCCGGCATCCGGAGGCGACGATGTCCGCGCCGGACGGGCTGGTGGTGGGTTACGCGACGCCCTCGGAGCATGCGTACGGGGCGGCGTTGGAGGCGTTGTGCGGGGCGCTGCCGCCGGGTCCTTGGACACCCCTTGGCCGACGCCCCGCCAGGTAAAGCGACGTTTGTAGTCGTGGTCCTACGGTGTTGTCGTGGTCCTACGGTCTCGGTCTCGGTCTTCTATCGCTGCAAGTAATCAATTCAGCACCAATTTATTCAGCACCAATGTCAAGGGAGTTCAGGAAAGAAGGAAGTCGGCCACGCCTTCCTTGGCGCCTTGGATGAACGCGGTCATCTCGCCGGGTGTGTAGATCAGCGCGGGCCCGTCCGGGTCCGCCGACTGGCGGACGGCGATACGCCCGTCCGCGAGCTTCATCGCCTCCAGGCAGTTGCCGCCGTTGCCGCCGCTCCACGGCTTGTGCCAGCCCTCGCTGCCCAGTTCACGGGCGGGCATCCCGTTGTAGATCCGCTCATTGCGGATCCGCTCGTTGCGTATCCGCTGCTTGATGTTGTCCATTCACAACTCCTTGCGGAAATCCCGGAGGATCTCCTTCGTGCGATGTGCCGTGGCGGCCTGAGCCGCCATGCGGTCCATGACCTCGAGGTGGGTCGCCACCTCGGAACGCTCGTCCAGATAGACGGCGCCGGTCAGGTACTCGCTGTAGACCATGTCCGGGAGTTCCGGCATGGCAAAGCGAAAGAGCACGAAGGGCCCGTACGTGCCGGGGTGCGGCCCCGTGGAGAACGGGACGACCTGGAGCGTCACGTTGGGCAGCTTCGTGGTCTCGATCAGCTTGTCGATCTGGGCGCGCATCACCTCGGGACCGCCGACGGGCCGGCGCAGGGCCGTCTCGTCCATCACGGCCCAGATCCGGGGTGCGCCTTCTCGAGTGAGCAGATTCTGGCGTTGCATGCGCAGCGCCACATGGCGCTCGATGTCCTCGGGTCTGGTCTGGCCGATGGCGCCCGACTTCAGGACCCCACGGGCGTACTCCTCGGTCTGCAGGATTCCGGGCACGAAGTGGGGTTCGTACGAACGGATGAGGGTGGCCGCGCCCTCCAGGCTGACGTACATCGAGAACCAGCCCGGCAGGATGTCGTGGAAGCGCTGCCACCAGCCGGGCCGGTTGGCCTCCTCGGCCAGTTGGACGAAGGCCTCGGCCTCCTCGTCCGACACCCCGTACGACTTCAGCAGGAGCTGGAGGTACGGGATTTTGAGGGCGACTTCGGCCATCTCCATCCGGCGGACCGTGGCGGGCGCGACACGCAGGATGCGCGCCGCCTCCTCACGCTTGAGACCCGCGCGTTCTCGCAGGTCCAACAGGCGTCGGCCGAGGACGACCTGGCCGACCGTCGGCGCGGACCGCGGTTCGCTCACGTCCCACCTCCACTGATTCCCGAACAGGCGCCGTTCCGACGGTCGGATGCCGTGGTGAACGGTCGGACGCCGTTCTGAACGCTTCTGAACAGGTACTGCGTCCTGACAGACCGGACGGCGCCGTTCGGGGTCCTCTTCGTCTTCTTCGACGATCCCAACTGGCGCCGCTCGGCGTGCTGTTGCCAGCAGTGTGCCACGGCCCTTCTCAGAGTCACACGGCACTCTGCAATTTTCAGAGTGACACTTGCCAAGTGTTCACGGCGGGGAGATAGTGGCAAGCGTGATTCCGTCCGCGCCCTTAGGAACAGACGCCGCCGAGGACCGCTCCGGTCTGCGTGCCGCCGCAGGGGCGCGCCCCGGCGCCGCCGCCGCGCGCCGGTTCCGCTTCGAGCTGGCCGCACACCCGGGTTCCGTGGCTCAGGCCCGGCATCTGACGCGCGCCCGGCTCTCCGGCTGGGCCGTGTCCGACGACACCTGTGACACGGCGGTCCTGGTCGTCTCCGAGTTGGTCACCAACGCCATCGTGCACAGCGCGAGCGCGCGTGTGGTGTGCGAGCTGCACGACAGGGACGACCTGGTGCGGATAGCCGTACGTGACGAGGGATGCGCTCCTGATGAGCCGCACCCCTCGCCGCAGCGTCCCGAGGAGGAACACGGCAGGGGGCTGCTGCTCGTCGCGGCCGTGTGCCGGTCCTGGGGCGCCCAGGACACCGCGCCGGGGCTGCTGGTCTGGGCGGATCTCCCGCGCTCCCCGGCGACCGACGCCGCGGGTGCCGCGGCGGCCCGCTCCGACCTCGGATGGGGCGCGAGGAAGCCACCGGCCGACGGCCGGGGCACCGGGACGGAAGGGTCCTGGGGAACGGAAGCATCCTCGGCCAGGGAAGGGTCCTGGGGAACGGAGGCATCCCCGGTGACGGAAGCCTCCTGGCGGGCGGAGGCGTCCTGGCGGAGGGAATCCTCCTGGGGTAAGCGGACCATGGGGATCCCCCCGATGGGGCGAAGCCGGGATCGGGGAAGGCTGTGAGGAGTACGTCGGCGACAGGACCCGGTGCTCAGGTCCTGAGCCTGGACACGCTGGTCCGCCTGAAGCGCGAGCAGACGGTGTCCAGGGCGTTGCGACGTCTCCCCTTGCCCGAGGGCATGACGGTACCGCTGGGCTGCGACGCGGTCGCGGTGCCCGCACGGTTCGGGCCCCTGCTGATGACCCGGCTGCCCCGGGTGGGCTGTGTGTACGCCGACGGGGCGCACTGGTGGTGGCTCGTGCCCTCCGAGTCCGATGTGGCCCTGGACTGGCCCGCGCCCGCCCATTACGCCGCCGGGGCGGTCGTACCGGACACCCCGCACGCCCCCGGCCTCATCCACAAGCCGGCCGGCACCCTGCCGTACACTCCGCCGATCCCCCTCTATCTGGCCCTGTGCCGCGTCATCGGTACGACACCCGTCTGGTCGCGTCCGATCAGCGCGTGATCCTCCCGTCAGGGGGCTGGCGAGTGTGTCCGAAGTGCGCCGGTCGCCACCCGTACTCCGCCATCACCACGAGTGGAGTGCCGTGTTCCTGGGGAGGGCACCGTTCATCCGTTCCCGGGGAGGCCGATGGTGGGGAAGTCCACAGGGAAAGCGCGCAAGAAGAAACGCGACGACGACAAACCGGCGCCGTCCGCGTCCGAACACCTGCTCTTCGGCGGCCCCCTGCGCTACGACATGGGCTGGTCGCAGCACTCCGACGCGTTCCTCGAGTTGAACTTCCGCGCGATGGTGACGCGGCTGCCGTCCCTGCTCGCGTCCAGTTTCCGGCTGGCCTGGACCGCGGACCGCCGCGCCGCCCGGATCGTGGTGTCCGCCGAACTGGCCCGGGGCGCGGCGCAGGCGGTGAGCCTGCTGGCCGTCAACATCGTGCTGGGCCGGCTGATGACGAGCGGCTCCGTCGGGGACCGGCTGCACGGCGCGGTCCCCGCGCTGATCACGGTCGCCGCCGTCATGCTGCTCGGCGCGCTGCTGCGGGCGGCCTCGACGTATGCCACCGGGCGCCTGGAACCCAAGGTGGAACGCGTCGCCACCGAGCTGTACCTGGAGCGGGCGGCGGCCGTCGAACTGTCCGCGATCGAGGACGACGCCTTCCACAAGCTGCTGGACACCGCGCAGTACGGTGCCTCCTCGGCCCGCCGCATGATCGCGATCGCCACCCGCGTGGTGAACGCGATGATCTCGCTCATCGCGGCCGCGGGCGTGCTGACCGTGCTGCATCCCGCCCTGCTGCCGCTGCTCGTGACGATGACCCTGCCGAGCGCCTGGAGTTCCCTGACGATCGCCCGGCGCCGCTACGAGTCCTTCCACACCTGGGTGCAGCACGCCCGTGCCGGGCACCTGATCAGCAGTCTGCTCACCGAGCCCGCCGCGGCCCCGGAGATCCGCGTGCACGGCGTCGGCCCGTTCCTGCTGCGTCACTTCCGCTCGATGTCGGAGACCGCCGAGGCGGAACAGGCCCGCCTGGCCCGTCTCTCCGCCCGCACCGGCCTGGTCGCGGCGGGCTGGACGGGCATCGCCACCGTGGCGACGTACGCGACGCTCGGCGGACTGCTGCTCGCCGGTGCGATGGCACTCTCCGTCGCCGGTACGGCCGTGATCGCGATCCGTACCGGCTCCGCGAGTCTCGACACGCTCGTCCTGGAGGTCAACTCCCTCCATGAGGAAGCCCTGTTCGTGGGCGATCTGCAGCGTCTGTACGTGGAGGCGGCCGAGCGCGCGATCCCGGTGGGCGGCGAGCCGCTCCCCGACGATCCGAGCGAGATCCGCTTCGAGAACGTCACGTTCACCTATCCGGGCGCCTCGACCCGGCCGGCGCTCGCGGATGTCACCCTGCGTCTGCCGCTCGGCAAGATCGTGGCGCTCGTCGGTGAGAACGGCTCGGGCAAGACGACCCTGGTGAAGCTGCTCGCGGGCCTGTACGCGCCCGAGCGGGGCCGGATCCTGTGGGACGGCGTCGACGCGGCGACCGCGGACCGGCAGCAACTCGCCGAACGCATCGCGATGGTGGCGCAGGACTTCAAACGCTGGCCGTTCACGGCCCGCGTCAACGTGGCGGTCGGCCGCGCCTCGGCGCCGCTGACGGACGAGCGTGTCACCTCGTCGGTGGCGGAGGCCGGGGCCGAGGACGTGGTCGCCGACCTGCCCCGCGGCCTGGACACGCTGCTCGCCCGCGGGTTCAGCGGTGGGCACGAGCTGTCGGGCGGGCAGTGGCAGCGGCTGGGCATCGCACGGGCCGCGTACCGCCGTGGTCGCATCCTGATCGTGGACGAGCCGACCGCGGCTCTCGACGCCCGGGCCGAGCTGGAGGTCTTCGACAAGATCAGGGCCCTGGCGGGCAGTGGCCAGACGGTCGTCCTCATCACCCACCGGCTGGCCTCGGTCCGCCACGCCGATCTGGTGCATGTCCTCGAACAGGGTCGCCTGGTGGAGTCCGGCAGCCCGGACGAACTGCTGGCGAAGGGCGGTGTCTACGCCGAGCTGTACTCCTTGCAGGCCGAGCAGTTCACGACGAAGGTGCCGACGAAGATTCCTACGAAAGCGTCAACGAAAGCGCCCGCTCCGAAAGTGCCCGCTCCGAAAGTGGGCTGACCTCGGCCGGCCTCACTCGACGAGTTCCCCGGCGCGCACGATCACCAGGAACGCGTCCGAGGCGAGGTCCATGACGACCTCGGCTGCCTGCCCCTGAAGGCGGCACGCCTGCGCGAACTCCTCGGCGGGCCACGAACCGCGCGGCCCACCGGCGGGAAAGCGCTCCAGCACCATTCGCCCGTTCACCCTGCACCTCCATGTAGCGCCGTACTCATGACGCGTACTCATAGAGTTAAACGCCAAAGGCGGGGTGAAGGGCTCGGTCAGTGACGGTACTGAGACATAGTCAACACTCGTTCACTGCTCTGCTGTGAGGGAACTCTCGGCCTGTGCGCGTTTCGTTTCGTGAGTTTCCCTTTCTCGTACTTTCCTGTCATTCCTCGTACTCGTCGTGGTACCTGATCCGCTCGCTGCCCGCCGGCGCCCCCAGTGCCGAGGCGCGTCCCCGGGGCACCTCCCACTCCTCCTGCCTGCCGAGTGCCGTGAGATCCAGCAGGGTCGTCGTCGAGCCGAGCCCGTCGAGGCCGCGCTCGTACGTCGAGTAGGTGTGGAAGACCCGGTCGCGGTCCCGCAGGAAGCAGCTCACGCCCGGCCGCTCGTAGGGCTCGTCGTCGACCTCGACGGACACCCGGAAGTCGTGGTTGAAATCGCTGTCGTACGACGAGTACCAGGGCACCGTCCAGCCCATACGGGCCTTGAAGGGCAGGATCCTCGTGTACGGAGCCCGCGACACGGCGGCGAACTCCGTATCCCGAGCCCGCAGATGGGCGAGGTGGCCGATCTGGTCGAGGAAGGCCGAGCAGCTGCGGCAGCCCGCGTCCCACTCCGGCGCGAACATGAAGTGGTAGACGACGAGTTGGTGGCGCCCCTCGAAGAGGTCGAGCAGGTCCGCCTTGCCGTCACCGCCCTCGAACACGTACTCCTTGTCGATCTCGACCATCGGCAGCCCGCGCCGCTCCGCGTTGAGCGCGTCGCGCGCGCGGGTCGCCGCCTTCTCCTTGACCAGCAGTTCCTCGCGCGCGGCGCGCCACTCCTCGCTCGAGACGATCTGTGGAAGCGTCATGTGCCCCTCCTATGCCCCTCCTACGAAACAGTGCCTTCGCAGTGGTGACCGGGCACGGGAGCGGAACTCATCGGCGGAGCGGAGAATTTCTGGATTCAGTACGTCACCGGGAGCGCGAGCAGGCCGCGGGCGCGCAGGGAGGGTCGCCACCGCAGCTCGGCGGGGTCGGCGTCGAGCGCGAGGTCCGGAAGGCGTTCCAGGAGCGCGGAGACGGCGATCTCCGTCTCCAGGCGGGCCAGCGGCGCGCCCACGCAGTAGTGGATGCCCCGGCCGAGGGCGAGATGACCGGAGGCGTCCCGGTCGAGGTCGAGGCGCTCGGGGTCGGGGAAGCGGGCCGGGTCCCGGTTGGCCGCGGCCAGGGACAGCAGGACGGTCTCGCCCGCGGGCACGGTGACCGCGCCGATCCTCACGTCCTCGACGGGGAAGCGCCGGATGGCGAGCAGCGCGGGCCCTTCGTGGCGCGCGAACTCCTCGACCGCGTGGGGAAATCGCTCCGGGTTCGCACGCAGGGCGGCCAGCTGGTCGGGGTGGGTGAGCAGTCCCAGGATGGCGTTGCCGATGAGCTGCACGGTGTTCTCGTAGCCCGCGAAGAGGATGAGGAAGGCGAGCGACATCAGCTCGTCCTCGGTGAGCCGGTCGCCCTCGTCGCGCACCGCGATCAGGTCGGAGAGCAGGTCGTCCGCCGGCCTCTTCCGTTTGTCCGCGAGGAGTTGGGTGAGGAACCCGAGCATGGCCACGACCGCCTCCTTGGCGGCCCCGGGACGCGCCGGGTCCGGCGCGACGAGCACGTCGGTCCAGGCCCGGAAGTCCCGGCGGTGCTCCCCCGGGATGCCCAGCAGGTCGCAGATGACGGTGATCGGCAGGGGCGCGGCGTACGCGGCGATCAGGTCGGCGCTGCCGTGCGGTCCGAGCGCGTCGAGGAGCCGGTCGGCGGTTTCCCGCACGGGTGTGCGCAGTTGCTCGACGCGGCGCGGTGTGAAGGCGCGGACCACCAGGCGCCGGATGCGGGTGTGATCGGGCGCCTCCATGTTCAGGAGGTTGGCGTCGAGAGCGGGCGGCAGCGACAGCCCCTGGTAACTACCGGGCAGCGCGTGCTTCTTGTCCACCGAGAGCAGCGGGTTCGCGAGTGCCTCGCGAACGTCCTCGTACCGGGTGACGAGCCAGGCGGGGTTGCCGTCGGTACCGGCGACGCGGTGCACGGGCGCGGTGTCGCGCAGGCGGTCGTAGACGGCGTACGGGTGGTCGATGAGGCCTTCTGCGGGGTCCATGCCCTCCAGCCTAGGCAGCGTGGATCAGGTGTCGTACTCCTGAATCCGCCTCCCGTGGCTCCGGTCGACGAGCGCGGGCAACCGCTCCCCCAACTCCGCGACGGTGGCGGGCAGATCGAGTGTCAGTAGCTCGCGGTCGCGCATCAGGACACGTCCGTCGACGATCGTCGTCGTCACGTCCCCGGAGCGGGCGCTGTGGACGAGGGTGGCGGCGAGATCGTGCACGGGCTGGGTGTGCGGGCCGCTGAGGTCGACGAGGACGATGTCGGCCCGCCGCCCCGGCGCGAGGCTGCCGATCCGCTCGCCCAGGCCGACGGCCCGCGCGCTCTGGAGTGTCGCGTGGTGCAGGGCTTGACGGGACGTCAGCCATCGTGGGTCGCCTTCGGTGGATTTCTGCACGAGCGAGGTGAGCGCCATCGACTCCCACACGTCCAGGGAGTTGTTCGACGCGGCTCCGTCCGTGGCGAGTCCGACGGGGACGCCGATCTCGCGCAGGGCCCGTACCGGGGTCGGGCCCCAGGCGAACTTGAGATAGCCGCGGGGTGCGGTCGCCACGGCCACGGGTCCGCTCGCGCCCGCCAGCACCGGCAGGTCGCGGTCGACGATGCCGGTGCCGTGCGCGATGAGCAGACCGGGTTCGTTGTCGAGAAGCCCGGCGCGCTGGAGGATCTCGATGGGCGTCCGGCCGTACCGGGCCAGGCTGGTGTCGGTCTGGCCGCGGCTCTCGGCCGCGTGCAGGTGCACGGGAAGGCCGTGCTCGCGGGCGAGGGCGGCGGTGGCGGCGAGATCGGCGTCGTCCACGGTGTACGGGGCGTGCGGGGCGAGGGCGGTGGTGATACGGCCGCCCGCGCCGCCGCGCCGGCGCAGCGCGAACTCCAGAGACCTCTCGCGGCCTTCGGCGCCCTGAGAGGAGAAGAAGGCCTCGCCGAGGTGCGCGCGCAGCCCGCTCTCGCTCACCACGGCGGCGACCGCGTCCATCGAGAAGTAGTGGTCGGCGAAGCAGGTGACGCCCCCGCGGATCATCTCGGCGCAGGCGAGCCTCGCCCCCAACTCCACGTCCTTCTGCGTGAGGTTGGACTCGATGGGCCAGATGAGGTCGTTGAACCACTCTTCGGCGGGCAGGTCCTCGGCGATCCCGCGCAGGGCGACCATCGGGGTGTGCGTATGGCAGTTGATCAGGCCGGGCATCGCCACCTGGCCGTGCGCGTCGATGCGCAGGGCGGCGTCCGGAAGGCGCGCCTCGCGCGTGACCGCCTCGATGACCCCACCCCGTACGACGATCGAGGCGTCCTCGACGAACGCGATCTCCTCGTGCTCGTCGTGCACGAGCGCGGTGCATCCGGTGATGAGGAGGTCGGCGGGGCCGGCCGCGGACGAGGTGGTGGCGGACGGGGCCGGGACGGACGGCGTCATGGCGTCACCGTACGACGGGTCGGGCTCCCGGCGCTCAGCCCGCGAGCGGAACGGGGAGCGCCTGCCCCTCCCTCACCACCAGCCCTGCTCGTTCCCGCCCCTCGGCCAGCTCGTCGAGGAGTGCGGTGATGCGTTCGGTGTGCTCGGGGGTGAGCCGTCCGGTGTCGTCGAGCTGCACGGCGCACGCGGTCGTGGTGTCGACGAGGCGTTCGAGGGTGGCCGCGACCTCGTCCGTTCCCTCGGCGTGCCGGGCCAGGGCGGGGAGTTCGGCGGCGGCGAGGTCGATCGAGACGCGGGCCTCGGCGAGCGCGCGGTAGGCCTCGCGGCGCAGGGTCCAGCGGCCGGCCCGGTCGTCGGTCGTGCCGTCGTCCAGTACGTGGGCGAGGTAGACGTGCGCGGCCTCGGCGGCGTGGGTGAGGCGGGCCCGTACCCCTCCCCCGCGCTGTCCGAGCGCCGGCAGATGCCCGACGAGCAGCACGATCGCGCAGGCCAGCAGCGTTTCGCCGATCCGGCTCCAGGAGGCCCCCGGCTCCCCTCCCACCATGACGAGGGAGAGTACGAGGACGGTGACGACGGCGGTCTGTGCCGCGAAGTGCCGGGTGGCGACGGGGATCAGGGCGCCGCACAGCGCCACCAGGGCGACCAGCCCGGCGGGGCGCGGCAGCAGCGCCGCGAACCCGGCGAAGAGGACGGCGCCGAGCACGGTCCCCGCCGCCCGGCAGATCACGCGCGAGACGAGCGGCCCGAGGTCGGGCTTGACCAGGAAGACGGCGGTCGCGGGGAGCCAGTACCAGTGGGAGTGGTTGCCGTACCAGCGGGCATGGTGCAGGGCCTGCGCCACGGCCACGGCGGCGCCGAAGCCGAGGGCGACGCGCAGTCCGTACTCGCGTCCTCCGGAGCCGAGGGCCGTGCGGGCGAGGGACGCGGCGGTACGCCGCCGCGTGTGCAGCGCGTTGTCGTCGCCACCCCCGTCGAAGGCGTCCGCGGCGTGCAGGAGCGCGTCGTCCAGGGCTCGCAGGGCCGGTGCCGAGCGGCTGGGCGCGGGCAGCGGCCCGGTGTGCGTGCTGGTCCGTACGGCGACGGCGAGCCGCCGTGGCCCTTCGGCGGCCCTTGCGGGCACCGCCTCGCCCGCCCAGGCGAGCGCGGTGGCGGCTTCGGCGAGCGGGAGCGCGGCGGCGTACCGCGCGTGCAGCCGCCGCTCGGCCGCGGAACTGGCGTAGCGCCGCAACCGGGGCCCGCCGAGCGCGTCCTGGGCGTGGTCGAGCGCGGCGGTGAGGGCGACCCGGCGACCGGGCGCGTCCGGCCCCCCGACCGCTTCGAGCAGCGCGGCGACGGCGTCGTACACACCCCCGACGGCGTCTCGCTCGCCGTCGAAGCGGTAGTCGCCGGCGGTGGCCCCGGGTGTGGGCAGCGCGAGCCGCAGCACGAGCAGCCAGCCGGCCCCGCCGACGAAGAAGAGCGCACGCTGCCAGCCGGGCTCGGGCAGCGGCATCCCGGCCCCGATGGCGGCGGCGACGAGCAGCTGCGTACCCGCTCCGCTCGCGACGGGCCCGACGGCACTGACCGCTCCCGCGAGCAGCCCGAGCACGGTGAGGAGAAGGGTGAGCGTCACCGCGCCGACGTGCTGTCCCGCGTACGACCCCACGAGCAGCCCACCGGCTCCCGCGAGCGCCGGCACGCCGAGCCGCCTGACCGCGGCCCTACGGCTGCCCGGCCGGTCGTTGATCCCGGCGAGCATGGCACCCAGGGCGGCGACGACACCGACGGACGTACGCCCGCTCAGCACCGCCGCGAGCAGCAGCGGTCCGGCGGCCAGAGCGCCCCGCACGACCGCGCTCCAGGGCACGGGGCCGCGCTGTGCGCGCAGGGCGTGGGCGAGCCAGGGCGGTACGGCGGCACTGAGGCGGGACACGGGACTCCTGTCGGGCGAGGGCGGGGGCGCCTTCGGGCGACATCGGCCGGGCGGTGTACTGCCTACGGTAGATCGCGTTGCTGGAGGAAATGGAACGTATGTATTTCCGGAAGGTGACGCATCGCGAGGATGCCGCGTTCTTTATGAACGCAACTGCCGGTCGGCCGGGAATGAAGCCGGGGATGGAGCCGAGGATGGAGCCGGGGATGAAACGGAGCGGGTCCGAGGGCGTAGCCGGCCCCCGGACCCTTGTGATGCCACCCATGTCACACGCCGGCACGCTTGAGAACCCAGGTCAGTCGTTATGTCGCCGCGTCCTGCCTTTGGACCACCACGCATCGAGCTGCGCGGACTGGACTTGAACCAGCATTTCGGCGTCCCGGGGCCTGGGCCCGGTCGATCCGGCGATCGGCGGCGAATGCTGAGTCTGGAGCAAGAGTCTGAGATTGATCACGGTCTGCCTCTGCCGAGTTGGGCTACCGCGGCGCGTGGGCACTCCGTGGAGTGCCGTGTGGTGCCGCGGGGAGGATTCGAACCTCCACTGGAACCGTGCATTCACGACAAGCTTCAGGTTCAGCTTGCGCTCCTCGCGCACCCCGGCCGTGGTGCGTTGTGGCCGGGGAGTTTCAGAGGCTACCCGAACAGGTAGCCGAACACGGAGTCCCCGACGCGCTGGTCGACGACGTCCACGCCGTTCGCCTCTTCCCGGGCGAACTTGACGGCCTGCTGCAGCTTCTCGACCCGGTCGAGCAGCTCGTTCACACGCCGCGCGGGCAGGGCGCCGGAGAACTTCACGGTCGTCCAGTACCCGACGGGAATGTCCTCGTAGTACACCTCGACCTGGGCGGGATGCTTCTCGGTGGCCTCGGCCTTGACGTGGTTGCGCGGCACCTTCTTCGTACGCAGCGTCCGCACGGGCTCGGTCTTCCACGCGTCCGTCGACGGGTCCTGCACCCACGACTCGGAGGCGTCGAGAACGGGCAGCTTCCTCACGAAGGTGTTGAGATCGGTGAGCTGCTTCTCGAGGAAGAGCAGATACGACACGGGCACGTCGGCGACGAGGACCCGCCCGTCCACCTTCACATCCGCCCGGGCCGTGCAGTTCGCCCAGTCCTTGGTGGCGGTCACGTCGAACAGCCGGGTGAGCGTCCCCGCGGTCTCCCGCAACACGTCCTCGGCCTGCACCTGCACCCGCGTCGACTCGGGCGGCAGCTGCTCACCCTCCTCGTCCTTCGGCTGATAGGTCCGCGAGATACCGGCCAGCAATGCGGGCTTCTGCAACCCGTGATGAGCGGCCGTCAGGTCCTGATGGGACTTGGACTTGATGCCCTTCTCCACTGCGATGATCTGATTGAGTTTCGCCACGTCGGTGACGGTAGCAGTGGCGGCGGGGGCTTTTCGAAGGGTTATTCGACCCCGGATTCCCGCACCCGGACGCCCTCGGCGTCCAGGACCTCCTCGGCCCGGGTGACCGCCGCGTCCAAGACCACCTCCGCCCGCCCGAGCATGTGCACCAGCCCTTCGGGCTCGTTCACCCCACCGCGCAGGATCTCGTCGATCCCTCTCAACCCGGCCCGCTCCAGCAACCGCTTCTCGTTCGTCACCCACTCCCCACGCGCCGCCAGCACCGCGTGACCGGTGTGCAGGGCGGCGGTCGCCAGCGCTCCCGCGACCTCCGTGAGACGACCGGCGGGTGCGTGGTTGGCCTTGGCGTAGGCGAGGGTGGCGCGGGCGGTGCCGTGCCAGTGAGCGGAGGCGGAGATGCGGAGTTTCGCCGGGTAGGCGGCGGCTCGGGGCAGGTCGCCGCGCAGGACACGGTTGACGGCGAGCTCGGCTACGAGGAGGTAGCTGGGGATTCCGGCGAGATGGAAGAGAAGCGGCTCCACGTGAAACCGCCCCTGCTCCGCCCTCGCCAACTCCCGTTCCACCACGTCGAGATCGCGGTAGTGAACGTCGACACGACGGCCTTCGACGGTCAGCCAGGCACCGCCGTTGAACACGCCCCCGCCCCAGCCACCGATCTCCGAGACCTCGCCCTGCCAGCCGACGGCCCGCAGGTCGTCGGGGTCGAAGGCGCCCCGGTAGTAGATCGCCAGGTCCCAGTCACTGTCGGGACCGTGGGTGCCCTGCGCACGGGAGCCGCCGAGGGCGACGGCCCGGACGGCGGGGAGGGCGGCCAGGCGGTCGGTGACGTGGGCGAGGAACTTCTCGTCGTCGATGTGCGGCGACCGGGTCGGTGTGGGCATGAGGTGAGGATGCGGTCGGGTGACGGGGCTGTCGAGCCGATATCCGCCGGGAGGGCGGACCGTCCCCCTCGTGAGGGACGTGGCTTCGCTCGGGGACGAGCCGGGGCTAAATCGGATGCGACCGCCCTCCGTCCGCCCACACCATGGAAAGGTTGCCCGTCCAGTCGAGGATTCCCGGAGTTCCCGTGCCCGCTCGCGTCACCGTCCCCAGTCTCTTCCCGCCTCCCGGCTACGCTCACGCGTCGGTCGTCGAGGCGGGTGCGCGGCTCGCCTTTCTCGCCGGAGCCGTGCCGCTGGACGCGGCGGGGAAGATCGTCGGTGTGGGGGATCCCGTGCGGCAGGCCGAGCAGGTGATCGCCAATCTCGGCGAGCAACTCCGTGCGGTGGGCAGTGACTTCGCGCATGTGGTGGCGACCGATGTGTACGTCGTCAGCGGTGAGCCGAGGGTGCTGTCCGACGTGTGGGGTGTCGTCGAGGCGTCCGGGCTCAGTACGGGACCCCACTCGTCGACGCTGCTCGGCGTGGCCTGCCTCGGGTACACGGGGCAGTTGGTGGAGATCACGGCGACGGCGGTCGTCCCCGAGTCCGAGTCCGAGTCCGAGTCCGAGTCCTAGGCCACCTTCACCCTCAACCGCCGCCCCACACCCTCCGCTTCGGCAGCGGTCGCGCATAGCTGCCCACCCGGCTCGTCCTGAGGCCCAGGGAGACCAGGGACTCCGCGAGTTTGACCGCGGCGGCGACGCCGTCGACGACCGGGAGGTCCAGTTTCTCCCCGACCGCCCGTTGCAGGCCCGTCATACCGGCACAGCCGAGGACGAGGACTTCGGCGCCGGCCTCCCGGGCCCGCTCCGCCGCGGTCACGAACGCCTCCTCCGTACGCTGGACGTCGCCGAGGTCCAGGACGCCGAGGCCGGTGCCGACGACCGCGGCGCAGTTCTGGGCGACTCCGGCGGCGTACAGGCTGTCCTCGATCTGGCCGCGTGAGCGCTCCAGGGTGGTGACGACTCCGTAGCGGCGGCCGAGCAGGCAGGCGAGGTGGGCGGCTGCCTCGGTGATGTCGACGACGGGCACGTCCACGAGTTCGCGCGCGCCCTCGCGTCCGTGTTCGCCGAAGCCCGCCATGACCACGGCGTCGCAGGGACCCTCGTATGTGCGCAGGGTGTCGAGGACGGCCGCGGCGGAGAGGTAGCTGTCGAGCCAGCCCTCGGCGGACTCGGGTCCCCAGGCGGGGGTGAGGCCGGTCAGGGTGGTGCCCGGGCCTGCGGCGGCCCGGGCACCTCGCACGATCTCCTCGGTCATCTCCTGCGTGGTGTTGCAGTTGGTGACGACGATGTGCACGCCGCTCAGACCTCCACGGGCTCGGTGACGGTGGTCTCGTCGGCGGCGCGTTCGGTGCGGCAGAGGGTCATGTACAGGCCTGCGGCCAGCGCGGTTCCGATGAACCAGGAGTACGGGGCCACGTCGCTGAAGGCCTTCACCAGGGCCAGTACCGCGGCGACCGCCGCCGAGGGCAGGAACGCCCACAGGGCCTTGGGGTTGACGCCCTTGCGGTAGTAGTACGGCGATCCGGGACGGGCGTCGAAGAGCTGGTCGACGTCGATCCTGCCGCGCTTCACCCAGTAGTAGTCGATCATGATGACGCCGAACAGCGGGCCCAGGAAGGCGCCGAGGCCGCCGAGGAAGTAGTTGACGACCGTGGGGTTGGAGAAGAGGTTCCAGGGTGTCACGACCAGTGCGGCGACCGTGCTGATCATGCCGCCGATCCTGAAGGTGATCTTCTGCGGCCAGACGTTCGCCAGGTCGTACGCGGGTGACACGAAGTTGGCGACGATGTTGACGCCCATGGTGGCGATGGCGAAGGTCAGGGCGCCGAGGACCAGGACCCAGGTGTTGCCGACCTTGGCGACCAGCAGCGCGGGGTCGGTGATGGCCTCGCCGAACGCCTCGATGGAACCGGCCGTGACGATGACGGACACGATGACGAAGGCCGTGGAGTTGATCGGCAGGCCCCAGAAGTTGCCGCGCCTGACCGTCTTGTAGCTGGGGGCGAAGCGCGAGAAGTCGCAGAAGTTGAGCATCAGCGTGCCGTAGGTGGCCAGGATCAGGCCGACCGCGCCGAACCACTGGCGCCACTGTTCGCCCACCGAGACCGGGTGCGGGGTCGAGGTGAGCGAGATGCTCCAGCCGGCCTTGGCGAGGACCCAGACGGCCAGCGCGATCATGACGAGCCAGATGGCCGGGCCGCAGAAGTCCTGGAACTTGCGGACCGACTCCATGCCCTGGCTGATGATCATCGCCTGGATCAGCCAGAGGGAGACGAAGGACGTCCAGCCGAGCGCGTCCAGGCCGAGGAAGGAGTGGTGGGTCCACGACTCCAGGCCGGGCCAGGCGGCGAGCAACATCACGTTCACGGCGACGGAGGCCAGGTAGGTCTGGATCCCGTACCACATGATGGCGATGACGGCCCTGATCAGCGCCGGGATGTTGGCGCCCCAGACGCCGAAGCTGATGCGGCTGACGACGGGGAAGGGCACGCCGGTGCGCTGGCCGATGCGGCCCATCAGGTTCATGCCGGCGTAGATGATCACGAAGCCGACGAGCAGCGAGGTGAAGATCTGCCAGACGTTCATGCCGAGGACCAGCAGGCCGGCGGCGAAGGTGTAGTTGCCGAGGTTGTGGACGTCGGACATCCACATGGCGAAGAGGTCGAAGACCTTCCAGTTGCGCTTCTCCGCGGGTGCGAGGTCTTCGTTGGTGAGCCGGGGGTCGGGGACGAACGCTGGGGTGCCGGTGACTTCGGCACGGTCGGCGAGGGACACGGGGCCTCCATGGGCGAGGGGACGGAGGACGGCGGTTCGCGTGGGGGGCGGCGGCTGTGGCGCGTGCGAGACGGCCCTGCGGAGCGTGTTTGGTATACCAAACTGCCGTCATGGTCTCGCCGTCAAGCGTTCTGACCGATGTCCGAGCGGTTACGGCTCCGTAAAACACCCCCGGAGTCGGCGAAGATGGCCCCATGACGAAGATCGAACCCCTGGGCGCGGAACGGGAACCCCTGGGCGCGGTCCGTGAACGCGTCCTGGCCGCGCTGCGGCAGGAGATCATCGCGGGGCGGCTGCGCCCCGGGGACCGTCTCGTCGAGCGCGAGCTGGCGGAGCGGTTCGGAGTCTCACGGGTTCCCGTGCGCGAGGCGATCCGCGCGCTCGTGGCGGAGGGGTTCGTGCACTTCGAGACACCGCGCCGCACGGTCGTACGCCGGCTCACCCCGACGGACGTGGCCGAACTCTTCGAGCTGCGCGAGGCGCTGGAGGTCTACGCGGCCGGGCTCGCGGCGGCACGGGCGACACCGCGGGACCTCGCTGAGCTGGCGGACCTGCTGGACCGTGCGGCGACGGCGACCCGCGCCGACGACGCGGAGGCGATCACCGACATCAACACCCGCTTCCACGACCGCATCCTCGCCATGGCGGGCAACAGCCTGCTGATCTCCGTCATGGAGCCGGTCGACGGCCGCCTGCGCTGGCTCACCCGCCAGAACGAGGAGTGGCCCCAACTCCTCACCGAACACCACGAGTTGTACGAGTCCATCGCCTCCG
The DNA here is from genome assembly GCF_019091445.1 of Streptomyces sp. GbtcB7. NCBI lineage: Bacteria > Bacillati > Actinomycetota > Actinomycetes > Kitasatosporales > Streptomycetaceae > Streptomyces > Streptomyces sp. GbtcB7. Next base: position 83,785 of record NZ_JAGXJM010000024.1, read on the forward strand.
GCGACCCGGAGCGCGCCCGCGCGCACGCCCTCGCCCACGTCCAGGCCAACTACCGGTCGACTGTGCGGCACCTCTTCGGCGAAACAGAGGCTCCCCGAGCCTGAAGTCGGCTAGCGCAGTGCGTACTTGTCCGTCGCCGCCACCAACGCGTCCACCACACCCCTCGCCCCCATGGTGTGCCCCACGTCGTCCACGACGATCAACTCGCTGTCGGGCCAGCCGTGGTGGAGCCGCCACACCGTGCCCAGCAGGTTCCCGAAGTCGAGACTGCCCTGGACGAGGGTGCCGGGGATGCCCTTCAGCAGGGGCACGTCGCGGAGCACGACGCCTTCGTCGTTGCCTTCCCCCAGGAAGTGGTCGTTGCCGAAGTAGTGGGTGACGGTCCGCGCGAAAGCCATGCGGAACTCCGGGTCCTCATAGCGCTTCTCGGACCGCGGCGGCGCGGGAACGATCGCCGTCTCCCAGTCGGTCCAGGCCCGCGCCGCCCGTGCCCGCACCTCGGGGTCGGGCGATTCGAGCAGCCTGCTGTACGCGGCCGCGAGGTTCCCGTCCCGCTCCCCCTCGGGCAGTTCGGCGAGGAACCGTTCGAAGGCCTCGGGGAAGAACCGTCCAAGTCCCCTGGTCAGCAGGGCCACTTCGGCGTTCGCGCCGGTGCCCACCGCGGTCAGCACCAGTTCGGAGACGACGTCCGGGTGCGTCTGCGCGTACCGCAGCCCCAGCACCGACCCCCACGACACGCCCCACACCAGCCACCGCCGGATACCCAAGTGCTGTCGCAGCAGCTCCAGGTCGCTGATCACATGCGCGGTCGTGTTGACGGCCATGTCCGTCCCGTACGCGGCGGCGTGCGGCGTGGAGCGTCCGCAGCCGCGCTGGTCGAGCAGCACGATCCGGTACTTGGCGGGGTCGCAGTAGCGCCGGAACCAAGGACCGCAGCCGGACCCCGGACCGCCGTGCAGCATGACGGCGGGCTTGCCGTCGGGGTTTCCGCAGACCTCCCAGTAGACGCGGTTGCCGTCGCCGACGTCGAGCATGCCGTGGTCGTACGGTTCGATCTCCGGATACAGGCCCATCGGGTGAGGTTAACCGTCGTACGGTCGCGTCGTCAGCCCCGCCGCCCCGGCCGCCGTACGCAGCACCTCCCGCAGCATGGCGGGCGTCAGCCGTCCGGTGAACGTGTTCCGCTGGCTGACGTGGAAGCACCCGAACAGCTCGACGGACGCCACCGGCCCGTCCGCCGCCCCCAGGGAAACCCTCGCCCCGTGCGCGAACACCGGCCTGGGCCGGGGCACCGTCCATCCCGCCGCGGCGAAGGCGGGCAGCGCGGCCTGCCAGCCGAAGGCTCCCAGCACGACCACCGACCGGAGCGTGGGCCGCAGCAGCTCCAACTCCCGTACGAGCCAGGGGCGGCAGGTGTCCCGTTCGCCGGGTGTCGGCTTGTTGGCGGGCGGCGCGCAGTGCACGGGCGAGGTGACGCGTACGCCGTACAGCTCCAGTCCGTCGTCCGCGCTCACCGAGGTCCCGCGCGAGGCGAGCCCCACGTCGTGCAGCGCCGCGTACAGCACGTCCCCGGAGCGGTCCCCCGTGAACATCCGTCCGGTCCGGTTCCCGCCGTGGGCGGCGGGTGCGAGCCCGACGATGAGCAACGAGGCGTCGGCCGGTCCGTAGCCGGGAACGGGGCGGCCCCAGTACGTCTGGTCGGCGAAGGCGGCACGTCTGGTGCGGGCGACCTCCTCGCGCCACGCGACCAGCCGCGGACACGCTCGGCACCCGGCGATCCGGGCGTCCAGATCGGTCAGTGCGTCCAGGTCGTCCAGATCGGTCAGTGCGTCCAGATCACCCACCGGGTCCAGGCCGTCCAGGTCGCCGACGATGCCGGGATCGCTCCTGTCGGCCGGGCTGCTGTCCATGCCCCCACCGTACGACCGGGCGCCCCGCCCCTCCCCCACCCGGCCCCGGTGGGTCAGTCGGTGGGTCAGTCGGTGGGTCAGTCGGTGGGCTGTTCGGCGGGGCGCAGCCCGGCGGTCCACTTCTCCTCGATCCGGCCGAACTTCCACACCGCCATGGCGACGAGCCAGGTCACGAAGAACAGTCCGACGATGACGAAGCCGAGCACGTTCAGGTCCAGACCCGCGACCCAGTCCCAGAAGACTCCGTGCAGAGCGAGCTTCTCGGCGAGCAGCCCCAGTAGTTCCACGGTGCCGATGATCAGGGCGACGGCGACGGACAGACCCGTGATGGTGAGGTTGTAGAAGACCTTGCGGACCGGCTTGGAGAACGCCCAGCCGTAGGCGAAGTTCATGAAGGACCCGTCGATGGTGTCCAGCAGCGACATGCCCGCGGCGAACAGCACCGGCAGACACAGGATCGCGTACCAGGGCAGGCCGGAGGCGGCGCCGGAACCGGCGAGGACCAGCAGGGCGATCTCCGTGGCGGTGTCGAAACCGAGGCCGAAGAGCATGCCGAGCGGGTACATCTGCCACGGCTTGCTGATCGACTTCATCAGCCGGCCCAGGAGGCGGTTCATCAGCCCGCGGTTGTTGAGCTGCTCCTCCAGCGCCGCCTCGTCGAAGTGCCCGGTGCGCATCTGGCGGAACACCTTCCAGATCCCGACGAGGATGAAGAGGTTGATCCCGGCGATGAGGTAGAGGAAGACCCCGGAGACGGTCGTACCGATCATGCCGGTGACGCTGTGCAGCTGGGAGTTGTCGTCCCGGACGGGTCCGGCCAGCGCCTTGACGCCCAGCGACAGCAGGAGGGCCAGCGCGAAGACGATGCTGGAGTGCCCGAGCGAGAACCAGAAGCCGACGGAGAGCGGGCGCTTGCCCTCGCCCATCAGCTTGCGGGTGGTGTTGTCGATGGCGGCGATGTGGTCGGCGTCGAAGGCGTGCCGCATACCGAGGGTGTAGGCGGTGACACCGATCCCGATGCCGAAGCTCTTGGTGCCGATGCTGTAGTGCTCCGGCGCCACGATCACCACCAGGATGAACCAGCCGATGACGTGCAGCGCGAGGACGAAGGCCGCCATGCCGCCGAGCCGGGCCCACTCCCTGCGGGTCATCGAGGCGAGGATCCGCTGCCGACGCGAACCCGCCGGGGCGACGGGCTGCGGGGAGGTGGGAGCGGGGACGGTGACCATACGTGCCTGTCCTTACTTCCTATTGCGAGCTTCACGGTGTCGGCGCAAGCGCCGAAGCCACTCTCTGGCACAGTTGTCGCAGCTGCAACCAACTCGCAGTAAAGCCATCGGGGCATGCCGGGCCAGGACTCTTCTAGAGTCGAGGCATGGCTTCTGAGGGTGCGGACGTCGAGCGGAACGACGAGAAGGTCGACGAGAACGTCGACGAGGAGAAGGCGGTGGCCGCCGCCGAGGCCGCCCGTCCGGCGGGCGGCGAGAGCGTCCGGGTCGACAGCTGGATCTGGTCCGTACGTCTGGTCAAGACCCGCTCGGCGGGTGCGACCGCGTGCCGGGGCGGACACGTCCGGGTGAACGGAGAACGCGTCAAGCCCGCGTACGCCGTGCGCGTCGGCGACGAGGTGCGCCTGCGGCAGGGGATCCGGGAACGGGTCGTCGTCGTGAAACGGGTGATCCGCAAGCGGGTCGGCGCGCCCGTCGCCGCCGAGTGCTACGTCGACAACAGCCCGCCGCCCCCGCCGCGCGAGGCGATCGCCCCGGCCGGCGTCCGCGACCGCGGAGCGGGCCGCCCGACCAAGCGCGACCGCCGCGAGATGGAACGCCTCCGGGGCCTCGGCGGCCCCGACTCGCCCTGACCCGAGGGCGTCGCCGTGTCATGCCCGTCGCCGCACCCACCGCACCAGCTCGGTGGTGTGGCCCCTCCTGGCCCACGCGATCAGCGCGAGCGGCAGGATCAGGATGAGCGGGGTCGCCACGTACGGCCCGTGGATGACGGTGACGTTCACGATGAAGGCGCCCACCATCAGCGCGCTGAGCGCCACCGCCGCCACCGAGGACAGCAGCGGGACCAGCAGGGCGAGGCCTCCGGCGAGTTCGAGCGTGCCGATGAGGTACATCCCCGTGCTGCCCCAGCCGAGCTTGTCGAACGCCTCGGCGGCCGACGGGTGCGCGATCAGCTTGGGCAGCGCGCTCGCGAACGCGTAGAAGAGACCGAGCACGATCTGCAGCGCGCCCAGGGAGATCCGGGCACCGCGGCCGCGGGACTTCAGCGAAGAGGCAGAGGTGGGAGAGGAAGAGGTGGAGGACGTGGAGGTGGAGGTGGAGGCGAGCGTGGTGACGGGGACGCTGGTCTCGGACATGAGGGTCTCCTGTGCGAAGCGGTACGCGTTGCTGTCGCAGGGGTAGACCGGGGGCGCGTCCGGAACTCATCGCCGTGGACCGGAAACGGGCTACAGCGCGAACCAGCCGTGCCCGACGTACCAGTGCCCGCCCCCGCGCAGATGGTCCCCCACCGCACGCTCCACCGCGCTCCGGCGCGGCAGCGCGCGCGTGGGCAGCTCCGGATCGCCGAAGACGAAGCCGACCGGCACCCCGTCGTCCGGGGTCGTCTCCTGGTACGCGATCCGGAAGCGTTCCTGGAAGCGGATGATGTTCGAGTCCGCCGGGAGATACCGCCCGAGCTGTGGATCGAGCAGCCAGGAGTGGCACACGGCGACTTCATGGCGCTCGTCGGGATAGTGCCGGGCGAAGAACTCCCGGGCCAGCGCGAGCGACCGCTCGCAGGCGGCGGGTGACAGCGGCCCGTGGAAGTCGGGTATGTGCAGGCTCAGACACGCGTCGCCGGGGCCGGCGTCGAGGCCCGCCGCCGCGACGGCCCGCCCCGTGCGCCGGCCGAGGCGCGAACGCTGGAACTGCAGCCGGCCCAGCTGGAACAGCTCACCGTGGAAGTGCAGGGCGATCCACCAGGGGAACAGCAGCCCCGGCGTCCCGAGCCGTCTGTGGTGCACGGACACATGCCGGCCGAGGTCGGCCAGGGTGCGCCGGGACACGTCGTCGGGGATGCCGAGCTCTCGGTGGTGGGCCCGGACGTACGGGAGCGCCGCGATGAAGACATACAGGTGGAAGCAGCGCCCGAGCGACCCCGCCGACTCGGGGAACGCGGGCGGCTCCCACCCCTTCCCGATCTCCCCCATGTCCCGTACGAAGCGGCCGACACACCGGGCGAGGAGCGTCATCGCCTCCGGATCGGCCGCCAGCCGGCCGCGCAGCGCGACGAGTTCGTTGATGTGCTCGTGGGCCACGGTCAGGTCGAGCAGGAGGTCCGGCAGCTCGTCCGCGTCCGGGAGCACCGCCTCCAGCCGGGGAGCGCCCTCGCTCTCCAGGTCCCTCAGCCACTCGGCGAGTCTCGCGTCCGCCCGCAGCGCCTCCAGCAGCACCCGCGCCTCCCGTCGGTCCGGCCGCCGCTCGCTCTCCGCGGCCCCTTGGTCAACGTGCACGACGAAGAGTACGTTTCCAGTAGGAGCGATGGTCACGGATCAGCGTCACGGAGTAGTGATCCGTATGCGTACAGGCAGTGAACCGACGACGGCGCGCAGCGCCCTGCGCATGCGCTTTTGGCTGAGTGTCTGGGGCCTGGTCTGGACGATCTTCGGTACGGCCGCGTTCGCGCTGGTCGGACGCCCCGGCTGGGCGGCCGCGTGCGGGGTGCTGTGGCTGATCGTCACCGCCGACATGACCATGATCCTGCGCCACATCCATCAGGGGCCGCACTACCAGCCGGGCCGCGACATCCCGCCGTACCGGCCTCCGGAGCACCGTCACCCGTAGCGGATCGGCGACGGCCACGACGAGTCACGACTTAGGACCTACGAGTCGAAGCGCGCCGCTTCCAGGTACTGGGGCTTCGGGTCGAGCGCCGCCGCCAGCCGGAAGTGCCGCTTCGCCTGGTCGGGGCGGAGCTGGCGCTCATAGGTGCGGGCGAGCGCGAAGTGCGCGAACGCGTTGTCCGGCTCGCGCTCCAGGACGATCGTGAACTCCAGCTCGGCGGGCCGCAGTTGCGCGGCGGCGAAGAAGGCACGCGCGCGCAGCAGTCGGGCGGCGGTGTTCTCCGGGTGCGCGGCGATCACTGGATCGAGCAGCTTCACCGCGCCCCGTGGGTCCCGCGCGGCGAGCAGTTGCTCGGCGGCACGGAAGTCGATGACATGCGTCTCCGGAGTACGTCCGGTCGATCCGCTGGTCTCGGGCACGGCAGAGTCCTTCCCTCACTGAACGGGTTCAACGCCCCCGTCCAGGGCGGCTATTCCTTGCGGGCTTGCGCCCGGCGGACGAGATCCGCCCAAACCTCCCGTACGCGCCCCTCCAGCTCCTCCAGGGGGACGTCGTTGTCGATGACGACGTCCGCGATCCCCAGCCGCTTCTCGCGGGTGGCCTGGGCGGCCATGCGGGCGCGGGCGTCCGCCTCGGTCATGCCGCGCAGCCGCACGAGACGGTCGAGCTGGGTCTCGGGGCTGGCGTCGACGACGACCACGAGGTCGTACAACGGCCTGAGGGCGTTCTCGGCGAGCAGCGGGACGTCGTGGATCACGACGGCGTCCTGGGCCGCGGCACTTTCCAGCTCGCGGGAGCGGGCACCCACCAGGGGGTGCACGATCGAGTTCAGGACGGCGAGCTTCTCCGGGTCGGCGAAGACGATCGAGCCCAGCTTGGGGCGGTCCAGACCACCGTCGGGTGCGAGCACGTCCTGCCCGAAGGCGTCGACGACGGCCGCGAGCCCGGGGGTTCCGGGTGCGACGACCTCCCGCGCGATCAGATCCGCGTCGATCAGCACCGCGCCGAGCCGTACGAGCAGCCTCGACACCTCGCTCTTGCCGGCGCCGATACCGCCGGTCAGGCCAACCTTCAGCATGACCGAGAGCTTAGAGCCTGCCGGTGACGAGCCCCCCACGGCCCCCAAAGGGGCCTGCGCGTAAGCACGATGGGGCCTGTGCGTAAGCACGAAGGGGCCTGTGCGTAGGCACGAAGGGGCCTGTGCGTAGGCACGAAGGGGCCTACCTGCACCCTCGCCCTACGGTCTCGCCCCGCTACGGCGTCGCCCCGCCCTACGCGTCACCCTCGCGCTCCGCCAGGAAGCGCTCGAACTCCAGCCCGATCTCGTCCGCCGACGGGATGTCCACCGGTTCCGCGAGCATGTTGCCCCGCGTCTCGGCGCCCGCGGCGGCGTCGTACTGGTGCTCGAGGCCTTGGACGAGGGCCACGAGCTCCTCGTCGCCCTCCTGGATCTGCCGGTCGATCTCCGTCTGGGTGCGGTGCGCCTCGGTGCGCAGGGAGTGCGCTATGGCGGGGAGCACCAGGCCCGTGGCGCCCGTGATGCCCTCCAGGACGGTCAGCGCCGCGTCCGGGTACGGGGAGCGGGCGATGTAGTGCGGGACGTGCGCGGCGACGCCCAGGACGTCGTGTCCGGCCTCCATGAGGCGGTACTCGACGAGGGATTCGGCGCTGCCGGGGACCTGCGCCTCGTCGAAGGGGCTGCGGTGGCCCGGCACCAGGTCGGTGCGGTTGCCGTGCGGGGTGAGGCCCACGGGGCGGGTGTGCGGGACGCCCATGGGAATGCCGTGGAAGTTCACGGACAGCCGGACGCCGAGCCGCTCCACGATCTGCTGGACGGCGGCGGCGAAGCGCTCCCACTCGACATCAGGCTCGGGTCCCGACAGCAGCAGGAAGGGCGCGCCCGTGGCGTCCTGGACGAGCCGCACGTCGAGCGTGGGCTCCTCGTAGTCGGTCCAGCGGTCGCGCTTGAACGTCAGCAGCGGGCGGCGCGCCCGGTAGTCCACGAGCCGGTCGTGGTCGAAACGGGCCACGACCTGGTGGGGCAGCGAGTCGAGCAGACGGTCGACGATCTGGTCGCCCGTTTCACCCGCGTCGATGTATCCGTCGAAGTGGTAGAGCATGACCAGACCGGCCGACTCCTGGGCGAGTGCCATGTCCACCACGGCCAGGCCCTTCGGCTCCCATGCGTACAAACCCTGCGGATCAAGCACTGTGACCGCTCCTCCTCGTGTTCGTACTTCACAACGTGGTGAGGATCGCGAGCATTCCCCGGACCGCTCCTTTTACGGCTCGGTTCGCCTCCGGGGCGCACAGGCGCGCCCCTTCGGCTCACCCGCCGGGTTCGTCGCCCCGCCTGCCTACGCCGACAGCACGCGTGTGTGCAGCGCGCTGACCGCCTTGCGGGCGGAGGTGAACGCGCCGTGCTGCCAGGCGTCGGTGTAGCTGAGCCAGTCGCCCGCGAAGTAGACGCGTCCCGTGGGCTCGTTCAGCGGTTTGTAGCGGATGTCGTCGGGGCCGCCGGGGGTGTTGTGCCAGGCGGCCTCCAGATGCGGTGTCTGGCGCCAGTGGTGCGAGAAGGAGGACGCGAGTTCGGTGCGGTACTTCTCGCCGTAGATCTTCACCCCGGCCGCCACGGCGCGCTTCTCGCGCTCCTTGGGGGTGAGCTCGGCGTACGAGTCGGCGTCGCCGTCGTAGTTGTAGTAGCCGATCATCACGCCGCGCGCGCCGTGGAAGCCGTACGAGGGGTGCCAGATGTGTGTGACGTCCTGGTCGGTCTCGGTGATACCGCCGTAGATGTGGTGATCGAGCTCCCACCAGCGGGAACGGTACTCGAGCCCGATCTTCGCCGCCGACGAGGGAGTGATCGCCTCCAGGGCGCTCTGCACACCGGAGCCGAGGTTGTGCGGGATCCTGGCGAGGATGTTGGGCGGGAGGGCGCCGACGCAGTAGTCGGCGTCGATCACCTTCGTACGGCCTGACTGGGTGTAAGTGACCGAAACGCCGCTCCCCTTGTCGGTGATTTTGGAGACCGCGGCCCCGGTACGGATGCGGTGCTCGCCTATCGCCCTGGTGAGCGCGCGCGGTATCTGATCCATGCCGCCCACCGGCTGGAACATCAGCATCGCCTGGTCGAAGCCGAACTCGAAGGAGAAGTAGCGGCCGACACCGGACGCGAGGACGTCGGAGGCCGACGGGACGTCGCCGAGGAGCACTCCGGAGGTACCCGCGGCGGCCGGGACGGTCGTGTATCCGCGGCGCTCGCCGCCCTCGTACGTCAGCTTGTCGCCCAGTTCGCCCCAGTCCTTGAGGAACTCGACGAGCCTCTCCTGGTCGGTGGCGGTCAGCTCCTTGTCCAGGGCTCCCTTGTCGGTGGCCTTGGCGAGCAACTCGGAGACGTAGCCGTACACGTCGGCCTTCGCGGTGCGGTACCGCACGGGCTTCTTCATCCCGGCGGACTCGTTGAAGAGGTACGCGTCCGCGTTGACGTTGGTGAACACCTCGATGGGGACGCCGAGTTCGCGGCAGTAGTCGAGGGTGATCATCCACTGGGGGATGCGGGCGGGGCCGCAGTTCATGTACTGGCCGTCGCTGAAGCGGGCCGTCTGCGTGTTGCCGTGGAGGTCGGTGGTGGTGTCGCCGCCGCGGACCGTGAAGTTGCGGCCGCCGGTGCGGCCTCTGGCCTCCAGGACCGTACAGTCGTAACCCGCCTTGCCGAGTTCGTACGCGGAGGCCAGGCCGGCGATGCCGCCGCCGACTATGACCACCTTGGCGGCGCCGCGGCCGGTGAGGGTGAAGTCGCCCGGCCGCGGGGCGCGGAAGGGCTGTTCGCGCTGGGCGGCTTCGGCCGTGGGCGCGAGGCCGAGGGCACCCATGGTGGCGAGCATGGTGCCCGCGCCGCCCGTGAGTCCCACGTTGCGCAGGAAGGAACGCCGACTCGTGCCAGGACCGCTCTGAGGTTGTGCCATGACGGGGGCTCCCCTTTCGATCTTGAACGACCGGGGAAGCCTCCCAAGGGCGGGTTACGGCCCGTCAGTTACTCGTGTATCCCGCACGTTTCTGCAACCGCACACGTGCGGCCCGCTGGACGGCCGGGGAACGAAGGGGGAGCAAACGCACTGCGGGCCCGCACCCCGAAGGGTGCGGGCCCGCAGTCACGTGCTACTGGCTAGCGGTGAGCTTTCAGCTCTGGCCGCCGGCGAGCTTCTCGCGGAGGGCAGCCAGGGCCTCGTCCGACGCCAGGGCGCCGGAGGTGTCGTCCGACTCCGAGGAGTACGAACCGCCACCGGAGGCGGCCGGAGCCGCACCCGTCGAGGTGGCACCCTCGGCCTCGGCCTGAGCGTCGGCCTCGCGGGACTTGATGACCTGAGCCTGGTGCTGCTCGAAGCGCGACTGCGCCTCGGCGTACTGGTGCTCCCACGCCTCCCGCTGGGTCTCGTAGCCCTCGAGCCAGTCGTTGGTCTCGGGGTCGAAGCCCTCGGGGTAGATGTAGTTGCCCTGGTCGTCGTAGGACGCGGCCATGCCGTACAGGGTCGGGTCGAACTCGACCGAGGCCGGGTCGGCACCGAAGGACTCGTTGGCCTGCTTCAGCGAGAGGCTGATGCGGCGGCGCTCGAGGTCGATGTCGATGACCTTGACGAAGATCTCGTCGTTGACCTGGACGACCTGCTCCGGGATCTCCACGTGGCGCTCGGCCAGCTCGGAGATGTGGACCAGACCCTCGATGCCCTCGTCCACGCGGACGAACGCACCGAACGGAACGAGCTTGGTGACCTTACCCGGGACGACCTGACCGATCTGGTGCGTACGGGCGAACTGCTGCCACGGGTCTTCCTGCGTCGCCTTGAGCGAGAGGGAGACGCGCTCGCGGTCCATGTCGACGTCGAGGACCTCGACGGTGACTTCCTGGCCGACCTCGACAACCTCGGAGGGGTGGTCGATGTGCTTCCAGGAGAGCTCGGAGACGTGCACGAGACCGTCGACGCCACCCAGGTCCACGAAGGCACCGAAGTTGACGATCGAGGAGACGACGCCGGAGCGGACCTGACCCTTCTGGAGGGTGGTGAGGAACGTCTGGCGAACCTCGGACTGGGTCTGCTCCAGCCAGGCACGGCGGGACAGGACCACGTTGTTGCGGTTCTTGTCCAGCTCGATGATCTTGGCCTCGAGCTCCTTGCCCACGTAGGGCTGGAGGTCGCGGACACGGCGCATCTCGACGAGGGAAGCCGGCAGGAAGCCACGGAGGCCGATGTCGAGGATGAGTCCACCCTTGACGACCTCGATGACGGTACCGGTGACGATGCCGTCCTCTTCCTTGATCTTCTCGATGGTGCCCCAGGCGCGCTCGTACTGGGCGCGCTTCTTCGAGAGGATCAGGCGGCCTTCCTTGTCCTCCTTCTGGAGAACAAGGGCTTCGATCTCGTCACCGACGGCGACGACCTCGTTCGGGTCGACGTCGTGCTTGATCGAGAGCTCGCGGCTCGGGATGACACCTTCGGTCTTGTAACCGATGTCGAGCAGGACCTCGTCCCGGTCGACCTTCACGATGACGCCGTCGACGATGTCGCCGTCGTTGAAGTACTTGATCGTCTCGTCGATCGCGGCGAGGAAGGCTTCCTCGTTACCGATGTCGTTGACCGCAACCTGCGGAGTGGTGGCGGTGGTCTCGGTGCTGCTCGTCATGTGGGAAAGGGCTCCGGTACGGACAGAGAGTCGTAGGTACTGCTTACGCCGGGAGCCCGTTTCGCCCTGTAGAAGCCGGACAGCCAAGGAAGCGCCGAACCCGATTGCCCGGTGGCGCCTCGAAAACCGAGGGGACATACATACAGATGCGAGCGCAGCCTGCTACGTCTGAGGAGCGCAGGCCCGCAGCGCAACTTGTAGCATACGGGGGCAGCCGGGCAGGGTCAATGCGCGAAGGCGCACACCCGGGGCGGATCGCCGCAATCCCGGCACAAAACCCGTCTCACGAGGCCACGCGGGCCAAAGGCAACCCCTGCCGTGACACTCCCGAGACCGGTTGGAGCCGCAGACTAATACGAGGGAGCCGATCATCCAAGAGCCCCAGATCCACGAACCGGAACACTCCGAGGTCCGGGAGCCCGAACCCGCCGAGCCGGAGGCGACCCGGCGCGACGCGGGCGTCACGGAGAGCTCCCGCGCCAACCGCGGCTGGTGGGACCGGAACGCGGACGACTACCAGACAGAACACGGCACGTTCCTCGGCGACGACCGTTTCGTATGGGGCCCCGAGGGCCTCGACGAGGTGGAGGCCGAGCTGCTCGGCCCGCCGGAGGACCTCAAGGGCAAGGACATCCTGGAGATCGGTGCCGGCGCGGCCCAGTGCTCGCGCTGGCTGGCCGCCCAGGGGGCCCGTCCGGTCGCCCTCGACCTCTCCCACCGCCAGCTCCAGCACGCGCTGCGCATAGGCGGCGGGGTGCCCCTCGTGGAGGCCGACGCGGGCGCGCTGCCCTTCGCGGACGGCTCCTTCGACCTCGCGTGCTCGGCGTACGGCGCGTTGCCGTTCGTCGCCGACCCGGTGCGCGTCCTGAAGGAGGTCCACCGGGTGCTGCGCCCCGGCGGCCGCTTCGTCTTCTCCGTGACGCACCCGATCCGCTGGGCCTTCCCTGACGAGCCCGGCCCCGAGGGCCTGTCCGTCTCCTCCTCCTACTTCGACCGCACTCCCTACGTCGAGCAGGACGAGGAGGGCCGCGCGGTGTACGTCGAGCACCACAGGACGGTCGGCGACCGGGTACGGGACGTGGTGGCCGGGGGCTTCCGGCTGCTCGACCTGGTCGAGCCGCAGTGGCCCGCCTGGAACACCCAGGAGTGGGGCGGCTGGTCCCCGCTGCGCGGAAACCTGATCCCCGGTACGGCGATCTTCGTGTGCGTACGAGACTGAACGGGTGATCCGCTACGACGCCCTGGACGCGCTGCCCGTACGCGGCGCCCTGCCCGCCCTGCACGACGCCCTGGAGGACGGCGGCAGCGCCGTGCTCGTGGCGCCGCCCGGGACCGGCAAGACGACCCTCGTGCCGCTGGCGCTCGCCGGACTCCTCGGCGGCCCGGGTGACGGGCGGCCGGCGCGCCGGGTCGTGGTCGCCGAACCGCGGCGGATCGCCGCCCGGGCCGCGGCGCGGCGGATGGCGTGGCTGCTCGGCGAGAAGGTCGGCGAGAGCGTCGGGTTCACCGTGCGCGGGGAGCGGGTCGTGGGGCCACGCGCGCGCGTGGAGGTCGTCACGACGGGTGTACTCCTCCAACGGCTCCAGCGGGACCAGGAGCTCGCGGGCGTCGACGTGGTGGTGCTCGACGAGTGCCACGAACGTCATCTGGACGCCGACACGGTCGCCGCGTTCCTCCTGGACGTACGGGCCGCGCTCCGTCCCGAGTTGCGGCTCGTGGCGGCGTCGGCGACCACGGACGCGGCGGGGTGGGCGCGGCTGCTCGGCGACGCGCCCGTCGTCGCGGCGCAGGGCGTCTCGTATCCGGTGGAGGTGGAGTGGGCGCCTCCGGTACGTCCGGTACGGCCGCCGCACGGCATGCGTGTCGACCCGGCGCTGCTGACGCATGTCGCGTCGGTGGTGCGGCGGGCACTGGCGGAGTCCGAGGGGGACGTCCTGTGTTTCCTCCCCGGAGTCGGGGAGATCGCGCGGGTGGCGGGCGGGCTGGGGGATCTGGGCGGCCGGGTCGACGTGCTGCAGGTGCACGGGCGGGCGCCCGCCGCCGTGCAGGACGCCGTGCTGTCACCGGGGACCGGGGACCGGCGCCGGGTGGTCCTGGCGACCTCCGTGGCGGAGTCGTCCCTGACGGTTCCGGGGGTGCGGGTGGTCGTCGACTCCGGGCTGGCGCGGGAGCCGCGGGTGGACCACGCGCGCGGGCTGAGCGCGCTGACGACGGTACGGGCCTCGCAGGCGGCCGGACGGCAGCGGGCGGGGCGGGCCGGGCGTGAGGCGCCGGGGCGGGTGTACCGGTGCTGGACGGAGGCCGAGGACGCCCGTCTGCCGCGATTTCCCGCCCCGGAGATCAAGGTGGCCGACCTGACGGCGTTCGCCCTCCAGGCGGCCTGCTGGGGCGACCCTGGGGCGACGGGGCTGGCACTCCTGGACCCGCCGCCGGGCGGGGCGATGGCGGCGGCGCGGTCCGTCCTGTCGGCGGTGGGTGCGGTGGACGCGGCCGGTCGGGCCACGGAACGGGGTGTGCGCATGTCCCGGCTGGGCCTGCACCCCCGGCTCGCCCGGGCGCTGCTGGACGCGGCCCCCGTGGTGGGCGCCGACCGCGCCGCCGAAGTGGTCGCCCTCCTGAGCGAGGAGCCGCCCCGCGAGTACGGCGACGACCTGGCCGGGGCCTGGAGACTGGCCCGACGCGGCGGCGACCCCTACGCGTCCCGCTGGCGCACCGAATCCCGACGCCTGCGCTCCGCGTCGACGGGACTTTCCCAGCCACCCGCCCAGGACAGCGCCCGCGGTGAGGGGCTCGAAGGTGGTCCGTGGCCGGCCGCCGGCGGCGACGATCGCGTGGTCGCGCTGGTGGCTGCCCTGACGTTCCCCGAGCGGCTCGCGCAGGCCCAGGGCGGCTCGTACCTCATGCTGAACGGCACCCGTGCCGACATCGGTGACGGCTCGGCCCTGCGCGGCTCGCCCTGGCTGGCGGTCGCCGTGGCCGATCGGCCGGTCGGGGCCGGACACGCGCGTGTGCGGCTTGCCGCCGTCGTCGACGAGGAGACGGCACGCAGGGCCGCGGCGCCCCTGCACACCAAGGGGGACGAGGTCCACTGGGCCGACGGCGACGTCGTCGCGCGGCGGGTCGAACGGCTCGGGGCCGTGGAGCTGGCGGTGCGTCCGCTGAAGAACGCCGACCCCGGGCTCGTACGGGAGGCGTTGCTCGAAGGGCTGCGGGAGGACGGGTTCGGGCTGTTGCGGTGGTCCCCGGATGCCGAGGGGCTGCGGCGCCGGCTCGGGTTTCTGCGGCTGCACCTGGGCGACCCCTGGCCCGACGTGTCCGACGACGCGCTCCACGCGCGCGTGGACGAGTGGCTGGAGCCGGAGCTCGGCCGTGCCCGGCGGCGGGCCGATCTGGCGCGGATCGACGCCGGGCAGGCGCTGAACCGCCTGCTGCCCTGGGCCACGGGGGACGCGGCCCGGCTGGACGAGCTCGCGCCCGAGCGGATCGAGGTGCCCAGTGGGTCCAGGATCCGGATCGACTACGCCGACCCCGAGCAGCCGGTGCTCGCCGTCAAGCTGCAGGAGATGTTCGGGCTGCACGAGTCACCGGCCGTCGCCGGGGTGCCCGTGCTCGTCCATCTGCTCTCGCCCGCCGGGCGCCCCGCCGCCGTCACCGCCGACCTCGCCTCCTTCTGGAAGGACGGGTACAAGGCGGTGCGGGCGGAGCTGCGGGGCCGCTACCCCAAGCATCCGTGGCCCGAGGACCCGGCCACCGCCGAGCCGACCCGGCACACGAACGCGCGGCTCAGGCGTTGACCGGCTCCGGTTCCGCCGCCACCGTGGGGGCCGGGTCGCCGGGGCGGCGGCTGCGCGCCTCCAGGTAGAGGGAGAGGGACAGCAGAGCCGCGCCCAGGAGCAGGAAGCCCCACGGCAGGTACGACGTCAGCAGCAGGATCAGGGTGCGGTTGGACTTGACCAGGGCGACGGTGTGCTTGATGTAGTCCTCGCGCATCTTCACGTGTCCGGCGAAGGCGGTCACCTTGTCGCGGTCCCCGAGGAGGGTGCCGCCCCGCAACTCCTCCTTGTGGATCTCCTCGCCGTAGACCGGCGCCCCGGTGACCGGTTCCACCCAGAACTTGCGGACGGTCGTGTACCAGCGTGTCGTGCCCGTCTTGGCGACCGACTCCGGAGTGATGCCCTGGACCGGCATGACCTTGGGGAACTTGACCTTCGTCCAGGGGATGGTCTGCTCGAAGTAGTACACCTTGACGCCGCGGAAGGTCTGGGTGCCCTTGTAGTGGATGGGGGCCGAGGTGCGGGTCTGCGCGTCGAAGTACTCGTAGTCCCGTTTCTCCGTGTGGAAGGGCCACTTGAACTCGATGCCCTCGCGTGTGACGGGGTCGCCGTCGACGGACTCCCCGGTGGCGTGGACGGGGTCCTGGCTGTGCGCGTCGAAGATGTAGCGCTCGGGGAGCTTGGAGACCATCTTCCCGTCGGGGCCCTGGACATAGGAGAGGCTGTCCCAGACGACGACGTCGCGGCCCGCCGTCTTCTCGATGCGGTCGGAGGCCTCGACGTTGCCCTTCAGGGTCTGCACGATGGTGACCTTGGGGACCTTCTTGGCCTGCATGGTGCCGTAGTCGAGCAGGGTCGCGTCCTTCGCCTCCAGGACCATGTCCTGGTACTGGTCGGCGGGGATCTTCGCCAGCCGCGGGAAGGCGTACCAGCGCAGCAGCGGGGACAGCGCCGCGAAGAACACGGCGAAGGCGAGCAGGATCAGGCTGGCCTTGCGACGCATCTCGGCGTCCCTCCCTGAGAGTTGCGGATGCCCTGAGCGCTACGGGTGCGCGGGCACGGTCGTCAGCAGCGGCTTGGGCGAGGTCTTGCCTGCCGGTGAGCCCATGGCCGTGATCGTGAGCACCAGGGCGAACGCCACGGCGAGACCGGTCGCGGCGGCGATGAGGGCGCGCATGCGGGGCCTCCCGGGGGACGGTGGATCGAGAACTGATACCTCGTCAGATCCGGCACCGTAGCAACGGCGGGGCGAGATGAGAACACATTGCGCACACGAACGAGGGCGCCCCTCCGCCTGTCGGCGGAGGGGCGCCCTGACGCGCGTACGGCCTACGAGGCGGCCGCGGCGACCTTCAGCTCGACCGTCAGCACCGCGCCGCCCGTGGTGTTGACGCGGAGCAGGAACGTGCCGGTCGCGTCGTCCGCGTACAGCTTGGGGAGCTTGAGCACGCCGTCGGCGTCCGTCGTGAGGTCCGTGAGGGTGCGGATCGTCTTGCCGTCCGCGTCCTTGAAGTACGGGCCCTTGTCGTTCTCGGTCGCGTCGTCCGCCGACTTGATGAGCGTCGCGGTGGCCGCGACCTTGCCCGCGACGGCACCCTTGTAGGTGGCCTTCAGCTCGACCTGGTCGGCGAACTCGCCGCCCGGCACGCAGGTCAGCGCGGTGTCGCTGGTGCGGGTGAGGGTGTCGGCCTGGCGCGGGGTGACGGTGGCCGTGTAGTCGAGGCCGCCCAGCACGCGGCCCACGACGGTGGCGCGGACGGTGAAGTCGCCGGCCTTCTCCCCCGCCACGAGTGCGGGCGCGGTGGCCGTGCCCGCGCTGCCGGTGACGACGGTGGCGACGCTCTCGCCGCCGGTGAAGGTGGCGTCCGTGTCACCGATGATCGTGAACCGCACCCGGACCTTCGCCACGCCCTTGCTCGCCTTGGACTCGGCCCGCACGGCGACCTTGGTGCCGAAGGCGCTGCCCGCCGTCGCCGTGAGCTTCCCGGTGTTCGCGTCCTCCAGATGGTCCACCGTCTGGGTGGGCGTGGGAGGCGTCGGGCTCGGCGCGGGCGAACTCGGCGCGGGCGGCTTCGGGGTGGGGCTCGTCGAGCCGCCGCTGCCCGGCTTGGGGGTACTCGGCGTGCTCGGCGTACTCGGTGTGCTCGGTGTGCTCGGTGTCGCGGGCGTGGTCGGGCTGGGGCTCGCCCCGGGGTGGCTGTTGCTGCTGTTCGAAGGCAGGGTGCCCGTGCCGTCCGGGACCTCGTGGGTGCCCTTGCGGTAGTACTCCAGCCACGACAGAACCGTGTTGAGGTACGCCGTCGAGTTGTTGTAGTTCAGGATCGCGGCGTTCATCTGCGACTGCACGGACAGGTCCCGGTCGAACCGGCACAGGTAGTGGCCGGCCGCGAGCGCCGCGTCGTAGACGTTGTTGGGGTCCTTCTTGCCGTCGCCGTTGCCGTCGCGGCCCGCCCACTCCCAGGTGGAGGGGATGAACTGCATGGGGCCCACGGCCCGGTCGTAGGCGGGGTCGCCGTCGTACGCGCCGTTGTCGGTGTCGGCGATCAGCGCGAAGCCGTTGCCGTCGAGCTTGGGGCCGAGGATCGGCGAGTACGTCGTACCGCTCGCGTCGACCCGGCCGCCGCGGGCCTGGCCGGACTCGACCTTGCCGATGGCGGCGAGGAGTTGCCAGGGCAGGTTGCAGCCCGGCTTGGAGGCGCGCAGCTCGGCCTCGGCCTTCTTGTAGGCGTCGAGGACGGTCGCGGGTATGCCGGCCTCGGCCTCGCCCACGGAGACGGTCGTGCCGGTGGTCGGGCTCGCCGACGGGCTCGGGTTGGGGCTCTTCAGCGGCGGAAGGTCGGTGTAGTACGGCGAGTCGCCGGTCGCGCCGCCGCCTTCGCCGCCGGTGTTCGCGTCCCCCGATGGCTGGGCGGCGCCGGCGGCCTGTCTGCCGAGGTCGTCGGTGGTCACTCCGGGTGCCTGGGAAGCGGACAGGGCCGCGACCGCTACCGCGGCCACGGCGGTGGTCGTCGCTCCCTTGCGCAGTCTGCCGAAATGCGCCGCCATTGAGTGAACCCCTCCCGTGGACGACCGCCCGCGCACCGCGC
Organism: Streptomyces sp. GbtcB7; assembly: GCF_019091445.1. Lineage (NCBI taxonomy): Bacteria > Bacillati > Actinomycetota > Actinomycetes > Kitasatosporales > Streptomycetaceae > Streptomyces > Streptomyces sp. GbtcB7. The sequence goes on from NZ_JAGXJM010000024.1 coordinate 102,066, forward strand.
GTTCGCTGGCTCAGTGACCCAGGCGACCCTACGACAACTTCCGTCGCCCGGGCACCCGTTCGTGCCCGATTTTCACCGGTTGGCCATGTGGGATTGTCCAAGAGAACACGCAGCTCGGGGTGGCGCCCGCGGACATTTTCATACGCCCCTCATACTGGGCGTCGGAGATCACCGGGGCCGACATATCAGACCAACGTCTGCCACAGGGGGACGCTTTGCCCTTCACCCTCAGCCACGCGGCGGCCGTACTGCCCGCCCTGCGCGGCGACGGAAGCGGCCGCGGCCGCCTCGCGCCCGCGGCACTCGTGGCCGGTTCCTTCGCCCCCGACATGACCTACTACGCGGCGAGCGTGGTCCCCGGAGCGATGGAGTTCGGCGACTTCACGCACTCGTTCACCGGTGTCCTCACCTTCGACGTACTCGTCGCCTGCGCGCTGGTGGGTGCCTGGCTGGTCCTGCGCGAACCCTTGGTGGCGCTGTTGCCACGGGCCCGTCAGGGCCGGCCCGCGGCTCTGCTGCGCTGCGGGACACCGCGCGGGCCGGTGCGCTCCTCGGCCGCACTGTGGTGGTACGCCTCCGCGGTGCTCGGCGCGCTGACACACGTCGTGTGGGACGCGTTCACGCACCACGACCGGTGGGGGGTCCGGCTCGTCCCCGTGCTGTCGCGGAACGCCGACGGCACGCCGGTGTTCACCTACGCGCAGTACGGCAGTTCGCTGGTGGGGGCCGTCGTGATCGTGGCCTTCGTGAGCGTCGCGCTGCGCCGGGCGCCCTCGGCCGAACCGGTGAGGGTGCCGGTGCTTTCGCGTTCCGACCGGTGGCTGGCCGCCGCCGTCATCGGCGGCTGCGGGCTGGTGGGCGCCGTGCAGCGGACGTCACGCTGGTGGGCCTACTGGGGCACCCGCGCGAAGCCCCGGGAGTTGATCCCGGCGCTCTGTTTCGGCGCGGGCGCGGGTCTCGTGCTCGGCTTCGCGCTGTACGCCGTCGGGGTCAGGGTGTGGCGCCCCGCTCCGGCTCGTCCCAGCCCGGCACCGGTCCGCGCGGCGCCGAACCGTCCGACACCTCGCTGATCCTGTTCTCCGGAGTGAGGCCCTGGACGGCGCCGCGTCCGCGGTTGAGGCCGCGGTGGACGGCCTGGGCGATGCGCTCGATGGTGCGGACCCCGTACGCCATCGTCGGGTTGTCGTGCGACAGGACGACGATGCGGTACGTGCGGTCGGAGCCGGTGAACACGCCGACGCTGTGGACGCGCCAGCCGTGGGTGGACCGGGGCAACCAGCCGTTCTTGATGTGCGCCTGCAGCTTCCTCGGCATGCCGGCGGGGACGCCCCAGCGTTGGTCCGCGCGGACCTGGTTGAGCAGCTTCAGGCCGTAGGCGCGGCTCTTCAGGAAGGAACCGGCGCTGGAGAGCACGCCCAGCACCCGCATCTGGTCGGCGGCCGTGGTACGGGTCAGGCCCCAGTAGCCGGCCGGGCCGAGCTCGGTGCGGCGCGTTCCGACACGGTCCAGGAAACGGCCGAGGTAGGTGCGGCCCAGGTCGTTCCACAGATGCTGGGCGGCGGTGTTGTCCGAGGTCGTGATCATGGGCTGCACGTTGGCGCGCTCCCACTCCGTGAGGGTGCGTTGCAACTCGTCCGCGCGCTGCAGTGTGGCCTCCATGATCGTGACCTTGACGACGCTCGCCGAGTCGTACCGACGCTCGCTCGCGAGGGCGCAGGTCAGGTCGCTGTTGTCGTCGCGCACCGCCACGGCGACGGTGCCCTGGCGTGACGACAGCGCCGCCCTGATGTCGCGGGACATCCGGGCGGCGAGCTCGGGGTTGCGGGTGGAACGGCAGGCCGCTGGCACCTGGGCGGTGCTCGCCCTCGCGGCCACCGCGGGTACCGGCGCGAGCAGCGCCGAGACGATGGCTGTGGCCATGGCCGTGCGACGGTGAAGCATGTGTATACCCATGCCCGCATCCTTGCGGTCACCTTGCGCGGGGGGCGTCTTTGCGAGGGCCACGCGAGTGACGGTTCCCTCCGGGGGCTGAGCGGACCCCCCTCCCCTGCGCCTCCGGCCCACCGGAAAGGGCTCATGCCCTACGGGCAGCCAGCGCAAGGACTTCACCCTGCGGGCAGCTCGCAAGACGGGGCGGGGGGCGACTTTCCCTGCGGGCGGCTCGCACGACGGGGCTGAGGCAGCCATTCCCTGCGGGCGGCTCGCACGGCAGAGCGGGAGGCCACTTTCCCTGCGGGCGGCTCACAAGGCGGAGCGGGGGCGGCTCTCCCTGCGGCGGCTCGCACGGCGGGGCTGAAGCTGACATTCCCTGCGGGCGGCTCGCACGGCAGAGCGGGAGGCCACATTCCCAGCGGGCGGCTCGCAAGGCGGAGCGCGGGGGCGACTTTCCCTGCGGCGGCGCGCAAGACGGGGCGGGGGGCGACTCTCTCTGCGGGTGGCGCGCACGACGGGGCTGAAGCTGACATTCGCTGCGGGCGGCTCGCAAGGCGGAGCGGGGGGCGGCTCTCCCTGCGGCGGCACGCACGGCGGAGCGTGGGACGACTCTCCCCGCGGGCGGCTCGCACGGCGGAGCGCGGGGCGGCTTGCGCCGCAAGCTCCGGCGAGGGGGGTGCCCTGTGGTCGGGGGCTTCCCCTTGCGGGGTGGGGCATCTGTCCACATCGGCGCGCAAGCCGCCCGCAGGGCAGCCGACGCCGGGAGCAGGCGGAGCCACGACCAGCGCCACCCGGGACCGAACCGGCCCGGCCCGGCCCGGCCCTGCGCTGGGCCGGGGCCGAGACCCGCGGCCGGGGCCGGGACCCGAAGCCGAGGCCCGGACCCGAAGCCGAAGCCGAAGCCGGGACCCGGGACCGGGCCCGAGGCCAGGACCGACGCCGGGGCCGGGACCGGGGCCAGGACCGACGCCAGGGCCGGCCCCAAGGCCCACGCCGGACCCGGGCCCGAGGCCGGAACCGGGGCCGGATCGAAGTCGGGACCGAGGCCGGAGCCCGGGGCGCGAGGCCTGGGGCCGAGACCGAGCCCGACGCCGGGGCCCTGGGCCGGGACCGAGGCCAGGACCCGGGACCCGGGACCCGGGACCGGAACCGGGACCGGCGCCGGGGCCCTGGGCCGGAACCGGGACCTGGACCGGAACCGGCGACGGGGTCCTGGGTCGGAAAGCTGGGCCGGGGTTTCAGGGGCTCGTTCGCCGGGGGCTAGTGCGCTGCGGATTCCCAGTCGGGGCCCGCGCCGACGGAGACATCGAGGGGCGCCCGGAGATGAACGGCGGACGCCATCTCGCGGCGGACGAGTTCCTCGGTCTGCGCCCGCTCTCCGGGGGCGATCTCCAGGACGATTTCGTCGTGGACCTGGAGGAGCATGCGGGACTTGAGCCCGGCCTCGCGCAGCGCCCGGTCCACGTTCAGCATCGCGATCTTGACGATGTCCGCGGCCGTGCCCTGGATGGGGGCGTTGAGCGCCATGCGCTCGGCCGCCTCACGACGCTGCCGGTTGTCGCTGTTGAGGTCGGGCAGATAGCGGCGGCGCCCGAAGAGCGTCGCCGTGTAGCCCGTGGCGCGGGCCTCGTCGACCGCCCGGCGCAGATAGTCCCGTACGCCTCCGAAACGCTCGAAGTACGTGTCCATCAACGCACGCGCCTCACCCGCGTCGATGTTCAGCTGCTGGGAGAGACCGAACGCCGACAGCCCGTAGGCGAGGCCGTACGACATCGCCTTGATCTTGCGGCGCATCTCCGCGTCGACCGCCGAACGCTCGACCGAGAACACCTGCGACGCCACCGTCGTGTGCAGGTCCTCGCCCGACGTGAACGCCTCCAACAGGCCCTCGTCCTCGGACAGATGGGCCATCACACGCAGTTCGATCTGGCTGTAGTCGGCCGTCATGAGGGACTCGAAGCCCTCGCCGACCACGAAGCCGCGGCGGATCGCGCGGCCCTCCTCCGTACGCACCGGGATGTTCTGCAGGTTCGGGTCCACCGACGAGAGTCGGCCCGTCGCGGCCACCGTCTGGTTGAACGTGGTGTGGATGCGGCCGTCCGCGGCGATCGTCTTGATCAGGCCCTCGACCGTCACCCGCAGCCTGGCCTGCTCACGGTGGCGCAGCATGATGACCGGCAGCTCGTGGTCGGTCTGCGTGGCCAGCCAGGCCAGCGCGTCCGCGTCCGTCGTGTAACCGGTCTTCGTCTTCTTCGTCTTGGGCAGGTCCAGCTCGCCGAAGAAGACCTCCTGGAGCTGCTTGGGCGAGCCGAGGTTGAACTCGTGCCCGACGGAGGCGTGGGCCTCCTTCACCGCCTGCTGCACGGCGCCGGCGAACATCTGCTCCATGGCTTCCAGGTGCGCCCGGTCCGCCGCGATGCCGTGCCGCTCCAGCCGGGCCAGCAGCGCCGACGTCGGCAGCTCCATGTCGCGCAGCAGCTCGGCCGCGCCGACCTCCGCCAGCTTCTCGCCGAACGCCTCGCCCAGGTCGAGGATCGTGCGGGCCTGCACCATCAGCGCCTCGGCCTCAGCCTGGTCGTCCGCACCGAAGGCCAGCTGACCGTCGGCCGCCGCGGCGGGCCCCAGCTCCCGGCCCAGGTACTCCAGGGACAGCGCGTCCAGCGCGAAGGAGCGGCGGCCCGGCTTCACCAGATACGCGGCGAGCGCGGTGTCCATGGACACGCCCTCGATCGTCCACCCGTGCTCGGCGAAGACCCGCATCGCACCCTTGGCGTTGTGCAGCACCTTGGGCTTCTTGGGGTCGGCGAGCCACTTGGCGAACGCGTTCTCGTCGGCCTCGTCCAGCCGCGAGGGGTCGAACCACGCCGCCGCCCCGTCCGCCGCGGCCAGCGCGACCTCGGCCACCGACCCCGAACCCAGCGCCCACGTGTCGACGGTGGCCAGACCCAGGACCGCCTTGCCGTCGTGCTCGGCGAGCCACGGCTTCAGCTCGCCCGCACCCAGGACCGCCCCGTCCAGCTCGACCCCCTCGACGACCGGAGCGGCCGCCTCGGCCTCCTCCGTCCCGGGGTCGACGGCGAAGAGCCGCTCACGCAGGGACGGGTTGCGGATCTCCAGGGTGTCCAGGACCATCACGACCGCCGTACGGTCGTACGCCGCGCGCTCCAGGTCGGTGACCGTCTTCGGGAGCTCGACGTCCTTCACCATCTCCGTGAGACGGCGGTTGAGCTTCACCGCCTCCAGGTGGTCGCGGAGGTTCTGCCCGGCCTTGCCCTTGACCTCGTCGACACGCTCGACGAGGTCCGCGAACGAACCGAACTGGTTGATCCACTTCGCGGCCGTCTTCTCGCCGACGCCGGGGATGCCCGGCAGGTTGTCCGACGGGTCGCCGCGCAGCGCCGCGAAGTCGGGGTACTGCGCCGGCGTCAACCCGTACTTCTCGACGACCTTCTCCGGAGTGAAGCGGGTCAGCTCGGAGACGCCCTTCGTCGGGTACAGCACCGTCGTGTGCTCGGACACCAGCTGGAAGGAGTCGCGGTCACCGGTGACGATCAGGACCTCGAAGCCCTCGGCCTCGGCCTGCGTGGCGAGCGTCGCGATGATGTCGTCGGCCTCGAAGCCGTCGACCGCGAACCGCTGCGCGTGCATCGCGTCCAGCAGCTCGCCGATCAGCTCGACCTGCCCCTTGAACTCGTCCGGGGTCTTCGAACGGTTCGCCTTGTACTCCGTGAACTCCTCGGAGCGCCACGTCTTGCGCGAGACGTCGAACGCCACCGCGAAATGCGTGGGCGCCTCGTCGCGCAGCGTGTTCGCCAGCATCGACGCGAAACCATAGATCGCGTTCGTCGGCTGACCCGTCGCGGTCGTGAAATTCTCCGCGGGCAGCGCGAAGAACGCGCGGTACGCCAGCGAGTGCCCATCCATGAGCATCAGCCGCGGACGGCCCGCACCTGCGGTTTTCTCGGTCTTCTTCGATGCTGTTTCTGCCACGCCCCCGATCCTCGCACGCCCCACTGACAGTGCGGACCTCCCGGGACCGGCCGCCGTCGTCGTCACCGGCGCGTGCGAGGATCGCCCACGTACTTCATACGTGTATGCGAGGGGGTCCCCCGATGGCCAGCAAGCCGCCCAAGAGCGATCCGGTCCAGGACGCGCCGCAGGTCGTCGAGCCGAAGCGTGCCGCGGCCGGGCTGCCCGCCATCGGGCACACCCTGCGCATCGCCCAGCAGCAGATGGGGGTGAAGCGCACCGCGCTGACCCTCCTGCGCGTCAATCAGAAGGACGGCTTCGACTGCCCGGGCTGCGCCTGGCCCGAGCCGGAGCACCGGCACGCGGCGGAGTTCTGCGAGAACGGCGCGAAGGCGGTCGCCGAGGAGGCCACCCTGCGCCGGGTCACCCCGGACTTCTTCGCCGCGCACGCGGTCACCGACCTGCACGGCCGCAGCGGCTACTGGCTCGGCCAGCAGGGCCGCCTCACCCACCCCATGTACCTGCCCGAGGGCGCCGACCACTACGAGCCGGTTTCCTGGGAGCGCGCCTTCGACATCGTCGCCGAGGAGCTCGCCGCCCTCGGCTCCCCCGACGAGGCCCTCTTCTACACCTCGGGGCGCACGAGCAACGAGGCCGCGTTCCTCTACCAGCTCTTCGCCCGCGAGCTCGGCACGAACAACCTGCCGGACTGTTCGAACATGTGCCACGAGTCCTCGGGCTCCGCGCTCTCCGAGACCATCGGCATCGGCAAGGGCAGCGTCCTGCTCGAGGACCTCTACAAGGCGGACCTGATCATCGTCGCCGGGCAGAACCCCGGCACCAACCACCCACGCATGCTCTCCGCCCTGGAGAAGGCCAAGGCCAACGGCGCGAAGATCATCAGCGTCAACCCGCTGCCCGAAGCGGGCCTGGCGCGCTTCAAGAACCCGCAGACCCCCCAGGGCATGCTCAAGGGCGCCGCCCTCACCGACCTGTTCCTGCAGATCCGCCTGGGCGGCGACCAGGCCCTCTTCCGCCTCCTGAACAAGCTCGTCCTGGAGACCGAGGGCGCGGTCGACGAGGACTTCATCGCCGAACACACCCACGGCTACGAGGAGTTCGCGGCCGCCGCCCGCGCCGCCGACTGGGACGAGACCCTCACCGCCACCGGCCTCACCCGCGAGGAGATCGACGAGACCCTGCGCCTCGTCCTGTCCTCCCGGCGCACCATCGTCTGCTGGGCCATGGGCCTCACCCAGCACAAGCACTCCGTGCCCACGATCCGCGAAGTCGTCAACTTCCTGCTGCTGCGCGGCAACATCGGCCGCCCCGGCGCGGGCGTCTGCCCGGTCCGCGGCCACTCGAACGTGCAGGGCGACCGCACCATGGGCATCTTCGAGCGCCCCGCCCCGGCCTTCCTGGACGCCCTGGAGAAGGAGTTCGGCTTCGCCCCGCCCCGCGAGCACGGCTACGACGTCGTACGGGCCATCCGCGCCCTGCGCGACGGCGACGCGAAGGTCTTCTTCGCGATGGGCGGCAACTTCGTCTCCGCCTCCCCCGACACCGAGGTCACCGAGGCCGCCATGCGGCGCGCCCGCCTCACGGTGCACGTCTCGACCAAGCTCAACCGCTCCCACGTCGTCACCGGCGCCCGCGCCCTGATCCTGCCCACCCTCGGCCGCACCGAGCGCGACCTCCAGGGCGGCGGCGAGCAGTTCGTGACCGTCGAGGACTCCATGGGCATGGTCCACGCCTCACGCGGCCGTCTGGAGCCCGCGAGCGAGCACCTCCTGTCCGAGCCGGCCATCGTCTGCCGCCTCGCCCGCCGCGTGCTCGGCGACTCCTCCCGCACCCCCTGGGAGGAGTTCGAGAAGGACTACGCCACGATCCGCGACCGCATCGCGCGCGTGATCCCCGGCTTCGACGACTTCAACGCGCGCGTCGCCGACCCCGCCGGCTTCGCCCTCCCCCACGCCCCCCGCGACGAACGCCGCTTCCCCACCGCCACCGGCAAGGCCAACTTCACCGCAGCGCCCGTCGAGTATCCGAAGCTCCCCGAAGGCCGCCTCCTCCTCCAGACCCTCCGCTCGCACGACCAGTACAACACCACCATCTACGGCCTCGACGACCGCTACAGGGGCATAAAGAACGGCCGCCGAGTGGTCCTCGTCAACCCCGAGGACGCCCGCGCGCTGAACGTCACCGACGGCTCGTACGTCGACCTCGTCAGCGAATGGCGGGACGGCGTGGAGCGGCGCGCCGCGGGCTTCCGCGTCGTGCACTACCCGACCGCCCGCGGCTGCGCCGCCGCGTACTACCCCGAGACCAACGTCCTCGTCCCCCTCGACGCCACCGCGGACACCAGTAACACCCCGGCCAGCAAGTCCGTCGTGGTCCGTCTGGAACAATCGGCCACCGACTGAGCGTTTGCTCAGCCAGTCAGCCAGAGAGATCGACGACGATCGGAGCCGGCCCCCATGGGCGAGCAGAGCCAAGTGAAGTTCCCGCAAGAGGTCATCGACGAGTACGCCGCACTCGGCGTCGACCTGCCCGCCCTCTTCTCGGCAGGCCACCTCGGCACCCGCATGGGCGTACAGATCATCGAGGCCTCCGCGGACCGGGTCGTCGGCACCATGCCCGTGGAGGGCAACACCCAGCCGTACGGCCTCCTGCACGGCGGCGCCTCCGCCGTCCTCGCGGAGACCCTCGGCTCGGTCGGCTCCATGCTGCACGGCGGCAGCTCCAAGATCGCCGTCGGCGTCGACCTGAACTGCACCCACCACCGCGGCGCCCGGTCCGGCCTCGTCACCGGCGTGGCCACCCCCGTACACCGCGGGCGCACGACAGCGACGTACGAGATCGTCATCACCGACGAGAACGGCAAGCGCGTCTGCACCGCCCGCCTCACCTGCCTCCTGCGCGACGTCAACCCCTCCGACGCCGCCCACGTACGCCGGCCCTGACCCCCACCTCCAGAACGAGCCCCACTCACCGGCACCGGCGTACGGCGAGCAAGGGGGCAGGAGAGAACTGCCCCCTACTCACCGGCAGTCGGGTACGGCGGGCAGGGGACGGGGCGGAGGTGTCCGCCCGCAGCGGCCGGCGCGTCAGCACCGGCCCCTTCTGGGACCGACCGATTCCGCGCCTGACCGAGGACGGATACCTCCGCCCCGGCCCCGACCCCCCACACACACCTTCCGCACGCCCCCGCGACGCCCCCGCACACCCCGCCCGCCGCAACCGCACTCCAATACGCCGGGGTTATCGGAAATCAGCGGCAACTCACCACCCTTTCGGGTGACTTCACGCGCCTTCACGAGACCGCACGCCCGGACCGCACCTCATGCGCCCGAATACCGTGTACGCCGACCGAACTCCGAGTTCCCTTTTCTCGACGTAACGCTGCGTAACACGCACGCAATACGGCATCAGAGTTCCGTCTTCGACGGCCCGCACTCCCGCGACCTCTCCCGGCGACTCCACGCGACCTGCGACGGCGCCCGACCGCGACCTTCGCCCACGCGCAACCGGAAGTGCGGATTCTCAACATGTGGAACAAGAAGAATTTCCGCCAAATCGGCCGAGAATACCCATCCCTGAAGCCCATCAACCGGCACGTCATAACAAGAAAGTCACAAGCCAGCCCACGGCGATGCCCGGGCCCACAGACAGGCTTAGAGTCACGGCCAGTCACCGCGCCGCCGGGCGCGTCTGCAGCACGGCTCGGTATCACCCAGTACGGCCCGGCGAGACACACGGCAGCTCAGCAGGGCTGCTGCGCCAGGGAGAGGATTCAACGTGCGACAGCGTTCTTTGGTCATACTCACCTCCGTGCTCACCACCGGAGCACTCACGCTGACCGCCTGCGGTTCGCGTGACAACAGCGGGGACAAGAGCAGCAGCAGCAAGACCGAGATCATCATCGGCGTTGACGCTCCGCTGACCGGTCAGAACTCCGCAACCGGCCTCGGCATCCAGGGCGGCGTACAGATCGCCGTCGACGACGCCAACAAGAACAACACCGTCCCCGGCGTGACCTTCAAGGTCCAGGCGCTCGACGACAAGGCGATCCCGGCCAGCGGCCAGCAGAACGCCACCGCCCTCGTCAACAACGAGAAGGTCCTCGGCGTCGTCGGCCCGCTGAACTCCGGTGTGGCCACGCAGATGCAGCAGGTCTTCGCGACCGCCAACCTGGTCGAGATCTCGCCCTCCAACACGGCGCCCGAGCTCACCCAGGGCAAGAACTGGCAGACCTCGAAGTCGCGCCCGTTCAAGACGTACTTCCGCACGGCCACCACCGACGCCCTCCAGGGCGGCTTCGCGGCCGAGTACGCGTACAGCACGCTCAAGAAGAAGAACGTCTTCGTCGTCGACGACAAGCAGACCTACGGCGCGGGCCTGGCCAAGCTGTTCAAGGCCGGCTTCACCAAGAACGGCGGCAAGGTCGCCGGCGAGGACCACGTCAACACCGGCGACACCGACTTCTCCGCCCTCGTCACCAAGATCAAGAACTCCAAGGCCGACCTGGTCTACTACGGCGGCCAGTACGACGAGTCGGAGAAGCTCACCAAGCAGCTCAAGGACGGCGGAGTCAAGATCCCGCTGTTCGGCGGTGACGGCATGTTCAGCGACACCTACATCCAGACCGCCGGCAAGACCTCCGAGGGTGACCTGGCCACCTCCGTCGGCCAGCCCGTCGACTCCCTGCCCTCCGCCGCGGACTTCATCAAGAAGTACAAGGCCTCCGGCCTCAAGGGCGACTACGGCACCTACGGCGGCTACTCCTACGACGCCGCGACCGCCATCATCAAGGCGATCGCCAACGTCGTGAAGGACGGCAAGGTCCCCGACGGCGCCCGCGCCAAGATCGTGGACGAGGTCCAGAAGACGAAGTTCGAGGGCATCGCCGGCCCCGTCTCCTTCGACGAGTACGGCGACACCACCAACAAGCAGCTCACCGTCTACCAGGTCGTCAACGGCAAGTGGAAGGCCGTCAAGAGCGGCACGTTCAACGGCTGATCCGATCCGATCCCAGCTGATTTCAGCTGACTCCAGCCGATTCCGGCCAAGTCCAGCTGATACCAGCTGACTCCAGCTGATTCGAGATCCGCCGCTAGCTACACCCCAGGGCCGCGCGGCCAAGACCACACGTCACCGCGCGGCCCGCCCCATATCCCCCCGTTCACTCTCCCCACCCACATGGAGGCCATGCGGTGAACACCCTGCCGCAGCAGCTGGCCAACGGGCTGTTCCTCGGCTCGATGTACGGGCTGATCGCCATCGGCTACACGATGGTGTACGGCATCGTCCAGCTCATCAACTTCGCCCACGGCGAGATCTTCATGACCGGAGGCTTCGGCGCACTCACGGTCTACCTCTACGTCCTGCCCGACGGCACATCCATGTGGATAGCCCTCCCAGCGATGCTCATCGGCGGCGGACTCGTCGCCGTCCTCATCGCCGTCGGGGCGGAACGGTTCGCCTACCGACCACTGCGCGGCGCGCCACGCCTGGCACCCCTCATCACCGCCATCGGCCTCTCCCTCGCGCTCCAGCAGGCCGTCTTCAACTGGTACCCGAACGCCAAGACCGACCGCAACTTCCCCCAGATCGACGCCGGACCCTGGCACATCGGGTCCATCAGCATCAGCAGCGGCTCGCTCTTCGTCATCGTCGCCGCCCCGCTCTGCATGGCGGCCCTCGCCCTCTTCGTCAGCATGTCCCGCACCGGCCGCGCCATGCAGGCCACCGCCCAAGACCCTGACACCGCCCAGCTCATGGGCATCGACACCAACAAGATCATCGTGATCGCCTTCGCCATCGGCGGCTTCTTCGCCGCCGTCGCCGCCGTCTCCTACGGCCTGCGCTACGGCTCGATCCAGTACAACATGGGCTTCCAGATGGGCCTCAAGGCCTTCACCGCCGCAGTCCTCGGCGGCATCGGCAACATCTACGGCGCCATGATCGGCGGCCTCGTCCTCGGCCTCGCCGAGACCATGGCCACCTCCTACATCGACGGCATCCCCGGCATGCAGCAGCTCGGCGGCGGCGGCTGGTCCTCCGTCTGGGCCTTCGTCCTCCTCATCCTCGTACTGCTGTTCAGGCCACAAGGCCTGGTCGGCGAACGCGTCGCGGACAGGGCGTGAACACCATGGCAACCACCGAGAACACCGCCGAGATCGCCGCCCCCGCGCGCGGCCTGATCGCACTCCCCCAGACCGCCGCGCGCGCCCTCGTCGCCGTCGGCGCCGTCGCCACCATCGCCAGCACCTTCATGTCGTGGACCTACACGGCCGACTTCCCCGGGGACCTCACCTACTACGGCTCCCCGGCCGGCCTCCAGATCCTCGACCTCGTCGCCGGCGCGATCACCCTGCTCTTCGCGCTCACCCTCTTCGGCGTCCGCGGCCTGCGCTGGCTCAACCCGGCAGGCGCCACCGCGCCCGTCGTCCTCGCCGCCGCCTCCGCGTTCGCCGTCAGCTGGTTCAGCGCCATCGCCATCGCGGTCGACCTCAAGGGCCTCGTCGCCCTCGACCCCGGCGCCTACGTCACCGCCATCGGCTCCCTGATCGCCCTCGTCGGCGCCCTCGCTCTCCCGAGCCCCGGCGACACCTTCAAGGACTGGGTCAGCAAGCCCGACCGCATCCCCGCGGCCCAGAAGCTCCCCGGCTGGGCCGAGCGCCTCGTCATCACCGGCGCCACCGCCGTCGCCCTGATCGTCTTCACGTACGGCATCGGCGTCGACCCCGACGCCAGCGAGACGTTCATCGGCTACCTGCTGCTCGTCATCTTCGGCACCTGGGCACTCCAAGCCGCCGGACTCTTCGACCGGTTCGCCGCGCTCAACGCCCGCCACAAGGGATTCGCCACCTCCATGGCGTTCCTCGCCGCGGCGGTCTTCCCCTTCGTCGAGAACAACGAGCACAACGCCAACCTCGGCGTGAACATCCTCGTCGTCGCCACCGTCGCCCTCGGCCTGAACATCGTCGTCGGCCTCACCGGACTCCTCGACCTCGGATACGTCGCCTTCCTCGGCGTCGGCGCGTACGCCGCGGCACTCGTCTCCGGCTCCGAGTTCTCCCGCTTCTCCGGCGTCCAGTTCCCCTTCTGGGCCGCCATGCTCACCGGCATGGCCGCGTCGCTCGTCTTCGGCGTCCTCATCGGCGCCCCCACCCTGCGACTGCGCGGCGACTACCTCGCCATCGTCACCCTCGGCTTCGGAGAGATCTTCCGCATCTCCGTCAACAACCTCGACGGCTCCTCCGGACCGAACCTGACCAACGGCCCCAACGGCATCTCGATGATCCCGGACCTCGACATCTTCGGGTTCAACCTCGGGAACTCGCACGACATCGGCTCGATCACCCTCGGCCGCTTCGCGAACTACTTCCTGCTGATGCTGATCATCACCGGCATCGTCGTGGTCGTCTTCAACCGCGCCGCCGACTCCCGTATCGGCCGCTCCTGGATCGCCATCCGCGAGGACGAGACCGCCGCAACCGCCATGGGCATCAACGGCTTCCGCGTCAAGCTCATCGCCTTCGCCCTCGGCGCCTCCCTCGCCGGCCTCGCCGGCACGGTCAGCGCCCACGTCGGCTACAGCGTCAACCCGGCCCCGTACCAGTTCGCCGGCTCCGTACCGCCCAACTCCGCCTTCCTGCTGGCCGCGGTCGTCCTCGGCGGTATGGGCACGGTCAACGGCCCCATCCTCGGCGCCACCCTGCTCTACCTCCTCCCCGAGAAGCTCGGCTTCCTGAAGGAGTACCAGCTCTTCGCCTTCGGCATCGCGCTCGTGATCCTCATGCGCTTCCGCCCCGAAGGCATCATCGCCAACCGCCGTCGCCAGCTCGAATTCCACGAGTCCGACGACAGCGTCGACATCCCCGAACAAGGCCTGCCCGACTCCACTGTCGGCGTCACCAAGGCAGGGGCGTGACCCACATGACCACCACCACGGCCACCAGCCCCGTACTCGAGGCCAGCGGCGTCACCATGCGCTTCGGCGGCCTCACCGCCGTCCGCAGCGTCGACCTCACCGTCAACTCGGGCGAGATCGTCGGCCTCATCGGCCCCAACGGCGCCGGCAAGACGACCTTCTTCAACTGCCTCACCGGTCTGTACGTGCCGACCGAGGGCAAGGTCTCCTACAAGGGCACCGTCCTCCCGCCCAAGCCCCACCTCGTCACCAGCGCCGGCATCGCCCGCACCTTCCAGAACATCCGGCTCTTCGCCAACATGACCGTCCTGGAGAACGTGCTCGTCGGCCGCCACACCAGGACCAAGGAAGGCCTCTGGTCGGCCCTCCTGCGCGGCCCCGGCTTCCGCAAGGCAGAGGCCGCCTCCCGCGAACGCGCCATGGAACTGCTGGAGTTCATCGGCCTCGACCACAAGGCCGACCACCTCTCCCGCAACCTCCCCTACGGCGAACAGCGCAAGCTCGAAATCGCCCGCGCCATGGCGAGCGAACCGGGACTGCTGCTCCTGGACGAGCCCACGGCCGGCATGAACCCCCAGGAGACACGCGCGACCGAAGACCTCGTCTTCGCCATCCGCGACAGGGGCATCGCCGTCCTCGTCATCGAGCACGACATGCGCTTCATCTTCAACCTGTCCGACCGCGTCGCCTGCCTCGTCCAGGGCGAGAAGCTCGTCGAGGGCACCTCCGAGGTCGTCCAGGGCGACGAACGCGTCATCGCCGCCTACCTCGGCACCCCCTTCGAGGGCGCCCCCGGCGCGGAGGAACTCGCCGAGGTCGAAGCCGCCGAGGCGGCGGAGGCCACGGACGCTCCCGAGCCCGCGGAAGCCTCCGAGACTCCCGAGGCCGACGAGACTCCCGAGGCCACCGAGCCTCCTGAGGCCGCCGAGAGCGACGCCGCCGCGGAGGGCACCACCAGCAAGGAAGGAAACGCCCAGTGACCGCACTGCTCGAGGTCGAAGACCTCAAGGTCGCCTACGGCAAGATCGAAGCCGTCAAGGGCATCTCCTTCTCCGTCGAAGCCGGCCAGATCGTCACCCTCATCGGCACCAACGGCGCCGGCAAGACGACCACCCTGCGCACCCTCTCCGGGCTCCTCAAGCCCGCCGCGGGCCGCATCACCTTCGACGGCAAACCCCTCAGCGGCATCCCCGCCCACAAGATCGTCTCCCTGGGCCTCGCCCACTCCCCCGAGGGACGTCACATCTTCCCTCGGCTGACGATCACCGAGAACCTCCAGCTCGGCGCGTTCCTGCGCACCGACAAGGCGGGCATCGAGAAGGACATCCAGCGCGCCTACGACCTCTTCCCCATCCTGGGTGAACGCCGCAAGCAGGCCGCGGGAACCCTCTCCGGCGGCGAGCAGCAGATGCTGGCCATGGGCCGCGCGCTCATGTCCCAGCCCAAGCTGCTCATGCTCGACGAACCCTCCATGGGCCTCTCGCCGATCATGATGCAGAAGATCATGGCCACCATCGTCGAACTCAAGGCCGACGGTACGACCATCCTCCTCGTCGAGCAGAACGCCCAGGCGGCGCTCTCCCTCGCCGATCAGGGACACGTCATGGAGGTCGGCAACATCGTCCTCTCCGGCACCGGACAGGACCTGCTGCACGACGAGTCGGTACGCAAGGCCTACCTGGGCGAGGACTGAGACCAGGCTCCGGCCGTACGACCGTACAGCCGCTGCACGAAGAGGCCCGCGCCCCCGGTCGGGGGGCGCGGGCCTCTTCGTCACTCACCAGTACCGCTCACCCGTACCGCTCGCCGGAGAATCAGCCGACGAAATTCTCGATCGGCCTGGAGAAGTCGGCACCGAGCTGCGACATCGCGTGGCCGAACTCCTTCTCGCTGATCGCCTCACGGAGCGTGACCAGCACGGCACGGACGCCGCTGTCGGCCTCGTCCGGCTTGAGCACGTTGCGCTGGGCCACACGCCGCACGAGCTTGTCGTAGTCGAAGCGCTCGATCTCCGCCGTCGCACCCCGCCGAACGGACTCCGCCAGCCCCTCCGGGAGCTCCAGCGCCAGGTTCCGTGCCTCACCCGAGCTCAGCCGATGGGCCAGCGTCTCGAGCGTGGCACGCGTGAGATCGGCCGACTCCTGCCGAGTCAGGCCCGTACGTTCCGACACCGCTTGGACGAACGCCTTCTCTTCCACGCGCTGTCTCCTTTGCTGCCTTGCCGCCCCGAAGGCCACGCGGCCCCGAAACCAGCCTGACACGCGGTCGCCGGGCTCGCGCGGGCAAGCCACGGCACCCCGAAACGGGCGCCGCCGCTCCCTAGCCCTTGGAGGACTTCTTCTCCTCGGCGTCCGCGATGACCGCCTCGGCGACCTGCTGCATGGACATACGGCGGTCCATGGAGGTCTTCTGGATCCACCGGAACGCGGCGGGCTCGGTCAGCCCGTACTGCGTCTGCAGCACGGACTTGGCCCGGTCGACCAGCTTGCGGGTCTCCAGACGCTGGCTGAGGTCGGCGACCTCCTTCTCCAGCTGCTTCAGCTCCGTGAACCGCGAGACGGCCATCTCGATCGCCGGTACGACGTCGCTCTTGCTGAAGGGCTTCACGAGGTACGCCATCGCGCCGGCGTCACGGGCCCGCTCGACGAGGTCGCGCTGCGAGAACGCGGTGAGCATCAGGACGGGGGCGATGCTCTCCTCGGCGATCTTCTCGGCCGCCGAGATCCCGTCCAGCTTGGGCATCTTGACGTCGAGGATCACGAGGTCGGGCCGGTGCTCACGGGCCAGCTCGACGGCCTGCTCCCCGTCCCCCGCCTCGCCCACAACGGCGTAGCCCTCTTCCTCGAGCATCTCTTTGAGGTCGAGGCGGATCAGCGCCTCGTCCTCGGCGATGACGACACGGGTCGTCAGCGGAGGCACGTGCGACTTGTCGTCGTCGGCGACGGGCTGGGGCGACTCGGGGGCGGTCACGGGGGCTCCTCGTTCAGGGCGGGGTACTGCTGACAAGAGCCTACCCAGCTGCGGTATGGTGGTGTCACGGCGGGTGACCGCTGACCTTCGTTTCGAAGGGGCCCCGGTAGCCCAGCGGTAGAGGCCATGGATTCAAAACCCATACAGCGTCGGTTCGAATCCGACTCGGGGCACTTTTCCTTGGATTCCAAGGTCACCACAGAAAAGCGGATGTTCCCGTTGTCGTGAACATCCGCTTTTTGCTGCGCACGGTCGCGATCACTCGCACAAAGTAACCACATGTACGACATGGGCACACGCGAGCGAGCTCTGGCACTTGTCGCTCAGGGGCGCAGCCTGAACTCCGTGAGCAAGGAGACCGGGGTATCCAGGTCAGCGATCCGTTGCTGGCAATCGCGCATCGACCCGTTACCGCGCATGCAGCGCACACCATGCTCAAGATGCGGCCCAGCGGCTGAGCCACCCTCCAACACTGCGGCCTACAGCTACCTCTTGGGGCTCTACCTCGGTGACGGCTGTATCAGCCCCGGCATGCGAGCCGGCTACGTTCTCCGCATCGCATGCGCCAACACTTGGCCAGGCCTCATCGAAGCTTGCGCTGTCGCCATCGAAGCCATCAATCCCAGCAAGAAGTCGAACCGGGTCCAAGCAGTCGGGTACGTCTCTGTCGTCGGATACAGCCAGCACTGGCCCTGCCTCTTCCCCCAGCACGGCCCCGGCAAGAAGCACGAGCGCCCGATCGCCCTCGAACCCTGGCAACAGGAAATCGTCGACGCTCATCCCTGGGAATTCATCCGCAGTCTCATCCACTCCGACGGCTGCCGGATCACCAACTGGACCGAGAAGGTCATCGCAGGCGAGCGCAAGCGCTACGAATACCCCCGGTACTTCTTCACCAACGTCTCCGACGACATCCGGCAGCTGTACACCGACACACTCGACAAGCTCGGCATTCAGTGGACCCACTGCACCCGCAACGGAAACCCGTACAACATCTCCGTTGCCAAGAAGGCCTCCGTCGCCCTCATGGACGCCCACGTAGGCCCCAAATACTGATCCCCTCTCCTTGGGTGCTACTTGGGGCTGTCGTCCTCTCCGATGTGGTGGACGCGTACGAGGTTCGTGGTGCCGGAGACGCCGGGCGGGGAGCCGGCGGTGATGACGACGATGTCGCCCTTTTCGCAGCGGCCGTACTTCAGGAGGAGTTCGTCCACCTGGTCGACCATCGCGTCGGTGGAGCCGACGTGCGGTCCCAGGAACGTTTCTACACCCCAGGTCAGGTTCAGCTGGGAGCGGGTGGCCGGGTCGGGGGTGAAGGCCAGCAGGGGGATCGGGGAGCGGTAGCGGGACAGGCGGCGGACCGTGTCGCCGGACTGGGTGAAGGCGACGAGGAACTTGGCGCCGAGGAAGTCGCCCATCTCCGCCGCCGCGCGGGCGACCGCACCACCCTGGGTGCGGGGCTTGTTGCGGTCGGTCAGGGGCGGCAGGCCCTTGGCGAGGATGTCCTCCTCGGCGGCCTCGACGATGCGGGACATCGTCCGGACGGTTTCCACGGGGTACTTGCCGACGCTCGTCTCGCCGGAGAGCATCACGGCGTCCGTGCCGTCGATGACGGCGTTGGCGACGTCGGACGCCTCGGCTCGCGTGGGGCGGGAGTTGTCGATCATCGAGTCGAGCATCTGGGTGGCGACGATGACCGGCTTGGCGTTGCGCTTGGCCAGCTTGATGGCGCGCTTCTGGACGATCGGGACCTGCTCGAGGGGCATTTCGACGCCCAGGTCGCCGCGGGCGACCATGATGCCGTCGAAGGCGGCGACGATGTCGTCGATCGCCTCGACCGCCTGAGGCTTCTCGACCTTGGCGATCACGGGGAGGCGGCGGCCTTCCTCGTCCATGATGCGGTGGACGTCGTCGATGTCGCGGCCGCTGCGGACGAAGGAGAGGGCGATGACGTCGAAGCCGGTGCGCAGGGCCCAGCGGAGGTCCGCTTCGTCCTTGTCAGAGAGGGCGGGGACGGAGACGGCGACGCCGGGAAGGTTGAGGCCCTTGTGGTCGGAGACCATGCCGCCTTCGACGACGGTGGTGTGGACGCGGGGGCCGTCGACGGCGGTGACTTCGAGGCAGACCTTGCCGTCGTCGACGAGGATGCGTTCGCCGGGGGTGACGTCGGCCGCGAGGCCCGAGTACGTCGTGCCGCAGGTGAGGCGGTCGCCCTCGGCGCCTTCTTCGACGGTGATGGTGAAGGTGTCTCCGCGTTCAAGGAGTACGGGGCCTTCGGTGAAGCGGCCGAGTCGGATCTTCGGGCCTTGAAGGTCGGCGAGCAGTCCGACGCTGCGGCCGGTCTCGTCGGAGGCCTTTCGCACGCGCTGGTAGCGCTCCTCGTGTTCGGCGTAGGTGCCGTGGCTGAGGTTGAAGCGGGCTACGTCCATTCCGGCGTCGACCAGGGCTTTGAGCTGGTCGTACGAGTCGGTGGCGGGGCCCAATGTACAGACGATTTTTGCTCGGCGCATGGTTTGAGCCTAGGCCTTACCGGTCGGTAGAGAATTGGTCCAGCATGACTACTCAACAACCTTTGCATGAAGCCTTATTGACAACAGTTGAATTGTGCGCGGGGGTGCTCTGATGAGCGCGTCGGTACTTTATGGCGACCGGTCCGCGCTTTACAGTTCCGGCGGGGCCATCGTGAATCGGGCGTTGACCTGGGCGTAGACGTGTTGGCGCTCGGGTTCGAGGTCGAGGGGGGCGGCTTCTTCGGGTGTGCCGCCGGCGAAGGACATGGAGCGCATGGCGCGACCGGGGGCCGCCGGGTAGGGCTGGGCGTTCTCGGCGCCGATGTCGGCGAGTTCGACGAGGGCGGCGAGGGTGGTGCCGAGGGCTTCGGCGTATTCGCAAGCCCGTTGGACGGCTTCGCGGACCGCCTGCTGTCGGGCTTGGCGGTGGGAGGGCGAGTCGGGGCGCAGGGCCCACCAGGGGCCGTCGACCCGGGTGAGGTCGAGGTCCGCGAGGCGTGTCGTCAGCTCGCCGAGTGCGGTGAAGTCGGTGAGTTCGGCGGTGAGGTGGACGCGGCCGTGGTAGGCGCGGACGCGTTCGCCGCGGCCGTGTTTCGTGAGTTCCGGGCTGATGGAGAAGGCGCCGGTTTCGAGGCGTTCGACGGCGTCTCCGTAGGACTTCACGAGGTCCATGGCCGTCGCGTTGCGGCGGGTGAGGTCGGCGAGGGCCTCGCGTCGGTCGGTGCCGCGGGCGCTGACGGTGATGCCGATGCGGGCGATCTCGGGGTCGACTTCGAGGTGGGCTTCGCCGCGGACGGCGATGCGGGGTGATTCGGGGGTTCCGTAGGGGACTGCGGGTCGGGGTTCCTCTGCGGTGGGGGCCATACGCCCCACTCTGTCACCGGAAGGGTGGGCGTGGTGCCCGGTGGTCACCAGATGGAAACCTCCCGGACCTGTTCTTGAGTGTCATGTGTAGGTCAGAATCTACGCGCGTCGTTGACCAATTCCCAAGGAGCCATAGACATGCCGTTGAACCGCCGGAAGTTCCTGAAGAAGTCCGCCGTGACGGGTGCGGGGGTGGCGTTGACCGGTGCGGTCGCGGCTCCGTCCGCGCAGGCGGCGACCTCGGCGGCGGCAGGGGGTGGGAAGAAGCCTGTGAAGCGGCACTCCCTCACCGTCATGGGCACGACGGACCTGCACGGACATGTCTTCAACTGGGACTACTTCAAGGACGCGGAATACAAGGACACGGCGGGCAACGCGCAGGGGCTGGCGCGGATCTCGACGCTGGTGAACGAGATCCGCAAGGAGAAGGGGCGTTGCAACACCCTCCTTCTGGACGCGGGCGACACGATCCAGGGCACCCCGCTGACGTACTACTACGCGAAGGTGGACCCGATCACCGCCAAGGGCGGTCCGGTGCACCCGATGGCGCAGGCGATGAACGCGATCGGCTATGACGCGGTGGCGCTGGGCAACCACGAGTTCAACTACGGCATCGAGACGCTGCGGAAGTTCGAGTCGCAGTGCCGCTTCCCGCTGCTGGGTGCGAACGCGCTGGACGCGAAGACGCTGAAGCCGGCTTTCCCGCCGTACTTCATGAAGACGTTTCACGTGCCGGGTGCCCCGTCGGTGAAGGTGGCGGTGCTCGGTCTGACGAACCCGGGTATCGCGATCTGGGACAAGGCGTATGTCCAGGGGAAGTTGACGTTCCCGGGTCTGGAGGAGCAGGCGGCGAAGTGGGTGCCGAAGCTGCGGTCGATGGGTGCGGACGTGGTCGTCGTGTCGGCGCACTCCGGTTCGTCCGGCACGTCCTCCTACGGTGACCAGCTGCCGTACGTCGAGAACTCGGCGGCGCTCGTCGCCCAGCAGGTGCCGGGGATCGACGCGATTCTCGTCGGGCACGCGCACGTGGAGATCCCGGAGCTGAAGGTCACCAACACCAAGACCGGCAGGACCGTGGTGCTGTCGGAGCCGCTGGCGTATGCGGAGCGGCTGTCGGTGTTCGACTTCGAGCTGGTCCTCGAGAAGGGGAAGTGGCAGGTCGAGTCGGTGGCGGCCTCGGTCCGCAACTCGAACTCGGTCGCCGACGACCCGAAGATCACCCGGCTGCTGAAGGACGAGCACGACCTGGTGGTGGCGTACGTCAACCAGGTGGTCGGCACGGCCACGGACACGCTGACGACGGTCGAGGCGCGTTACAAGGACGCCCCGATCATCGACCTGATCACCAAGGTGCAGGAGGACGTGGTCAAGGCGGCGCTGGTGGGCACGGAGTACGCGTCGCTGCCCGTGATCGCGCAGGCCTCGCCGTTCTCGCGCACCTCCGAGATCCCGGCCGGCAAGGTGACGATCCGGGATCTGTCGAGCCTGTACGTGTACGACAACACGCTGGTCGCGAAGGTGCTGACGGGGGCGCAGGTGCGGGCGTACCTGGAGTACTCGGCGAACTACTTCGTGCGGACGGCGGCCGGTGCGGTGATCGACACGGAGAAGCTGACCAACGCGAACAACCGTCCGGACTACAACTACGACTATGTGTCGGGACTCCGGTACGACATCGACATCGCGCAGGCGGAGGGTTCGCGGATCAAGAACCTGACGTACAACGGTGCGGCGCTGGACGACGCGCAGCAGTTCGTGTTCGCGGTGAACAACTACCGGGCGAACGGTGGCGGCGCCTTCCCCCATGTGGCGTCCGCGAAGGAGGTCTGGTCGGAGTCGACGGAGATCCGCACGCGGATCGCCGAGTGGGTGACCGCGAAGGGGGTGCTCGACCCGAAGGAGTTCGCTTCGGTGGACTGGAAGCTCACGCGGGACGGCACGCCGGTCTTCTAGCCCGCCTGTTCCAGCACGCTTGTTCTCTGGACCCCGGGCGCGTGTCCGGGGTCTTCTTCTTACCGTCCGTCGACGAGCGGGGTGAGGGTCTGGGCGGTGTGGCGGGCGGGCGGGACCTGGGACTGGGGTTCGAGTCCGAAGGTGGTGAAGGCCGTACGGCGCGGCAGCGGGTAGGGGTCCTTGCCCGTCAGCGAGTTGAGGATGGTTGCGCTGCGCCAGGCGGCGAGGCCGAGGTCGGGGGCGCCGACGCCGTGGGTGTGGAGTTCGGCGTTCTGGACGTAGACGCGGCCGTTGACGGCGGGGTCGAGGGCCAGGCGGAACTGGTCGTCGATGCGGGGGCGTTCGGCGCTGTCGCGGCGCAGGTAGGGGTCGAGTCCGGCGAGGATCTGGCCGAGGGGGCGTTCGCGGTAGCCGGTGGCGAGGACCACGGCGTCGGTGATGAGGCGGGTGCGGGCGCCCTGCTGGCCGTGTTCGAGGTGGAGTTCGACCTGGGTGGTGGCGACGCGGCCCGCGGTGCGGACGGTGACGGCGGGGGTGAGGACGGCGTCGGGCCAGCCGCCGTGGAGGGTGCGGCGGTAGAGCTCGTCGTGGATGGCGGCGATGGTGTCGGCGTCGATGCCCTTGTGGAGTTGCCATTGGGCGGCGACGAGCCGGTCGCGTACGGGCTCGGTGAGGGCGTGGAAGTAGCGGGTGTAGTCGGGGGTGAAGTGTTCGAGGCCGAGCTTGGAGTACTCCATCGGGGCGAAGGCCTCGGTGCGGGCGAGCCAGTGGATCTTCTCGCGTCCGGCGGGCCGGTTGCGCAGGAGGTCGAGGAAGACCTCGGCGCCCGACTGCCCCGCGCCGATGACGGTGATGTGTTCGGCGGTGAGGAAGCGTTCGCGGTGGGCGAGGTAGTCCGCGGCGTGGATGACGGGGACGCCGGGGGCGTCGACGAGGGGTTTGAGGGGCTCGGGGATGTGGGGTGCGGTGCCGACGCCGAGGACGATGTTGCGGCTGTAGGTACGGCCGAGGGCCTCGGCTTCTCCCTCGCTGCCGAGCTGGGTGAAGTCGACTTCGAACAGGGCGCGTTCGGGGTTCCAGCGGACGGCGTCGACCTGGTGGCCGAAGTGGAGTCCGGGGAGGCGGCCCGCGACCCAGCGGCAGTAGGCGTCGTACTCGGCGCGCTGCATGTGGAAGCGCTCGGCGAAGTAGAAGGGGAAGAGGCGGTCGCGGTCCTTGAGGTAGTTGAGGAAGGACCAGGGGCTGGCGGGGTCGGCGAGGGTGACCAGGTCGGCGAGGAAGGGGACTTGGAGGGTGGCGCCGTCGATGAGCAGGCCCGGGTGCCAGTCGAAGCCGGGGCGCTGTTCGTAGAAGACGCTGTCGAGTTCGGGGAGGGGGTGGGCGAGGGCGGCGAGGGAGAGGTTGAACGGGCCGATGCCGATGCCCACGAGGTCGCGGGGCGCGTCGGGCTCGTGGAGTGGAGGGAGGGGCGTCGGGCTCATCGGGGTGTGTGTCCTTCCACCAGTTTCAGGAGCGCGGCCAGGTCGCCCGGCCGGGTGTGGGGATTGAGGAGGGTGGCTTTGAGCCAGAGCCGGTCGTCGAGCAGGGCTCGGCCGAGGACGGCGCGTCCTTCGTGGAGCAGGGTGCGGCGTACGGCGGCGACGGCTTCGTCGGAGGCCTCGGCGGGGCGGAACAGGACGGTGCTGAGGGTGGGCGGGTCGTAGAGCTCGAAGCCGGGGTGTGCTTCGACGAGGTCCGCCAGCTCGACGGCGCGGGCGCAGACCTGGTCGACGAGCGCGCCGAGTCCCGCTCGCCCCAGGGTTTTGAGGGTGACGGCGACTTTGAGGATGTCGGGGCGTCGGCTGGTGCGCAGGGAGCGGCCCAGAAGGTCGGGGAGGCCCGCTTCGGTGTCGTCGTCGGCGTTGAGGTAGTCGGCGCGGTGGCTCAGGGCGTCGAGGTCGTGGGGGTCCTTGACGACGAGGAGGCCTGCGGCGACGGGCTGCCAGCCGAGTTTGTGCAGGTCGAGGGTGACGGTGTGGGCGCGGTCGAGGCCGTCGAGCTTGCCGCGGTGGTGGTCGCTGAAGAGGAGGCCTCCGCCGTAGGCGGCGTCGATGTGGAGGCGGGTGCCGTGGGCTTCGCAGAGGTCGGCGATGTCCGGCAGGGGGTCGATGAGTCCGGCGTCGGTGGTGCCTGCGGTGGCGGCCACGAGGAGGGAGCCGCGGTGGCCTTGGAGTTCGGTGAGGGCTTCGTCGAGGGCGGCGAGGTCCATGGTGCCGGCGGGGGCGGGGACGACGACGGGGTCGGGCAGGCCGAGGAGCCAGGCGGCGCGGGGCAGGGAGTGGTGGGCGTTGGCGCCGTGGATGAGCCGCACGCCGGCGTGTGCCTCCCGGGCGAGGAGGAGGGCGAGTTGGTTGGACTCGGTGCCGCCGGTGGTGACCAGGGCGTCGCCGGCGCCGATCTCCTGGGCGAGGGCCCGGGTGACGAGTGCCTCCAGTTCCGAGGCGGCCGGGGCCTGGTCCCAGGAGTCCATGGAGGGGTTGAGGGCGGAGGCGGCGAGGTCGGCGGCGGTGGCGACGGCGAGGGGTGGGCAGTGCAGGTGGGCGGCGCACAGGGGGTCGGCGGGGTCGGCCGCGCCCTCGGCGAGAGCCCGTACGAGGACGCGTAGGGCGTCTTCGGTTCCCTGCTCGGGCAGTACGTCGCCGACCGCGTCCCGTACCCGCCGGGCCACGCTCTCCGGTCCGCCGGCGGGCAGTGGTCCGCCGCGTGCCTCGCCGCCCTCGCGCAGTGCGTCGAGGACGGTGTCGAGCAGCGGCCTCAGCGCGCCGGGACCTTCGGGGCCTGAGGCGAGGGGCGGCGTGCTCATGAGGTGTCCTCCGGTGGGCGCGCGGCAGGGGGAGTACCAGCCTGTACGGGGATGGGCCTGCGCGCCCTGAAAGGTCAACGATCCGACCCGAATGGGGGTACTGGTGGGCGGA
This sequence comes from Streptomyces sp. GbtcB7, assembly GCF_019091445.1. Lineage (NCBI taxonomy): Bacteria > Bacillati > Actinomycetota > Actinomycetes > Kitasatosporales > Streptomycetaceae > Streptomyces > Streptomyces sp. GbtcB7. Next base: position 127,154 of record NZ_JAGXJM010000024.1, read on the forward strand.
GAAAATATGGGTGGGGGGTGAAGCTGCTAGACGCCACGCCGGGACGGGAACCACCTTTCCTCGCCCCCGCCGCCCCTACCCGTCCCATCCCTGGGGGCTGCCGCCCCCAGACCCCCGCATCGGCCTGAACGGCCTCGTCCTCAAACGCCGGACGGGCTGAAAGACGCGGGCCGGGGTGGGTGGGGCATCGGCCTCCGGCCCCTTCCTCACACCCGGACGGGCTGGATGGCGTGGGCCGGGGTGGGCGGGGTGCGACCACCGGCCTCGCCCTGGAGCGCCGGACGACCCCGGGCTTTTAGAGGCGCGGGGAACTGCGCGACCAGCCCCCGCGCGCCCGTGGCCGCAGGTCGTGGTTATGCGGCTCGTACCTTCAACGCCCGTGCCAGGTCGTCGAGTTGGTCGACGAGTTTGCGGCGGAGGGCGGGGATGGGGTCGGCGTCACGGAGGCACGCTTCGCCGAGGGCGAGGGTTTCGGGGGCGACGGCGTGGACGGGGAACGCGTAGCGCCCGGCGGCATCGGCGATGGCGGGGCCGCGACGCGCGGAGACGGCGACGGCGTCGGCCCAGTAGCGCTCGACGTACTCCCGGACGAGGTGGGTCTGTTCGGGCTGCCAGAAGCCCTGGGCGGTGGCGGTGAAGAGGTAGTTGGAGAGGTGGTCGGAGGTGAACATCTCCTCCCAGGCGCGGCGCTTGGCCTCGGGGTCGGGCAGCGCGGCGCGGCAGCGGGCGGCGCCTTCCTGGCCGGTGGCGCTGGGGTCCTGGACGAGTTCGGCCTCGATGACGGCGTCGTCGATGGCGCCGAGGACGGCGAGCCGGCCGAGGATGCGCCAGCGCAGTTCGGGGTCGAGTTCGGGTCCGCCGGGGACGGTGCCTTCGGAGAACCAGGCGCTGATGGTGTCGGGGTGGGCGGCGACGTCGATGCAGTGGCGCACGGCGGTGAGGCGCAGGCCGGGCTGGGAGCCGTCCTCGGTGCGGCGGATGAGGTCGCGGCAGAGGTCGGTGAGCGTGGCGAGTGCGGTGGGGCGGTCCTCGGCGGGGAGGTAGCGGTCGGCGACCTGGGCGGCGGCGAACGACAGGACGCCCTGGACGAGGGCGAGGTCGCTCTCGTGCGGGAGGTGGGCGCGGGCGGCGTCGATGTAGGCCATGGCGGGCAGTTCGCCGTCGCGGACGGCGTCGCGCAGGGCGTTCCAGACGACCGCGCGGGTGAGGGGTTCGGGCAGTCCGGCGAGGGCGGTGCGCACGGTCTGGAAGGACTCGGGGTCGAAGCGGACCTTGGCGTAGGAGAGGTCGCCGTCGTTGAGGAGGAGCAGGGCGGGGCGCTTGCCGATCACGGTCGGCTCGGTCCCCGGGACGTCGGCTTCGAGGCGGTCGCGCAGGGTGAGGCGGCCTTCGACGCCGAGGTCGTTGTCGTAGAGGCCTACGGCGATGCGGTGCGGGCGGCTGCCGTGGTGTTCGACGGTGAGGGTGTGGGTGCCGTCGGGTCCGGCGGTGAGGGTGGGGGTGAGGATGTCGACGCCGGTGGTGCGCAGCCAGGAGTCGGCCCAGGCGTGGACGTCGCGTTCGGTGGCGGAGGCGAGGTTGTCGATGAAGTCGGCGAGGGTGGCGTTGGCGAACTTGTGGCGGGCGAAGTGGGTGTTGATGCCGGCCAGGAAGTCCTTCTCGCCGAGCCAGGCGACGAGTTGGCGCAGGGCGGAGGCGCCCTTGGCGTAGGAGATGCCGTCGAAGTTGAGCATGGCGGACGCGGTGTCGGGGACGGCGTCGGGGTCGGGGGCGACGGGGTGGGTGGAGGGGCGCTGGTCGGCGTCGTAGCCCCAGGGTTTGCGAGTGACGCCGAAGTCGGTCCAGGTGTCGGTGAAGCGGGTGGCTTCGGTGAGGGTCTGGTAGCCCATGTACTCGGCGAAGGACTCGTTCAGCCAGATGTCGTCCCACCAGCGCAGGGTGACGAGGTCGCCGAACCACATGTGGGCCATTTCGTGGGCGATGACCATGGCGCGGGTCTGGCGTTCGGTGTCGGTGACGGCGGAACGGTAGACGAACTCGTCGCGGAAGGTGACGAGGCCGGGGTTCTCCATGGCGCCGGCGTTGAACTCGGGGACGAACGCCTGGTCGTAGGAGTCGAAGGGGTAGGGCTCGTCGAACTTCTCGTGGTAGCGGTCGAAGCAGGCGCGGGTGACGTCGAGGATCTCGTCGGCGTCGGCGTCGAGGTAGGGGGCGAGCGAGCGGCGGCAGTGGATGCCGAAGGGCAGGCCGCGGTGCTCGGTGCGGACGGAGTGCCAGGGGCCGACGGCGACGGCGACGAGGTAGGTGGAGATCAGCGGGGTGGGGGCGGCCTGCCAGCGGCCCTCTCCCAGGTGTTCGGTGACGCCGTTGGCGAGGACGGTCCAGCCGTCGGGGGCGGTCACGGAGAGTTCGAAGACGGCCTTCAGGTCGGGCTGGTCGAAGGCGGCGAAGACGCGCTGGACGTCTTCCATGAACAGCTGGGTGTAGAGGTAGGTCTCGCCGTCGGTGGGGTCGGTGAAGCGGTGCATGCCCTCGCCGGTGCGGGAGTAGCGCATCCGTGCGTCGACGCGCAGTTCGTGCTCGCCCGCGGTGAGGCCCTTGAGGGGCAGCCGGTTCTCGTCGAGGGCCTCGGGGTCGAGGGGCTGTCCGTCGAGGGTGACGGAGCGCAGCTCGGCGGGCTTCAGCTCGACGAAGGTGTCCGCGTCGGCGCGGACGGTGAACCGGATGACGGTCAGGGAGTCGAAGGTCTCGTCCCCGCGGGTCACGTCGAGTGCGATCCCGTAGTGGTGGACGTCGAGGAGCTGGGCACGGGTCTGCGCTTCGTCGCGCGTCAGTACGGACATGGGGGACATGCTGCCTGATGGCTCGGACAGGACACAGGGCAGGCCCGGTATGCGGCTTTTGTTCGGCACGGTCACGGCGGGATCGGCGTACTCAGGCGGTGCGGTCCCGCTCCCGTGCGTCCCATGCCTCCCATGCCTCCCGTGCCTCCCGTGCGTCCCGTGCGTCGGTGTGGCCGTCGCGTTGCGGGGGGACGCGGGTGTCGGGGTGGAGGCGGGTGTCGGGGTGGAGGCGGCCCGGGGCGGGCGGTGAGGCGCGTTCCTCGGTCCGGGCGCGTAACTCGCGCACCTCCGCCTCCAGGGCCCGGCGGCGCTGGTGGGTGTCGTACAGGTAGCGGACCTTGGTGCGCAGGGTCCAGGGGTCGACGGGTTTCATGACGAGGTCGGCGACGCCGAGGGCGAACGCGGTGGCGGACAGTTCGGTGTCCCGTCCGAAGCCGGTGAGCAGGATGACCGGGATGTGCTGGGTCTGTTCCAGGCGGCGCATGTAGCGCACGACGTCGAGGCCGCTGACGCCGGGCATGCGCACGTCGAGGAGGAGCAGTCCGACCTGGCCGCGCAGCACTTCCTTGAGGGCGTCGTCGCCGCTGGTCGCGCGGGTCACGAGGTGGCCCAGCGGGGCGAGGGCGCTTTCGAGCGCGTACAGCGTGTCCTCGTGGTCGTCGACGATGAGGATCTTGGCATCCGACGGCATGGCCCGACGTCCCCTCGATCGGCCACATGCCGGCCCGGGCCGGTACGAGCCGGGGGGCGGGTGCCACGGATGGCGGATGCCGCGAATGGCGGGTGCCACGGGTGGCGGGTGCCCTGGGGCCCGTACGGACGGTCGGCCGGCATGTGCCATTGGCCTGACACCTGACAGGGAGTGCTCACGCAGGATGCACGCTGGGGGCACCCGGTGTCACTCCCCCGTGGCCGCCGCGCCCCGCCCGGCACCGTCCGCGATGCTCTCGTGGTGCCGGATGACCTCGGCGATGATGAAATTCAGCAACTTTTCCGCGAAGGCCGGATCCAGCTTGGCGCTCTCGGCCAGACGGCGCAGCCGGGCGATCTGGTGGGCCTCGCGGGACGGGTCGGCGGGCGGCAGTTGGTGGGCGGCCTTGAGATGGCCGACCTGTTGGGTGCATTTGAAGCGTTCGGCGAGCATGTGGACGACGGCGGCGTCGATGTTGTCGATGCTGTCGCGCAGCCGGGCGAGTTCCGCACGCACGGCGGGGTCGACCTCGCCGCCCGCCCCGTCGTTCGTGTTGCTGGTGTTGCTGGTGGTCATGAGGAGCAACTTTACGTGGCGTGCGGGGGCTCGATCATGGGCGGATCGTCGGGGTCGGGTATGCGGTCGCTCCCGCCGCCGGGGAGGGTGCGGCCCTGCTGTTCGCGGAAGCGGACGGGGGCCATGCCGACACGGCGGGTGAACAGGCGGGAGAAGTAGGCGGGGTCGTCGTAGCCGACGCGTCGGGCGACCGCCGCGACGGGGAGTTCGGTGGCGGCGAGGAGTTCCTTGGCGCGGCCCAGGCGGATGCCGAGGAGGTAGTCCTTGGGGCTGCGGCCGGCGCCGCGGCGGACGGCGGCGCGCAGTTCGGCGGGGGTCATGCCGTGCCGGGCCGCGTGCTCGGCGACGGACAGTGGCTGGAACGCGTCACGGGCGAGGGCGTGCAGGACGGGGTCGCCGTCGGGGGCGAGGTCGGCGCGGGCGCGGCGCAGGGCGACGAGGAGTTCATGGACGGCGGCGCCGGTCTCGACTTCGAGGAGGGGGTTGCCGCGGCGGGCGGCGCGGGCGATGCGGCCGACGGTGGCGCGGGCGCCGGTGGCGTCGGAGAGCGGCACGACGGGGCGGTCGGGTTCGATGTAGCCGAGTTCGGTGTACGTGGCGGTGGCGGGCCCGGTGAAGTCGACGAAGCACTCGTCCCAGCTGGGGTCGGGTCCGTAGTGGTGGGGTACGCCGGGGGTGAGCCAAAGCAGGGCGGGCGCGGTGACGGTGTGGTGGTGTCCGTCGGGGCCTCGGAACCAGCCGCCGCCCGCGCTGACGACGACGGCCACGTGGTGGTCGAGGGTGCGGGGCCCGACGGTGGGCAGTTCGCCGTGCTGCATGCCTACGCCGAGGCAGGCGAGGCCGAGCCGGTGGTGGACGGGAGCGGGGGAGAAATAGCGCATCCAGGTGTGGTGCATCCGCGCGCCTCCCGCCCTCCGCGCCCCTGCCGCCGGCGTCACTCTTTGGTCCAACCAGAGCTGATCTTTGTCCATGGACGCGGCCGCCGCCAGAGGTGAGGGTGAGCTCATGAGCGAGTTCACGGTGGGGGACACGGATTTTCTGCTGGACGGGCGCCCGGTGCGGCTGCTGTCCGGCGCGTTGCACTACTTCCGGGTGCACGAGGAGCAGTGGGGGCATCGGCTGGCGATGCTGCGGGCGATGGGGCTCAACTGTGTGGAGACGTACGTCCCGTGGAATCTGCACGAGCCGCGCCCGGGCGAGTACCGCGACGTCCAGGCGCTGGGCCGGTTCCTGGACGCCGTGCGGGAGGCGGGCCTGTGGGCGATCGTGCGCCCCGGCCCCTACATCTGCGCGGAGTGGGAGAACGGGGGGCTGCCGCACTGGCTGACGGGGAAGCTGCGCACCAGGGACGAGGAGTACGTGGGGCATGTGGAGCGCTGGTTCCACCAGGTGCTGCACGAGATCGTGCCGCGGCAGATCGACCGCGGCGGGCCGGTGCTGATGGTGCAGGTCGAGAACGAATACGGAAGCTACGGCTCCGACCAGGTGTATCTGCGGCGCCTGGCGGACGTGCTGCGCGCCGAGGGCGTGAGCGTTCCGCTGGTCACCTCGGACGGTCCCGAGGACCACATGCTCACCGGCGGTTCGATCCCCGGTGTCCTCGCGACCGTCAACTTCGGCTCCCGCGCACGCGCGGCCTTCGAGGTGCTGCGCCGGCACCGGCCCGAGGGGCCGCTGATGTGCATGGAGTTCTGGTGCGGCTGGTTCGACCACTGGGGCGGCGAGCACGTCGTACGGGATGCGGGGGACGCGGCACAGGCGCTGCGCGAGATCCTGGAGTGCGGGGCTTCGGTCAACCTGTACATGGCGCACGGGGGTACCAACTTCGCGGGCTGGGCGGGGGCGAACCGGGGCGGGGGCGCGCTGCACGAGGGCCCCTTGGAGCCCGACGTCACCTCCTACGACTACGACGCGCCCATCGACGAACTCGGCCGTCCCACCGAGAAGTTCTGGCGCTTCAGGGAGATCCTGGGCGCGTACGCGGACGGGCCGCTGCCTGAGCTGCCGCCCGCGCCCGCGCCGCTCGGTGCGGGCGCGGCCGTGGACCTTCGGGAGTGGGCCGCCCTGGACGCCGTACTGGAGACACTGGGCAGCCGGGACGCCGAGTACCCCGTCCCGCCCACCTTCGAGGAACTGGACGTCGACCGGGGCCTGGTGAAGTACGAGGTGACCGTCCCCGGTCCGCGGGGGCCGTACCCCCTCCTGCTGCGCGGGCTGCGGGACCTGGCGGTGGTGTACGTCGACGGTGTGGCGGCCGGTGTGCTCACCGAGGACGATCCGGGGCTCAAGGAGCCTGTCGCGGGGCACGCGCGCGTGGAGGCGTGGGTGGAGTCCCTGGGGAGGGTCAACTACGGTCCGCGTTCGGGTGAGCCGAAGGGCATCACCGGGGGGATGTTGCACGAGCGGCAGTATCTGCACGGGGTGCGGGCGCGGGGGCTGCGTCTTGACGCGTTCGATGCCGGGGGCGTGGGGCGGATGCCGTTCGGGGGGTTGCCTGCGGAGGGCGGGCGCGGGCTGTACCGGGGCACCGTGGAGGTGCGTGGCGCCGGGGACGCCTTCCTCGAACTTCCGGGCTGGACGCGGGGGTTCGTGTGGGTCAACGGGTTCTGTCTCGGGCGGTACTGGTCGGTGGGGCCGCAGCGGTCGTTGTACGTTCCTGGGCCGGTGCTGCGTGAGGGTGCCAACGAGGTGTGGGTCCTGGAGCTGCAGGAGACGTCGCCGACGGCGCCGGTCCTGAGGCGCCCTGACGCGGCTGCGTCGGCGCCGGGCCGATGAGCCCCGGCCGAGCGCCCCGGCAACGACAACGGCCTTCCCCCGCCCCCGCCGCCCCTACCCGTCCCATCCCCAACCTGGGGGCTCCGCCCCCAGACCCCCATCGGCCTGAACGGCCTCGTCCTCAAACGCCGGACAGGCTGAAGACGCGCACCGGGGTGGGCGGGTCATCGGCCTCCGACCTCGTCCTCAAACGCCGGACGGGCTGAATGACGCGGGCCGGGGTGGGTGGGGTGCGTCCTTCAGCCATGGCCTCGAACCCCGGCCGCCCGAGGCTCTTAGGGGCGCGGGGAACGGCGCGCCCAGCCCCCACCATCCGACAGCCGAAGAACTTCCGGCGGCCGGGGGATCCGGGGCCGCAGCCCCGGCCCCAGTGGCGCGGGGAACGGCGCGACCAGCCCACACCCACCCGCACCCGAACGACCACAGCCGGACGGGGAATCGGGGCGCAGCCCCGTCCAAGGGGCGCGGGGAACGGCGCGACCAGCCACCGCCCACCCGCACCCGCACCCGCACCCAAGGCACGCACCCAGGATCGGAGGGGCTCAGCCCCTACAGGGTGGACGCCGCTCTGGCTATGTCGGCGGCGAAGGTCGAGACCTCGGAGTACACCCCGGGATACCCCGGCTCCGCACAGCCCTGCCCCCAACTGACGATCCCGACCTGGATGAACGCCCCCGAGTCGTCCTTGCGGAACATCGGCCCACCGGAGTCACCCTGGCACGTGTCGACCCCACCCTGCTGCACGAACCCGGCGCAGATCTCGTCACCGGGCACGAGATCGCTGCCGTACGCCTGCTGACAGGTGGCGTCGCTGACGAAGGGGACGGTGGCCTTGAGGAGGTAGCGCTGCTGGGCACCGCCCTCGCGCGCGGCGCCCCACCCGGCGACGGTGAAGTTGCCGTTGTTGTACGCGGTGGTGGTGGCGATCTTCAGTGTGGGCTGGTTGACGGGCGAGGCGAGCTTGATCAGCGCCCAGTCCTTGCCCTTGCCGTTGTAGCCGGGCGCCTGGAGCACCTTGGTCGACTTGACCTTGATCGCGCTGCTGCTCTGCAGGTCGACGACGCCGGCGGTGGCGGTGATGGAGGTGTTGTTGCCGGAACCGCTCACACAGTGCGCGGCGGTGAGGACGATCTGCTGGGTGTAGAGCGCTCCGCCGCAGCCCATGGAGAGCCGGACCATGAACGGGAACTCTCCCTGCGCCGCGCGGGTGCCGCCGACGACGGGCGTGGGCGCGGCCTGCGCGGAGACGGGCTGGAGCGAGACGGTGGCGAGGGTGACGGCGCCGAGGGCGAGGACTCTCTTGATGCCCGTGAACTTCTTCGAAGACTTCAACGTGCTTCCTCTCGTGGGGGGTTGGAAGCCCGACGGGGTCACACCGAGGCCGCACGACACGACAGCCGTCGCACACACCGAGTGACATGCACCCGCCAAGCCTTTGCGAATTATTTAGACACCGGAGCGCTCCGACAAGGACCCCATTTCGGCCAGCCGCGCCCCGCCACCCACCGGAACGGCGCTTAGAGTGGAATGCAGGAGGCCCGGCGTCTTCAGGGGGTACGGACGTGGCGAACGGCGGACCCGTCGAGCACGGCTTCCCGCATCTGGACACGGTGCGGGCATCGATCACCGCGCTCTACAAGCGGCTCTCGTACGACACCATCCACACCTTCGCGACCAGCGTGGCCCCCGCCGACGTGGCCTTCGGCGACATCGACGACCTGCATCTGGGCGCGCAACGCGTGGCTCGCGAGATGGTGCACCACTACCACCTCCCGGACGCCCGGCTGATCATCGGTTTCCGCGAGATGACCCAGGCGGCCAACGTCGAACTCACGGCGGGCCCCGAGTACTTCGTCGAACTGAACGACCGCTTCCGCTCCCATCGGCGGGACATCGGCGCGGCCCTCGCCCACGAGGTGATGCACGTCTATCTGCACCGCCTCGACCTCTACTTCCCCGGCACGCGCGACAACGAGATCCTCACGGACACCGCGGCGACCTACCTCGGCGCGGGCTGGCTGCTTCTCGACGCCTACCGGGAGGACGCCGACTCCTCACAGAAACTCGGCTACCTCACCCCGGAGGAGTTCGGCTACGTCCTCGCCAAACGCGCCCTGGTCTTCGACGAGGACCCCTCGATCTGGTTCACCAGCCCACAGGCGTACACGGCGTACACGCAGGGCATGGCGCAGGCCCGCCGCGACGAGCAGCAGCCCCCGCTGACCGCGGCCGGCTGGGCGGGCCGCCGCCGCTACGCGAAGGACCGACGGCACGCCCAGGACCAGCACGCACCGGGCCCGCACCCGGGTGTCCCCTACGCGTTCAGCCCCGACAGCCGCGGGCCCCTGCGCGTCTCCTTCCCCTGCCCGACCTGCCACCAGCGGATCCGCGTGCCGGTCCGGGGCCGGGTACGGGCGCGCTGCACGCTGTGCAGGACGGTGCTGGAGTGCGACACGTAGGACGTGCGACGCGCGCGGGTGTGCGTGTGGGGAGGTGAGACACAACACCCCCAAAGACTTTGCCTCTCGCGTCCTTCGCGAGCGAGGGTCGAAGGATGAGCACGAACGACCCCGCGGCACACCTCTTCACGGCTGTGCACGAGGGTGACGAGGACGCGGTGGTACGGCTGCTGCGCTCCGGTGTGAGCCCGGACGCGGTGGACGAGGACGGCCAGACGGCGCTGTATCTCGCGGCGGTGAGCGACCGGCCCGGCGTCGTACGACTGCTGTTGGTGGCCGGGGCCGCGCCCGACCGGCTCAGCCAGGGCACGGACGCGCCGCTGTGCGGGGCGGCGTGCGGTGGGCACACGGAGGTCGTACGCGCCCTGCTGGCGGCCGGGGCCGCGCCGGACACGGTGGAGGAGTTCGGGTTCACGGCGCTGACGTGGGCGGTGCGGCTGGGGCGGGTCGCGGTGGTGAGGGAGCTCCTCGCGGCGGGCGCGGACCCCGACCGCCCGGGCCCGACCGGTGAGCCACCGCTCGTCGCGGCCGCCCGCCGTGGCTCACCCGGCTGCGTACGCGCCCTCCTGCGGCACGGAGCGCGGGCGCGGTCGGCGGCGCTCGCCGAGGCCCACCGCCGGCTCACCGCCGATGTGGAGACCGAGGTGCGCGCGGGCCTGGAAGAGACCTGGGGCCCGGGCCATCCCTCCGTCACCCACCGCTACCCGGAGGACGGCGGCATCACCGTGGAGGTCCAACTCCTCGACCCGGCCGGGAATCCCGTCGCGAGCGACGATCAGCAGACGGGCCACGCCGCGATAGCGACCCTCCTCGAATCCGCCCTCGGGATCACCGCGCCCGCCGCCGAACTGGCCGCCCGCGCCCTGCGTCCCGCCGACCCCGACAACGACGACTGGACCGAGGCGGCGACGGCGCTGGGCCTGCGCGGCGACGAGGAGACGTTCCGGGCGGCGGTCGAGTGGTGCGCCGCCCCCGACCCTCTCCGCCAGGCCTTCGGCGCGGACGTACTGGGCCACCTGGGCAACCCCCACGGCCTGCCGATCCTGCGCGTCCTCACCGGCGCGACCGACCCCGTGATCCGCGACCGGGCGGCGAGCGCGCTGGCGCGGCTGGACTCCCCCGGCCCGTCCGGTCCTTGAACCACGCGCCCACAGGGGCACGTCCTCACGGATGGAGGCGCCCCCTTGAAACGCCCCCTACCCCGCCCCGTACACCGCCCCCGGAACCTCCGCCTCCGCCAGCAGCTTCAGGGCCGTGTCGCCGGCCTCGGACGGGGTCCAGCGGGCGCCCTTGTCCGCGGTGGGGCCCGGGCGCCAGCCCTCCATGACGGTGATGCGGCCGCCCTCGGTCTCGAAGACGCGGCCGGTGACTCCGGTGCTCGCGCTCGCGCCGAGCCAGACGACGAGGGGGGAGACGTTCTCGGGGGCCATCGCGTCGAAGGAGTCGGCGTCGGGGGCCGCCATGATGCCCGCGAAGGTGCGTTCGGTCATCCGGGTGCGGGCCGCGGGGGCGATCGCGTTGACCTGGACTCCGTAGCGGCCCAGTTCGGCCGCGGCGACCAGGGTCAGGCCGATGATCCCGGCCTTGGCGGCGCTGTAGTTGCCCTGTCCCACCGAACCCAACAGACCTGCCCCGCTGCTGGTGTTGACGACCCTGGCCCGGGGCGTGCGGCCGTCCTTCGCCTGCGACCGCCAGTGCGCCGCCGCGTGCTTCAGCGGCAGGAAGTGGCCCTTGAGGTGGACGCGCAGCACGGCGTCCCAGTCGTCCTCGTCGAGGTTGACGAGCATACGGTCGCGCAGGAACCCCGCGTTGTTGACGAGGGTGTCCAGGCGACCGTACGTCTCCAGCGCGGTGCGTACGAGGGAGGCGGCGCCGTCGGTGGTGGCGATGTCGCCGCCGTGGGCCACCGCCTGTCCGCCCGCCGCCCGGATCTCCTCCACGACCCGCGCGGCCGGGCTGTCCGGGCCGGGCGTGCCGTCGAGGCCCACCCCGAGGTCGTTCACGACGACCCGCGCCCCCTCGGCGGCGTACGCGAGCGCGTGCGCGCGGCCGAGTCCGCGCCCGGCGCCCGTGACGATCACGACCCGCCCCTCGCACAGCAGCGGTCCACTCATCTCAGTCCTCCTAGGGCCTGTCGGCCTTGTTGGCGGTCGCCGCGTCCAAGAAGGCGGGCCGCTCGCCGCCGCCGTGGACGAGCAGCGAGGCCCCGCTGATGTACCTCGCCGCGTCCGAGGCGAGGAAGACCGCGGCCCCGCCGATGTCGGACGGGTCGGCGAGGCGGCCCAGCGGGACGGTGCGGGAGACGGCCGCGATGCCGTCCTCGCCGCCGTAGTGCAGATGGGAGAGTTCGGTGCGGACCATGCCGACGACGAGGGTGTTGACCCGAACGTCGGGAGCCCACTCGACGGCCATCGAACGGGCCAGGTTCTCCAGGCCCGCCTTGGCCGCCCCGTACGCCGCCGACCCGGGCGACGGCCGCGCCCCGCTCACGCTGCCGATCATCACGATCGATCCCCGGGCCCGCCTGAGGTGCTCGAACGCGGCGAGCGAGGCGGTCAGCGGCACGATGAGGTTCAGCTCGATCACGCGCGCGTGGCGCCCGGCGTCCGCCTCCGTCAGTGGCCGGTAGGGCGCGCCGCCCGCGTTGTTCACCAGCACGTCGAGCCGGGGCAGCGCGGCGAAGAAGGCGTGCACGGCGGCCGGGTCGCGGAGGTCCACGGACACGAACTCCGTGCCCTCCAGCGGTACGTCGGGGGGTCTGCGGGCACAGACCACCACGTCCGCGCCCGCCTCGACGAACGCCCGGGCGATCCCGGCCCCCACCCCACGGGTACCGCCCGTGACGACGACGGTCCTGCCCCCGAGTTCCAGGTTGTCCACAGGGCCTCCCGCCCGGATGCATTCACTGCTAGCTTCGAGAGTGCGCCTAACAAACGTTTGGTGGAATGGTCCTGAGGTGGAAAGGTAGCTGATGCGTCCATGGGTGTCTCCACCTCGTCCCCGGAAAAGGGGATTTCCGTCGTCACGGTCGACTTCCCGCCGGTGAACGCGCTGCCGGTGCGCGGCTGGTTCGACCTGGCCGACGCCCTGCGCGCGGCGGGCCGCGACCCCGGCGTCCGGTGCGTCGTGCTGACGGCAGAGGGGCGCGGTTTCAACGCGGGCGTGGACATCAAGGAGATGCAGCGCGAGACCAGGGACAGCGGGGGCCATCGCGCGCTCATAGGGGCGAACCGCGGCTGTTTCGAGGCCTTCGCCGCGGTCTACGAGTGCGAGGTCCCCGTCGTCGCGGCGGTGCACGGCTTCTGTCTGGGCGGCGGGATCGGGCTGGTGGGGAACGCGGACGCGATCGTGGCGAGCGAGGACGCCACGTTCGGCCTGCCCGAGCTGGACCGCGGCGCCCTCGGCGCGGCCACGCATCTGGCCCGCCTGGTCCCGGGCCACCTGGTGCGCGCGCTGTACTACACCTCGCGCACGGCGACCGCCGCCGAGCTGCACGCGCACGGCTCGGTGTGGCGGGTCGTGCCGCGCGGGGAACTCCTGGGCGCCGCGCTGGAGCTGGCGCGCGAGATCGCCGCCAAGGACGGCGAGCTGATCCGGCTCGCGAAGGCCGCGCTCAACGGCATCGACCCCGTGGACGTGCGCCGCAGCTACCGATTCGAGCAGGGCTTCACCTTCGAGGCGAACCTCGGCGGGGTCGCCGACCGTGTCCGCGACACCTTCGGAAAGGAGGGGGTCGACAGGTGAGCGACAAGACGATGACCACCGACGAGGTGGTCTCCCGGCTCCACAGCGGGATGACTCTCGGCATCGGCGGCTGGGGCTCGCGCCGCAAGCCGATGGCCCTGGTGAGAGCACTGCTCCGCACCAAGATCACCGATCTCACCGTGGTGTCGTACGGCGGCCCGGACGTCGGCCTGCTCGCCGCCGCGGGCCGGATCCGCAGGCTCGTCACCGCCTTCACCACCCTCGACTCGATCCCGCTCGAACCGCACTACCGGGCGGCGCGCGAGCGCGGGGCGTTCGAGCTGATGGAGGTCGACGAGGCGATGTTCATGTGGGGCCTGCACGCCGCCGCGAACCGCCTGCCCTTCCTCCCCGTCCGGGCCGGGCTCGGCTCGGACGTGATGCGGGTCAACCCCGGTCTGCGCACGGTCACTTCGCCGTACGCCGATGCCTCCTCGGGGGTACGGGAGGAGCTCGTCGCCATGCCCGCCCTGCGCCTGGACGCGGCCCTGGTCCACATGAACCGCGCCGACCGCCTGGGCAACGGCCAGTATCTGGGCCCGGACCCGTACTTCGACGACCTGTTCTGCGAGGCGGCCGACGCCGCGTACGTCTCGTGCGAGCGCGTGGTCGACACGGCGGAGCTCACCAAGGAGGCCGCCCCGCAGACCCTGCTGCTGAAGCGGTCGAGCGTGACGGGCGTGGTCGAGACTCCGAACGGCGCGCACTTCACGTCCTGCGCCCCCGACCACGGACGCGACGAGCCCTTCCAGAAGCTGTACGCCACCACGCCGTACACCGAGTTCGCCGCGCGCTTCCTCGCCGGCGACGAACAGGCCTACCAGTCCGCCGTACGGGCCTGGCACGAGGAGCAGCGATGAGCCCCGCATCCACCCCCGCCCCCGGCGCCCCCGCAGCCGTGGTCACCCGCGCCGAGTACTGCGTGATCGCCTGCGCCGAGGCCTGGCGGGACAACGGCGAGGTGCTCGCCAGCCCCATGGGCCCCATCCCCTCCATCGGCGCCCGTCTCGCCAAGCGCACCTTCTCCCCTAATCTGCTGCTGACCGACGGCGAGGCGATGCTCGTCGGCCTCGACGGCACCCCGGAGGGCTGGCTGCCGTACCGGCAGCACCTGACCATGGTCACCGGCGGACGTCGGCACGTGATGATGGGCGCGAGTCAGCTCGACCGCTTCGGCAACCAGAACATCTCCTGTATCGGTGACTGGTCCAGGCCCGCGCGCCAGCTGCTCGGCGTGCGCGGCGCGCCGGTCAACACCCTGAACAACCCGACCAGTTACTGGGTCCCCAGGCACTCGCCGCGCGTCTTCGTCGAGCGGGTCGACATGGTGTGCGGGGTGGGGTACGACCGTGCCGCCGCCGCGGGCCCGAGCGCCACCCGTTTTCATCGCATCCCGCGCGTGGTGAGCGACCTCGGTGTCTTCGACTTCGCCACGCCCGACCACTCGATGCGGCTCGCCTCACTGCACCCGGGCGTCACCGTGGAGCAGGTGCGGGAGGCGACGGGCTTTGCGCTGTCGGTCCCCGACGAGGTGCCCCGCACCCGTGAACCGACGCCCGAGGAGCTGAGACTGATCCGCGAGGTCATCGATCCGGCCGGCGCCCGGGACCGGGAGGTCAGGAGCTGATGGAGACCGCGCTCACCCGCCTCGTCGGTGTCCGTCACCCCGTCGTGCAGACCGGTATGGGCTGGGTGGCCGGACCCCGCCTGGTGTCGGCGGCGGCGAACGCGGGGGCGCTGGGCATCCTGGCCTCCGCGACGATGACCCTCGACCATCTGAGAGAGGCCATACGCGAGGTCAGGTCCCGTACGGACGCGCCGTTCGGGGTGAATCTGCGCGCCGACGCCGGGGACGCGGGCGAGCGGGTACGGATCATCGTCGACGAGGGGGTGCGCGTCGCGTCCTTCGCCCTCGCGCCCTCCCGCGAGCTGATCGCCGAGCTGAAGGAGGCGGGCGTGGTCGTCGTCCCCTCCGTCGGGGCGCGCCGGCACGCCGAGAAGGTGGCCGCCTGGGGCGCGGACGCGGTGATCGTGCAGGGCGGCGAGGGCGGCGGCCACACCGGCGAGGTCGCGACGACGGTGCTGCTGCCGCAGGTGGTGGACGCGGTGGACATCCCGGTGGTCGCGGCGGGCGGTTTCCACGACGGGCGGGGGCTGGTCGCGGCGCTGGCGTACGGGGCGGCGGGCATCGCGATGGGCACCCGTTTCCTGCTCACCTCGGACTCGACGGTCCCGGCCGCAGTGAAGGCGAAGTACCTGGCGGCGACGGTCAGGGACGTCACGGTCACGACGGCCGTGGACGGCCTCCCCCATCGCATGCTGCGTACGGACTTCGTCGACTCCTTGGAGAGGTCCGGCCGTGCGAGGGCCCTCGCACAGGCCGTCCGCCGGGCCGCCGGGTTCCGGAGGCTGTCCGGGCTCTCCTGGTCGCGGATGCTCCGCGACGGTCTCGCCATGAAGCACGGCAAGGAGCTGACCTGGAGCCAGGTACTGCTCGCCGCGAACACGCCGATGCTCCTGAAGTCGTCGATGGTGGATGGGCGCACGGACCTGGGGGTGATGGCCTCGGGACAGGTCGCGGGGGTGATCGAGGACCTGCCGTCGTGCAAGGAGCTGGTCGACCGGGTGATGGCGGAAGCCCGGGAAACTCTCGGTGTCCTGGCGGTCGTGGGTGCTTCAATGCCCGGATGACTCAGACCATGGATGAGCCGTGGGGCCTCAGTGTGTTCGGTGCGGGAAGCGTGCGGGCGGAACCTCAGCTGGTGCGGGTGAAGTTGGCGGTCGACATGCTGGAGCCGTCGCCCGACAAGGCGTTCCAGGAGGCGGGCTCGGCGGTGTCCCGCCTGCGCGAGACACTGCGCGGACACGGGATACCGGACGCGTCGGTCTCCGGATCCCGGCTCAGGTTCAGCTAGGAGTGCGAGGGTTGAGGGTTACGGAGGCGACTGGGAGGTTCCTGATATCGGACGCTTGATCGGCTGACCGCTCTTCAGGGTGAAGCCAGCGGGCATCCTGCGCACACGGCCCCCTGGGGCACGACCCCATTGCTAAGGTCGCAATGTCCGACAACAAACTCGTCGGACCTACCGCCGGGCGGGCGGAAAGTAACGCTTGTGGAGGCCTTGCAAGACCAGCTCTCGCAGGAGAGGGGCAAGGGCCTGTGAAGCAGGAACCCGTGGTGGCACTGTGTAGCGGTGCGGACCAAAATCGCCTGTGTTCGCGCAGGTGAGGGCGCCAACGCTGCCAGGCTCGTACGCTACCTGGCACCGGGGCGGGCGGAGGCCCACCGTCGCCCGCCCCGCCGTCCTACGCGTCAGAGCCGTTCGATGATCGTCACGTTCGCCTGGCCGCCGCCCTCGCACATCGTCTGGAGGCCGAACCGGCCGCCGGTGCACTCCAGTTCGTGCAGGAGCGTCGTCATCAGCTTCACGCCCGTCGCCCCCAGCGGATGCCCCAGGGCGATGGCGCCGCCGTTGACGTTGACCTTCTCCGGGTCGGCGCCGGTCTCCTTGAGCCAGGCGAGGACGACCGGGGCGAAGGCTTCGTTGATCTCGACGAGGTCGATGGCATCAAGGGACATGCCGGTCTTCTTCAGGGCGTACGCGGTGGCCGGGATGGGCGCGGACAGCATGCGGATGGGGTCCTCGCCGCGTACGGAGAGGTGGTGGACGCGGGCGCGCGGGGTCAGCCCGTGCTCCCGTACCGCCCGCTCGGAGGCGAGCAGCATCGCGGCGGCGCCGTCGGAGACCTGGGAGGAGCAGGCGGCGGTGATGGTGCCGCCCTCGACGACCGGCTTCAGGCCCGCCATCTTCTCCAGTGAGGTGTCCCGGCGCGGGCCCTCGTCGGCGGTGACCTCGCCGTAGGCCACGGTCTCGCGGGCGAAGCGGCCCTCGTCGATGGCGCGGATCGCCCGCCGGTGCGAGCGGAGGGCGAACTCCTCCTGGTCGCGGCGGCTGATGCCCCACTTGGCGGCGATCATCTCGGCGCCGGCGAACTGGTTGACGGGCCGGTCGCCGTAGCGCGCCCGCCAGCCCTCGCTGCCCGCGAAGGGGCCTTCGGTGAGGCCGAGGGGTTCGGCGGCCTGGCGGGAGGCGAAGGCGATGGGGATCTGGCTCATGTTCTGCACTCCGCCCGCGACCACCAGGTCCTGGGTGCCGGACAGGACGCCCTGGGCGGCGAAGTGCACGGCCTGCTGGGAGGAGCCGCACTGCCGGTCGACGGTGACGCCCGGCACCTCCTCGGGGAGTCCGGCCGCCAGCCAGCAGGTGCGGGCGATGTCCCCGGCCTGCGGCCCCACGGTGTCCAGGCAGCCGAAGACGACGTCCTCGACGGCGGCGGGGTCCACTCCGGAGCGCTCGACCAGCGCCTTGAGGACATGCGCGCCGAGGTCGGCCGGGTGGACACCGCTCAGGCCTCCCCCGCGCCGCCCGACGGGCGTACGGACCGCTTCGACGATGTAGGCCTCGGCCATGACAACTCCCTCGCAGACATGGGGTATCGCAGACATGGGTTATTCGCGTACGGAGATGCCGTCCAGCACCATCGACAGGTACTGCCGGGCGATCTCCTCGGGGCTGTGCTGTCCGCCGGGCCGGTACCAGGACGCGGCGACCCACACGGTGTCGCGCACGAAGCGGTAGGTGAGCCGGATGTCGAGGTCGGCCCGGAAGACCTCGGCGGCCACGCCGCGCTCCAGCGTGCTCAGCCACGCCTTCTCGAAGTTGCGCTGCGAGTCGGCGAGGAAGGCGAAGCGCTGCTGGGCGGCGAGGTGCCGGGACTCCTTCTGGTAGATGGCGACGGCGGCACGGTGCCGGTCGATCTCCCGGAACGACTCGGTGACCAGGGCCTCCAGCGTCCGGCGCGGGTCGAGTTCGGCGTCCAGGACGGCGTCGTAGCCCTCCCAGAGCTCGTCGAGGAAGGTCCGCAGGATCTCCTCCAGCATCGATTCCTTGGAGTCGAAGTGGTAGTAGAGGCTGCCCGCGAGCATCCCGGCCTCGTCCGCGATCTTGCGTACGGTGGTGGCGTTGTAGCCCTGCTCGGCGAAGACCTCCGCGGCGGTGTCGAGGAGTTCGCGGCGCCGCTCGGGGGTGGCGGTCACCTGGGGCTTCTTCTTGGTAGGCACGGTTCCATTGTGGTCCCAGGGGTGCCGGCCGACGGCGCCCTACGCATGTTGGCTGCTGACGGAGACGACTTCGCCGGTCATGTACGAGGAGTAGCCGGACGCCAGGAACACCATCACGTTGGCCACCTCCCAGGGCTGCGCGTAGCGGCCGAAGGCCTCGCGGCCCGTCAGTTCCTCCAGCAGTTCGGGCGTGGTCACCTTCACCAGGTGCGGGTGCATGGCGAGACTCGGTGACACCGCGTTGACGCGCACCCCGTACTCGGCGGCCTCGACGGCCGCGCACCGGGTGAGCGCCATGACGGCCGCCTTGGCGGCGGCGTAGTGTGCCTGACCGGCCTGGGCGCGCCAGCCGACGACGGAGGCGTTGTTGACGACGACTCCGCCGCCGCCCTGGTCCCTGAATCGGCGCAGGGCGGCCCGGGTGCACCGGAACGTGCCGTTCAGTGTCACGTCCAGCACTCTCGACCACTGCTCGTCGGTCATGTCGACGAGGGCACAAGTGCCGCCGAGGCCGGCGTTGTTGACGACGATGTCCAGGCCGTCGTGGAGCTCTCCCGCCAGCGCGAAGAGGGCTTCCACCTGCTGCTCGTCCGTCACGTCGCACGGCAGCGAGGCGACGTTCGCCGCGCCGAACTCCGCGGCGAGGGCCTCTTCGCTCTCCTTGAGGCGGCAGACATGGGCGTCACTGATGACCACCCGCGCCCCCTCCTCCAGGAACCTGCGCGCCGTCGCCCCGCCGATGCCCGCGCCCGCGGCGGCGGTGATGACAGCGGTGCGCCCGGTCAGCAGCCCGTGCCCGCTGACGTACGCCGGACTCTCGACGTCGCTCATACCTCCACGCTAACCTACCAAACACTTGTTAGGGAAGGTGCTGCCGATGGATCTGACCCTCTCCCCCGCCGACGAGGCCTTCCGCGCCGAGGCCCGGACCTGGCTCGCCGCCCATGTGCCACGGACGCCCCTTCCGTCCCTGGAGACCGAGGAGGGCTTCGCGGCGCACCGCGTGTGGGAGGCCGAACTCGCCGCGGACCGCTGGTCGGTGGTGTCCTGGCCGGAGGCGTACGGCGGCCGGGGCGCGGACATCGTGCGCTGGCTGGTGTTCGAGGAGGAGTACTACGCGGCGGGCGCGCCGGGCCGGGTCGGCCAGAACGGCATCAACCTCCTGGCGCCCACCCTCTTCGACCACGGCACGGAGCGACAGCGCGCCCGGATCCTGCCCTCCATGGCCACCGGGGAGGTCGTCTGGGCGCAGGCGTGGTCCGAGCCGGAGGCGGGGTCCGACCTGGCCTCGCTCACCTCGCGCGCGGTGCGTACGGACGGGGGCTGGCTGCTGAGCGGGCAGAAGACCTGGTCGTCGCGGGCCGCCTTCGCCGACCGCGCGTTCGGTCTCTTCCGCAGCGAGCCGGGCACACCGAGGCCTCATCAAGGCCTGACCTATCTGATGTTCGACCTGCGCGCGCCCGGGGTCACCGTGCGCCCCATCGGCCGCCTGGACGGCAGACCGGCCTTCGCCGAGGTCTTTCTCGACGAGGTCTTCGTCCCGGACGAGGACGTGATCGGCGAGCCGGGCGGAGGCTGGCGGGTCGCCATGTCGACGGCGGGCAACGAGCGAGGGCTGACGCTGCGTTCACCGGGCCGCTTCCTCGCCGCCGCGGACCGGCTGGAGGCCCTGTGGCGCAGTCGCGCCGACCCCTCGGACACGGCGCTGCGCGACCGGGTGGCCGACGCGGTGATCGGCGCCCGCGCCTACCAGCTCTTCACGTACGCCAACGCCTCCCGCTTCCTGGACGGCGGGACCATCGGCCCGGAGGCCAGCCTGAACAAGGTCTTCTGGTCCGAGTACGACATCGCGCTGCACGAGACGGCCCTCGACCTCCTCGGCCCGGACGGCGAGTCGGCGGACACGGACTGGTCCGAGGGCTACGTCTTCTCGCTCGCCGGTCCGATCTACGCCGGCACCAACGAGATCCAGCGCGACATCATCGCCGAGCGCCTGCTCGGCCTCCCGAAGGGCCGCCGCTGATGCGCTTCCTCCTCGACGCCGAGCAGCGGGCGTTCGCCGACTCGCTGGACGCGATGCTGACGGCCGCGGACACCCCGTCGGTCGTACGGGACTGGAGCCGCGGCGACCACGGCGGCGGCCGCGCGCTGTGGTCCCGTATCGCCAAGGCGGGTGTGTTCGCGCTCGCGGTGCCGGACGCGTACGAAGGGATGGGCCCGCGTCCGGTGGAACTGGCCGTGGGTTTCGTCGAGTTGGGACGGCACGCGGTGCCCGGCCCGCTGGTGGAGACGGTCGCGGCGGCCGCCCTGCTGGCCGAGCTGGCGGACCCCCTGCCCGCCGGGCGGCTGCTCCCGTCGCTGGCCTCGGGCGAGACGTCGGCGACGCTGGCCCTCGACGGGGCGTACGCACTGGACGGCGACGCGGCGACCACCCGCCTCGCCCTGGCGGCCGACGGACTGCGTCTGGCCCCAGGCCACGGCCCGGTGCGCGCCTCCCTGGACCCCGCCCGCCGCCTCACACCCCTCACACCGGGCGGTGAACTGCTCTCCACCGCCCCTCCCGTCGCCCATGCCCTCGTCTGGGCCCGGCTCGCCACCGCCGCCCAGGCGCTCGGCGTCGGTCTCGCACTCCTCGACCGGACCGTCGCGTACGTCAGGCAGCGCACCCAGTTCGGCGTCCCCGTCGGCTCGTTCCAGGCGGTGAAGCATCGCCTCGCCGACGCGAAGATCGCCCTGGAGTTCGCGCGGCCGCTGCTGTTCGGCGCGGCCCTGACGATGGCGCCCGCCGACGTGGCCGCGGCCAAGGTCACGGCCTGCGAGGCCGCGTACGCCACCGCGCGCACGGCGCTCCAGTTGCACGGCGCGATCGGCTACACCGCGGAGTACGACCTGTCCCTGTGGCTGGCCAAGGCCCGTGCCCTGCGTACCGCGTGGGGCACCCCGGCCGAGTGCCGGGCCGAGGTGCTCAGTGGTGGTGCTCGCCGCCGGTGAGCTCCCGGTACTCCTCCGGCGTCGGCTTCGGGATCTGGGTGTCGGGCCCGTACATGGCGCGGGCGAGCCGGGCGCGCAGCCTGCGGCCGGGGCCGACCCGGCGGGCGACGCCGTTGGCGTCCACGAGCGGTCCCACCTCGTACGGCGGGGGCTGCTCGTGCTGGGTGAGCGTGAACCGCTCCGCCGGTGTGAGCGGTTCGTGCACCTCGACGTACTCGCCGTGCGGAAGCATCCGGATGATCCCGGACTCCCTTCCGTGCAGCACCTTGTCACGGTCCCGTCGCTGGAGTCCCATGCAGATCCGGCGCGTGACGACGAAGGCGAGGGCCGGGGCGACGAAGAAGGAGACCCGTACGAACCAGGTGATGGCGTTGATGGAGAGGTGGAAGTGGGTGGCCCACAGGTCGTTGCCACCGCCGACCAGGAGCACTCCGTACAGCGTCAGCCAGGCGACACCGAGCCCGGTGCGGGTGGGGACGTTGCGCGGCCGGTCCAGGATGTGGTGTTCCCGTCTGTCCCCGGTGATCCACGCCTCGATGAACGGGTAGACGGCGATGGCGGTCATGATCAGCGGGAAGAGGGAGAAGGGGATGAACACACCCAGTTGGAGGGTGTGGCCCCAGGCGTTGATCTCCCATCCCGGCATCACCCGGATGAGCCCCTCGGAGAAGCCGAGGTACCAGTCGGGCTGTGCGCCGGTCGTCACCAGGTCCGGCCGGTAGGGGCCGAAGGCCCAGACGGGGTTGACGGTCGCGATCGCCCCCATCAGCGACAGCACCCCGAAGACGAGGAAGAAGAACCCGCCCGCCTTGGCCATGTACACCGGCATGAACGGCATCCCGACGACGGACTTCTGGTCGCGTCCGGGCCCCGGGTACTGCGTGTGCTTGTGGTAGAAGACCAGGATCAGATGGGCTACCACCAGGCCCAGCATGATGCCCGGCAGCAGGAGGACGTGGATCGGGAAGAAGCGCGGAATGATGTCGTGGCCCGGGAACTCGCCTCCGAAGAGGAAGAAGGAGAGGTACGTTCCCACGATCGGGACCGACAGGATCGCGCCCTGGGCGAAGCGGACGCCGGTGCCGGAGAGCAGGTCGTCGGGGAGCGAGTAGCCGGTCAGGCCGGTGATCAGGCCGAGCATCAGCAGGGTCCAGCCGAAGAGCCAGTTGACCTCGCGGGGCTTGCGGAACGCGCCGGTGAAGAAGACGCGCATCATGTGCACGAGCATCCCGGCGAGGAAGACGATCGCCGCCCAGTGGTGGATCTGCCGCACCAGGAGTCCGCCGCGCACTTCGAAGCTGATGTGGAGGGTGGACTCGTAGGCGCGGGTCATGAGGATGCCGTTGAGCGGTTCGTACGGGCCGTGGTAGACGACCTCGGAGGCGCTCGGCTCGAAGAAGAGCGTGAGGTAGACGCCGGTCAGGATCAGGATCAGGAAGCTGTAGAGGCAGACCTCGCCGAGCATGAAGGACCAGTGGTCCGGGAAGACCTTGCGCATGTTGGCCTTGGCCAGCGCGTAGAGGCCGAGCCGTCCGTCGGCCCAGTCCGCCAGGCGCTCGCCCGCCGGCGTCTCGTCCCTTCGCCCCGCACGTGAAGTCCCTTGCCCCCGACCGGAGTTGATCTCTCCCGCGCCCATGGGCCACCCCCTCGGCCCACCAGGGTGGCACGACACCTCCCCGAAGCCAACGGCGCGTCACCCCCCACCTGTCTCTCGCCCCCGCCGCCCCTACCCGTCCCATCCTCAACCTGGGGGCTCCGCCCCCAGACCCCCGATCGGCCTGAACGGCCTCGTCCTCAAACGCCGGACGGGCTGAAGATGTGAACCGGCGCTGACAAGAGCGCCCCGTCAGGGGCGCGGGGAACTGCGCGGCCAGCCCCCACCCAGCCGCAGGTTGAGAGCCCAGCCGGGGGTCTGGGGGCGGAGCCCCCTGGGATGGGACGGGTAGGGGCGGCGGGGGCGAGGAACCGGGTGGGTGCTCAGGCTCTCGGCGTGAGGGTGATCACGGCGGTGTGGCCCGTCGCGCGGAGGGTCGCTTCCTCGTCCGTCAGGAGCACCGCGTCGTAGCGCCCGAGGGTCACCCCAGCCGCCTCGGCCGCGCCGTCGAGGGCGACGACCAGGACGGCCGGACCCGCCGGGAGGGCGAGGGACCGCCGGGGGTCGGCGACCGTGACGGTCGGGGTCGCGGCGGCGCCCCGGTGCCACATGACGTTGAGGTTGACGACCGGCCCCCCGAGGAGGCGGCAGCCGGTCGGCAGGTCACCGGCGAAGCGCTGCGGGACGAACCGCGTGGCGACCCGGCGGTGTTCACCGCCGACCGTCAGGTCCATCCCCTCGCCCTCGACCATGGTGAGGATCCGGTCCACGTCGGCGAACGCCGAGAACGGCCCGTCGGAGCCGACGTCGGCCAGACTCACCCGCCACTCGAAGTCCCCCATGTCCGCACCCTCGGGCCGGGCGACGATCTCGCGCGTCACCCCGCCACCGTTCTTCCAGGGCACGGCCACCCGCCCGGCCGCCGGCAGAACACGCACGGTCACCGGACGATCCCCCGCTCGCGCGCGGCCGTCAGCCACTGGGGGAAGTCGCCCACGATCCGGTCGTACAGCTCGCCGTCGGAGACCTGCCGAGGCTGCGAACCGGCATGGAAGAAACCGGCGTTGTCGACGACCCGCTTCCGCGGCACCGGCAGCTCGTCGAGTTTGCGCAGGAACTCGAACTGCTTGCTGTCCGGGTCACCGAACCCTATGAACTGCCAGAACAGCGGAAGCTTCGCCGCCTTGCACAAGTACCTCTCGGCGGCGAGCTTGTTGATGGGGCCGCCGTCGGTCTGGAAGACGACCAGGGCGGGGTCCGTGGAGCCGCTGTCGAGGTAGTGGTCGATGACCGCGTCCATGGCCAGGTGGTAACTGGTCTTCCCCATGTGGCCGAGCCCGGCCACGATCTTCTCCACCCGGCCCTGATGGTTGTCGAGCGCGATGTCCGTGACCGCGTCGATGTCCGTGGAGAAGAAGACGACGGGGACGGTGCCGTCGTCGTCGAGGTGCGCCGACAGGCCGAGCACCCGGTCCGCCAGCGCCTGCACACTGCCGTCCTTGTAGTACGGCTTCATCGACCCGGAGTAGTCGACGACCAGGTACACCGCGGCCCGCTGTCCGCTCAGCCCGTGCTTGGTGAGGGAGACACCGGCGCTCTTGTACAGACTGACCAGCGCGGGCGCGGTCTCCTCCACCTTGGTGAGGCTGATTCCGGCCATGCGGGGCTCCCATCGCGCGAGGGGTTGCGGAAACGCCGAGATTACGGCACCGACAACCCCTGCCGTCCCCCTCCCACATGGGCGTTCGCTATTTTGTTCGCCGCCGACCCCACCGGCTCATCGTCCCCCTGATCTCCGTACCCGCGAGGAGCCGGTCGTGGAATCCGAATCCACCGAATCCACTGAGTCCACCGAGTCCGCCCCATCCCCCGTCACCACCTGCTACCGCCATCCCAAGGTGGAGTCCCATGTGCGCTGCACACGGTGCGACCGCTACATCTGCCCGGACTGCATGCGTGAGGCGGCCGTCGGTCACCAGTGCGTGGAGTGCGTGAAGGAGGGCGCCCGTTCGATCCGGCAGGCGCGCACGGCGTTCGGCGGCCGTATCTCGACCGTGCCCGTGGTGACGTACGTCCTGATCGCGCTCAACGTGCTGGCCTATGTGGGCGAGGTGGTGCGCCCGGCGATCGTGGACCGGTTCGAGATGCTCGGCGCGGCGCTGACGGGGCCCGACGGCGGGCACTACGTCTGGCAGGCCCAGTACCCCTCCGACTTCCACCCGGAGGGCGTGGTCGACGGGGAGTGGTACCGGATGCTGACCGGTGCGTTCCTCCATCTGCCGCCCACCGAGGGCACGTTCGGGATTCTGCACATCGTGATGAACATGGTCTCGCTGTGGAACCTGGGCCGGGTGGTGGAGGCCCAGCTCGGCCGGATCCGCTTCGTCACGCTCTATCTGCTCTCGGCCCTCGGCGGCTCGGTCCTCGTGCTGGTGATCGCGCCGTACACGCCCACGCTCGGTGCGTCGGGTGCCATCTTCGGGCTGGGGGCCGCGTACTACGTCATGGCCCGCCGGCTGGGCGCCGACATGAGCGCCGTCAACCGTTTCATGGCGGGCCTGCTGCTGTGGCTGCTCATCTCGGCGGGACTCACCTCCTGGCAGGGCCACCTCGGCGGACTGCTGGCGGGCGGGGTGGTCACGCTCGCCTACGCGTATGCGCCCCGGGACCGCCGCCGGGCGCTCGTCCAAGCGGCCGCGTGCGCCGCGCTGTTGGCGCTGCTGGTGATCACGGCCGTCGGAAGGGTGTCCGAGCTGACGAGCGGAGCGGCCTGAGCGCTCCCTAGGCTGAGCCCATGAAACGCGCCCGGCTCCTCCTGCTCGCGGTCCTCCCCCTGGTCGCGGTCGCGGTCTGCTTCCTCGCCCCGGGACTCACGGACGCGAGCGGGGCCGCCGGGCCCGCGCGGGCCCGCCAGGACGCCGAGCGAACGGCGGGCGCGGGCCTCGCCACCCCGGACAAGAAGGAGCTGGCGCAGAAGCTCGTGGCGAGCGCGGAGAACTCCACACTCGACTGGCGCAGCGCGTATGCCTACATCGAGGACATCGGCGACGGCCAGGGGTACACAGCGGGCCTCATCGGCTTCTGCACCGGCACCCACGATCTGCTCGTCCTGGTCGAGGGCTACACGAAGGACCACCCGGGCAACGGCCTCGCCCGCTACCTGCCCGCCCTGCGCAAGGTCGACGGGACGGACTCGCACGAGGGTCTCGGCCCGGGCTTCGTGGCGGCCTGGCGCAAGGAGGCCTCGGTGGCCGCCTTCCGCAGGGCGCAGGACGCCGAGCGGGACCGCGTCTACTTCGACCCCGCGGTGCGCCGCGCCACACTCGACGGCCTCGGCACGCTGGGCCAGTTCATCTACTACGACGCCATGGTCATGCACGGGCCCGGCACCGGCGCGGGCGGCTTCTACGACCTGCGCACCCGTGCCATGGCCCAGGCCGACACCCCGGCCGAGGGCGGCTCCGAGAAGACCTACCTCGACATCTTCCTCGACGTCCGTCGCGCGGCGATGAAGGCCGAGAGCGCCCACCGCGACACGACCCGCATCGACACGGCCCAGCGGATGTTCCTGTACGACGGGAACCTGGACCTGCGCACGCCGCTGGAGTGGAAGGTGTACGGGGAGACGTACAAGGTGCCGTAGCCCCTCCCCCACGGTGCCGGGGCCCCTCCGCCGAGGTGCCCGCGCCCGGTCGGTCGGGCGCCGTCAGTGCTCGACGACCTCGCCGTCGCTCAGTTCCAGTACACGGTCGGCCAGGCCCAGGAGTTGGG
Source organism: Streptomyces sp. GbtcB7 (assembly GCF_019091445.1). NCBI lineage: Bacteria > Bacillati > Actinomycetota > Actinomycetes > Kitasatosporales > Streptomycetaceae > Streptomyces > Streptomyces sp. GbtcB7. The sequence goes on from NZ_JAGXJM010000024.1 coordinate 153,720, forward strand.
GGTCGTGCGTGGCGACCAGGGCCGTGACGCCCTCACTGGCGACCACCGCCCGCAGCAGTTCCATCACCGCCAGGCCGGTCTGCGCGTCCAGCTGTCCGGTCGGCTCGTCGGCGAGCAGCAGGGCCGGGTGGTTGGCGAGGGCGCGGGCGATGGACACCCGCTGCTGCTGCCCGCCGGAGAGCTCCGCCGGGCGCTGGGCTCCGTGGTCGGCGAGCCCCACGAGGGCGAGCAGCAGGGCCACGCGCTCCTCACGTTCGCGGGGGTCGGCTCTGCGCAGCCGCAGCGGCACTCCCACGTTCTCGGCCGCGGTGAGGATGGGGATGAGTCCGAAGGACTGGAAGATGTAGCCGATGCGGTCGCGGCGCAGTTCCAGCAGCTCGTTCTCGCCGAGTGCGGACAGGTCGGTGCCGTCGATGAGGACGCGGCCGCGGTCCGGGCGGTCGAGGCCGCCGATCAGATGGAGCAGGGTCGTCTTGCCGGAGCCCGACCGGCCCTTGAGGGCGACGAGTTCACCGCGCCGCAGCTCGAAGGAGGCGCCGCGCAGCGCGTGCACGGCCACGGCACCCGTGCCGTACGAGTGGTGCAGGTTCTCGACCCGCACCATCGGTTCGTCGGCGGATTCGCCCACGAGGGCGGCACCGGACCGCGTGCCGGTGTTCTCCGTCATCGACGCACCCCCTGCGGAATGGAACTCATGTACCCAGAACGGAAACCCCATGATATTCATGTCGGGTTGGCGAGGAGGTGGCTCGGCAATCGGGTGGGGGACGAGTGACGGGCTTCTTGTTGCTGCGCGTTCGGGCGCATCGGCTGCTGCTCGGCGCCGCCCTGCTCGCGGTGCTGCTGACCACCTCGGTGCTCGCCGCCCTCGCCGCGTTCTCCGCCTCGGTCGGGGACGCGGCGCTCCGACAGAACCTGAGCGGCCCGGCCGCGACCTCCGCCTCGCTCGTCATCAGCGCCGATGTGCCCCGAGGCCGGGAGGAGGAGGCCCAGGACGCGGCGGTCCGCGGCGCGCGCCGGACCTTCGCGGGGCTTCCGGTGACCGTACGGACGTTGCGCGGCTCGGGGCCGTACGCGCTGCCCCGTTCCCTCCAGGGCACCGAGGGCCGCACGGGGCAGCCGGACCTCACCCACTTCGCCGCCCTCGACCGGTCGCGGATCAGGCTGGTCTCGGGCACGCTGCCCGGCCCGGCCCCGGCGGCGCGTACCGCTCCCGTGCCCGTCGCGCTGCCCGAAGTGGCCGCCGACCGGCTGAAGGTGCGGCCTGGCGCGCGGATCGCCCTGACCGACCGGCTGGGCGGCGCGCCCCTGACGGTCCGGGTCACCGGCGTGTACCGGGCCGCCGACGGCGCGGATCCGTACTGGCAGCTGGACACCCTCGGCGGTCACGGGGTGCGCACCGTCGACTTCACCACCTACGGCCCGCTGCTCGCCGACCCGTCCGTCCTCGCCTCCCGCACCTCCGCTGGCACCACCGGGTGGGTGGCGACGGCCGACTACCGGAGTCTGACCACCGACGGCATCGACGCGCTGCGCGAGGCTTCGGCGCGCGAGCCCGAAGTGCTGCGCGAGAACGCGGCGTTCGGAGCCGGGGCGACCGTGCGGACGGCGCTGCCCGCCGTGCTCGACAGGACCGGGCGCGCGTTGCTCGTCTCCCGGTCCACGCTGATGATCGTCTCCGTCCAGCTGGTGCTGCTCGCCGGGTACGCGCTGCTGCTGGTGGCCCGGCTGCTCGACACCGAGCGGGCGGGCGAGACCGATCTGCTGAAGGCGCGGGGTGCCTCGCGCCGCCGGATCACGGGCCTCGCCGCGCTGGAGGCGCTGCTGCTCGCCGTACCGGCGGCGGTGGGTGCCGCGCTGGTGTCCGGCCCGCTGGTGCGGTTGCTCGCCCGGTGGTCGTCCCTCGACCGGTCCGGGGTGCGGCTCGGGGACGCTCCGGTGCTCCAGGTGTGGCTGGTCGCGGCCGGGGTCGCGGTGTGCTGCGCGGCGGCGGTCGTGGCGCCCGCGCTGGCCGCGACGGCGGGTGCGCCGCCGCGGCTGCGGCGCGTGCGGGCCGCGGCGGGCGCGGCGCCGGTGCGGGCCGGGGCCGATGTGGGGCTGCTGTTGATCGCGGCGGTGGCGTACTGGCAACTCGACCGGCAGACCGGCTCGTCCGGTGGCGGCGCGCTCAGCCGTGACCGGGCGGGCGATCTGGGCATCGATCCGCTGCTGGTCGCGGCGCCCGCACTGGCCCTGCTGGCGGGCACGGTGCTGACGCTGCGGCTGCTGCCGCTGGGGGCGCGGCTCGCGGAGCGGCGGGCCGCGAGCGGGCGGGGCCTGCCGGCGGCGCTGGCGGGCTGGCAGTTCAGCCGGCGTCCGCTGCGTGGGGCGGGGCCGGTGCTGCTGCTGGTCCTCGCCGTGACGACCGGGATGCTGGCGATCGGGCAGAGCGCGTCGTGGCAGCGGTCGCAGGGAGACCAGGCGGACTTCGGGACGGGCGCTTCCGTACGGGTGCTGGACGGCAGGCCGGGCAGCCCCGGCCAGACCGGTCTGTACGCCGCGCTGCCCGGGGTACGTGAGGCCGCTCCCGCCTACCGCGCCACCACGGACCTCTCCGGCGGCCGCAGGACGACGGTGCTCGCTCTGGACACGGCGCACGCCGGGGAGGGGATGCTGATGCGCGGCGACCTCGCCGACGAGCCCGTGGGGCGGCTGCTGCGGGATCTCGCGCCTCGGGAGAAGGCGGCCGGACCTTCGGTGTCCCTGCCCGACGGCACCCGGCGGCTCGCGCTCGACCTGCGCATCACCGACGAGACGGCGGCAACGGGCGGGACGACGGCCGCGGGTGGAGGGGCGAAGGCGGGGCGTTCTCCTTCCGGACTCGCGCCGCTGGTCACTGTCGTCGTCGAGGACGGCTACGGCATCGCGTACCGGCTGAGCGCCGGGAAGCTGCCCGTCGACGGCCGGGTCCACCGGGTCACCCTCGACCTGGACGTGTCGGCTTCGGGCGCCCGGGCCACGCCGGCCGGGCCGCTGCGGGTGGCCGGGCTGCAGCTCGACGGCACGGTTCCCGCGGGCGAGCCCGAACAGCACCGGCTCACCGTCGTACGGATGCTGTCCACAGGCCCCGACGGAACCGCCCGCGAGGTCGCGGTGCCCGCCGGGGTGCGCTGGCGCGGCAGCAGGACCGAGACGGCGGACGGAGCGGCGCTCCCGTCGACGGCCCTGCGTCCGGCCGCGTCGAGGACGGCGCCACTGACGGTCTCGTACGGGACGGGCGACGCGCCCGGGAGCGAGGAGTCGCCCTCCGGTCCGCCGGAGTTCACCGTCCGCCTCGACGCCGCGCGGGCCACGCCCCCGGCACGGATCGCGGCCGTCGCCACCCGGGCGTTTCTGCGCGCGGCCGGGACCGAGCCGGGCGAGAGCATCGACGTGACGCTGGACGGGGAGCGGCTGCGGGTGACGATCGTGCGGTCGGTGAGCGAGTTGCCGACGACCGGAACGGGCGCGGCCTGGGCCGGGGCCACCGCAGACGGAGCGGGAGCATCGGACGGAGCGGCGGACGAGGGCGGGGCGGAAAGGGCGGACGGGGGCGCGCTGTTGCTGGATCTGCGCGCCGTGAACGCGGTGTTCGCGCAGCGCGCACGCGCTCCGCTCGCACCCGCCGAATGGTGGCTGAGCACCGCCCCCGGCAGGGCCGCACAGGTCGCGGCCGCGCTGCGGGCACGACCCGACATCGAGCCGGACCAGGTGCTCGTACGGGACGAGGCCGCGGACCGGCTGCTGGGCGACCCGCTCGGCGCCGGGCCGCGCGCGGCGCTGCTGGCGGTGGCGGTGGCCGCGGCGGCCCTCGCCGCGGGCGGCTTCGCGGTGGGCACCGCGGGCTCCCGGCGCGAGCGGTCCGCGGAGTTCGCCGTGCTCAGGGCGCTCGGTGCGGGCCGCCGGGAACTCGCCCGGCTGGTCGCCGTGGAGCAGGGCCTGCTGATCGGGGCCGGTCTGCTCGCCGGTCTCGGCCTCGGCACCGTCCTGACCCGGGCCGTCGTCCCGCTGATCGTGCTGACCCCGGGGGCCGCGCGACCGGTCCCCCGCGTCCTCGTCGAACTCCCGGTGTCCCAGGTGGCGTTGCTCCTCGTGGGCGTCGCGGCCCTGCCCCTGCTGATCAGTGCCGCGACGGCCGTCCGCCGCGCCGACCCGGCGGTCGCGCTCCGCCACCAGGGGGACAGCTGAGATGGCCTGGTGGAGGCAGCGCACGGAGCGCGGTGTGGCGCCCTGGGTGCGTACGCGGCTGCGGACCGCCCCCGGGGCGGCCGTCGCGTTCGGAGTGCTCGTGCTGGTCACGGCGTTCCTCGCGGCGGCGCTGCCGCGGGCCCTTGACGCGTACGAGACGAAGGGGCTGCGGCAGGAGATCGCCGGGGCGCCCCCGGCCGCCACCTCGGTGGAACTGAGCGCACCGCAGCCGGGGTTGGAGATCGCGCAGGCCACCCGGGAGAAGGCGGTGCGGCCCCCGGCACTCGCGGCCGTCCGACGCGCGGCGCTGGCCAGGCTGCCCGCGCCGCTGCGGGCGGACACCACGGAGTCGGCCTACGGGGTACGGACCTCCAAGAGCCTCGTCGGACTGAACCCCTGGCTGCCGGTGATCGACGCGCCGCCCCGTTTCACGCTGGCCGCGCAGTCGGAACTCGCCGCCCACTCCACCGTGCGCGACGGACGGCTCCCCACCGCCGCCGGGGAGGTGACGGCGGACACCAGGAAGGTCGAGGCCGCCGTGACCGAGGCGACCGCCCGGACGCTGCGGCTGCGGGTCGGTTCCGTCATCGACGTGGACGGCTTCGGGGGCGCGCCGCTGGTCGTGCGGATCACCGGGATCGTGGAGCCCCGGCATCCGCAGGGCGGTTACTGGTCCGCGGAGCCGGTCCTGCGCACCCCGGGCGTGGCCGCGGACCCGTCCCTCCCGCCGCAGTTCTACTGGCAGGCGGGCCTCCTGCTGGCACCCGGCGCCGCCCCGGTGCTCCTCGGCAGCCAGGGACAGCCTGAGCTGTACTGGCGGTTCGCCCCCGCCACCGAACGGCTCACCGCACAGGACGTCCCGGGGCTCGTCTCCCGGATCGCCTCCCTCGAAGGCGGGCCCGAGCTGCTGCGGATGCGCGAGGTGGCCGGGAGCACCGCGGCCGTCGCCACCGACCTGGAGACGGTCGTCGGCTCCTACACGACGACCCGCGCGGCGATCACGCCCGTCGTGGCGGTCGGGGCGTTCGGGATCGGCGCGGTCGCCGCCGTCGTCCTGGTGATGGCCGGCGGGCTGGTCGCCGTCCGCCGGGCCGCCGAACTCGCCCTGCTGCGTGCGCGGGGCGGCTCGCTGCGCGGGATCGCCGGACGGCTCCTCGCCGAGACGACGGTCGTGGCGGTGCCCGCGGCCGCCGCCGGTCTGCTGCTCGCCGTGCTCACCGTCGACGAGGCCCGGCTCCTGCCCGCCGTGCTCGGGGCGTCCGCCGTCGCTCTCCTCGCCTGTGCCGTACTGCCGGTGCGGGCGGTCGTGGCGCACCGCAGGCCGCGGGCGCACGCGGAGCGCGACGATCTCGCCCACGCCAGGCCCGGCAGGCGCCGCACGGTCGCCGAACTCACCGTGCTGGTGCTGGCCGTCGGCTCGGTCGTGGCGCTGCGGCGGCGCGGCGCGTCCAGCGCGGGCGACCTCCTGGTGAGCGCCGCTCCGGTCCTGGTCGGGCTGATCGCGGCGCTGGTGCTCGTACGGCTGTACCCGCTGCCGCTGCGGTGGGCCGCCCGCCCGGCCGCGCGAGGGCGCGGGGTGGTCGGTTTCCTGTCGCTGGCCCGCGCGGGCCGCTCCTCCACGGTGGGCGTCGCGCTGCCGCTGCTGGCGCTGCTGCTGGCCCTGACGACGGCGGCGTTCGGGGGTTCCGTGCTCGCCGGGGTGTCCGACGCCCGGGACCGGGCCGCGCTGCTGGCGACCGGCGCGGACGCGCGGATCGCCGGGCCGGGTGAGGTGACGCCGCTCCCGGCGGGCGTGGCAGGGGCGGTACGTAAGGTCGCGGGCGTGCGTGCGGTGACGGCCGTGCGGATCGAGCGCACGGCGGAGCTCACCTCCGGCGGGGCAGGGGCGAAGGAGGGCCTGACGCTGATCGGGGTCGAGCCGGCGTCGTACGCCCGGCTGGCCCGGCAGACGGGCCTCGGGGCCTTCCCCGCGGATGTGTTGAAGCCGAAGGCGGCGGAGGGTACGGGGACGGGGGGCGTGCTGAACGCCGTCGCCTCCCCCGGTCTCGCGGAGCGCCTGGGCCGCGCACCGCGTCGGATCACGTCCCTCGCCGGTGACATCACCGTCCGGATCGCCGCCGTACGCTCCCGCACCCCCGCCGCCCCCGGCACCGACTTCCTGCTGGTCGACGCCGCGGGCCTCACGCACTCCGACCCGACGACGCTGCTGGCGACCGGTGCCGCACTCGACGCACCGGCCCTGCGGACGGCCGTGCGCGGCGCCGGGAAGGGACTCACCGTGACGTTGCGCGGCGAGGAACGGGCGGCGCTCTCCGATGCGCCGTTGCAGGCGGGCGCCGAGCGGATCTACACCACGGCCGCCCTGGCCGGTGCGGGGTACGCCGTACTCGCCCTGCTGCTCTCCCTCCTGCAGTCCGCGCCGGAACGGGCCGCGCTGCTGGCCCGGCTGCACACCATGGGCCTCACGCCCCGCCAGGGCCGTCGGCTGCTCAGCCTGGACGCGCTGCCCCAGGCGCTGCTCGCGGCCTCGGGCGGGATGCTCGCCGGCTGGGCCACGGTCCGGCTGCTCGCTCCCGGCATCGACCTGGAACGTCTCGCGCTGGCCACCGCGGCGGGCCGAGTGCCGGTGATCGGCGCGTCGCTGCGTACCGACGTGTGGTCGCTGCTCCTGCCCGCGGCGGGCACGGTACTGCTGGCGTGGGCGGTGGCCGTCGCGCAGGCCTGGTGGGCTGGGCGCCGTACGTCGATCACCGAACTCAGGACAGGAGGCATGCGATGACCCGTGCGACGAGCTCGCGGACGAGTCTGGCGGAGCTGGAGCATCGGGCGGCTGCGCGCCGCGACCGGCCCGCGTACGGGCGGGACGCGCTGATCGCCTGCGACCGGCTGGTCCGCATCTTCTCCGGCCGGGCGGCCGGGGACGGCTCCCCTGGGCGCGGCGGCTCCGCCGGGGTGGAGGTGCAGGCGCTCCAGGGGCTCGATCTGCTGGTCCAGGAGGGCGAGTTGACGGCCCTGGTCGGCGCCTCCGGCAGCGGCAAGTCGACCCTGATGAACATCCTCGCCGGCCTCGACGTGCCCACCGCGGGCGCCGCGCGGGTCGCGGGCCGCGATCTGCTCACGATGAACGCGAAGGACCGGCTGCGCTACCGCCGTGAGGTGGTCGGTTTCGTCTGGCAGCAGACGGCCCGCAATCTCCTCCCCTATCTGACGGCGGCCCAGAACGTGGCGTTGCCCATGCAGTTGAAGGGCGGCCGGGGCCGCGGCAAGCGGCGGGCCGAGCGGGCGGAGGAACTGCTCGCGATGCTCGGCGTCGCCGACTGCCGGGACCGTCGGCCTCAGCAGATGTCCGGCGGGCAGCAGCAGCGGGTCGCGATCGCCGTGGCCCTCGCCAACTCGCCGTCCGTGCTGCTCGCCGACGAGCCGACCGGTGAGCTGGACTCGGCGACCGGCGCGGAGGTCTTCGCGGCGTTCCGCCGGGCCAACGAGGAGCTGGGCACGACGATCGTGATCGTCACGCACGACCAGGCGGTCGCCGGCGAGGTCCGGCGCGCGGTCGCGATCCGTGACGGCCGTACCTCGACGGAGGTGCTGCGCCGCACGGAGGTCGACGCGCAGGGCCAGGAGTCCCTGGTGGCACGGGAGTTCGCGACGCTGGACCGGGCCGGCCGGCTCCAGCTGCCCGCCGAGTACACTGCGGCCCTCGGGATGGAGGACCGGGTGATGCTGGAACTGGAGCAGGACCACATCGGGGTCTGGCCGGACGACACCGGGCACCCGGCCGACTGAGACCAGCCACCACGACGCCCCGCCGCCGACCCGACCCGCTGACGACGCACCACGGCGCCCACCACCGTCCGGTCGGGGACAAGGCAGGCGCCGCGTTCAGTTCCGTACGCCGTTGTACGGGACGTTTGTTGGGGTGGAGCGTCAGACCATCAGCGAGCGGTCCGTCGGGCGGATCGGGGCCGGCAGGTCGCTGGCCCCGGTCAGGAAGCGGTCGACCCCGCGGGCGGCCGAGCGGCCCTCCGCGATGGCCCAGACGATCAACGACTGGCCGCGGCCGGCGTCACCGGCGACGTACACGCCGGGCACGTTGGTCGCGAACTCGGCGTCGCGGGCGATGTTGCCGCGCGCGTCGAGCTCCAGGCCGAACTGCGAGACCACGCCGTTCTCGACGTCGGTGCCGGTGAAGCCCATGGCCAGCGTGACCAGCTGGGCGGGGATCTTGCGCTCCGTGCCCGGCTTCTGGTTCAGCTTGCCGTCGACGAACTCGACCTCGGTGAGGTGCAGCCACTGGACGTTGCCGTCCTCGTCGCCCTCGAAGTGGGTGGTGGAGACCGAGTAGACGCGGTCACCGCCCTCCTCGTGCGCGGAGGTGACCTTGTAGAGCATCGGGAACGTCGGCCAGGGCTGGCCCGGGCTCCGCTCCTCGCCTGGCTGCGGCATGATCTCCAGTTGCGTGACCGAGGCCGCGCCCTGGCGGTGGGCGGTGCCCACGCAGTCCGCGCCGGTGTCGCCGCCGCCGATGACCACGACGTGCTTGCCCTCGGCCGTGATCGGGGGCGCCACGTAGTCGCCCTCCTGCACCTTGTTGGCCAGCGGCAGGTACTCCATGGCCTGGTGGATGCCCTTGAGCTCGCGGCCGGGGACCGGGAGGTCACGCGCGGTCGTCGCACCGGCGGCGATGACCACGGCGTCGTACCGCTTGCGCAGGTCCGTCGCCTTGAGGTCGCGGCCGATCTCGATGCCGGTGCGGAAGCGGGTACCCTCCGCGCGCATCTGCTCGATGCGGCGGTTGATGTGCCGCTTCTCCATCTTGAACTCGGGGATGCCGTAGCGCAGCAGGCCGCCGACGCGGTCGGCACGCTCGTACACGGCGACCGTGTGGCCCGCCCGGGTGAGCTGCTGGGCGGCGGCCAGACCCGCCGGGCCCGAACCGATGACCGCGACGGTCTTGCCCGACAGGCGCTCGGGGATCCGCGGGGCGACGTCGCCCGTGTCCCACGCCTTGTCGATGATCGAGACCTCGACGTTCTTGATGGTCACGGCGGGCTGGTTGATGCCGAGCACGCACGCCGACTCGCAGGGAGCGGGGCACAGGCGGCCCGTGAACTCCGGGAAGTTGTTCGTGGCGTGCAGACGCTCGGACGCGGCGGACCAGTCCTCGCGGTAGGCGTAGTCGTTCCACTCGGGGATCAGGTTCCCCAGCGGACAGCCGTTGTGGCAGAACGGGATCCCGCAGTCCATGCAACGGCTGGCCTGCTTGGAGATGATCGGGAGCAGCGAGCCCGGAACGTAGACCTCGTTCCAGTCCTTGACGCGCTCCCCGACGGGGCGGGTCCTGGCGACCTCGCGGCCGTGGTTCAGAAAGCCCTTGGGATCAGCCATTGGTCGCCGCCTCCATCATCTTCTCGGTGATCTCGGACTCGGGGAGTCCGGCTCGCTCGGCGGCGTCCTTGGCGGCGAGCACTGCCTTGTACGTGCTGGGGATGATCTTGCTGAAGCGGTCCACCGCTGTGTCCCACTCCGCCAGGAGCTTCTCGGCGACGGTCGAGCCGGTCTCCTCCTGGTGGCGGCGCACCACGTCGTGCAGCCACTGCTTGTCGGTGTCGTCGAGCTCCTCGACGGCGCCCACGTTGCCGGCGTTGACGTTGTCGCGGTTCAGGTCGACGACGTAGGCGATGCCGCCGGACATGCCGGCCGCGAAGTTGCGGCCCGTCTCGCCGAGGACGACCGCGTGACCGCCGGTCATGTACTCGCAGCCGTGGTCGCCCACGCCCTCGGAGACCACCGTCGCGCCGGAGTTGCGGACGCAGAAGCGCTCGCCGGTGCGGCCGCGCAGGAAGAGCTCGCCGCCCGTCGCGCCGTACGCGATGGTGTTGCCCGCGATGGTCGAGTACTCGGCGAGGTGGTCGGCGCCCCGGTCGGGACGGACGATCACCCGGCCGCCGGACAGGCCCTTGCCGACGTAGTCGTTGGCGTCGCCCTCCAGGCGCAGCGTGACACCGCGCGGCAGGAAGGCGCCGAAGGACTGGCCCGCGGAGCCGGTGAAGGTGATGTCGATGGTGTCGTCGGGCAGGCCCCCGCCACCGAACTTCTTCGTCACCTCGTGGCCGAGCATGGTGCCGACCGTGCGGTTGATGTTGCGGATCGCGACCTGGGCGCGCACCGGCTGGGCGTCGGCCTGGGTGTTCGCGGCCAGCGCGTCGGCGGCGAGCTTGATCAGCTCGTTGTCGAGCGCCTTCTCCAGACCGTGGTCCTGGGCGACGACCTGGTGGCGCACCGCGCCATCGGGCAGCTCGGGCACGTGGAAGAGCGGGGACAGGTCCAGGCCCTGCGCCTTCCAGTGGGTGACGGCCCGCTCCACGTCGAGGTTCTCGGCGTGGCCGACGGCCTCCTCGATGGTGCGGAAGCCCAGCTCGGCGAGGATCTCGCGGACCTCTTCGGCGATGAACCTGAAGAAGTTCACGACGTACTCGGCCTTGCCGGCGAAGCGGTCGCGCAGCACCGGGTTCTGGGTGGCGATGCCGACCGGGCAGGTGTCCAGGTGGCAGACGCGCATCATGACGCAGCCGGAGACGACGAGCGGCGCGGTCGCGAAACCGAACTCCTCGGCGCCGAGCAGCGCGGCGATGACGACGTCACGGCCGGTCTTCAGCTGGCCGTCGGTCTGTACGACGATACGGTCGCGCAGGCCGTTGAGCAGCAGCGTCTGCTGGGTCTCGGCGAGGCCGAGCTCCCAGGGGCCGCCCGCGTGCTTCAGGGAGGTCAGCGGGGAGGCGCCCGTGCCGCCGTCGTGGCCGGAGATGAGCACCACGTCCGCGTGCGCCTTGGAGACACCCGCGGCGACGGTGCCGACACCGACCTCGGAGACCAGCTTGACGTGAATCCGCGCCTGCGGGTTCGCGTTCTTGAGGTCGTGGATCAGCTGGGCCAGGTCCTCGATGGAGTAGATGTCGTGGTGCGGGGGCGGGGAGATCAGGCCCACGCCCGGGGTGCTGTGCCGGGTCTTGGCGACCCAGGGGTAGACCTTGTGGCCGGGCAGCTGGCCGCCCTCGCCGGGCTTGGCACCCTGCGCCATCTTGATCTGGATGTCGTCGGCGTTGACCAGGTACTCCGACGTGACGCCGAAGCGGCCGGAGGCGACCTGCTTGATCGACGAGCGGCGCGCCGGGTCGTAGAGCCGGTCCGCGTCCTCGCCGCCCTCGCCGGTGTTGGACTTGCCGCCCAGCTGGTTCATGGCGATGGCGAGGGTCTCGTGCGCCTCCTTGGAGATGGAGCCGTACGACATGGCGCCGGTGGAGAAGCGCTTGACGATCTCGCTCACCGGCTCGACCTCGTCGATCGAGATCGGCTGCCGGTCGGACTTGAAGCCGAACAGGCCACGGAGCGTCATCAGGCGCTCGGACTGCTCGTTCACCCGGTCGGTGTACTTCTTGAAGATGTCGTAGCTGCCGGAGCGCGTCGAGTGCTGGAGGCGGAAGACCGTCTCCGGGTCGAACAGGTGCGGCTCGCCCTCGCGGCGCCACTGGTACTCGCCGCCTATGTCGAGGGCCCGGTGCGCCGGGGCGATGCCGGAGGCCGGGTAGGCCTTGGCGTGCCGCGCCGCGACCTCCTTGGCGATGACGTCGAGGCCGGCGCCGCCGATCTTGGTGGCGGTGCCGTTGAAGTACTTCTCGACGAAGGCCTGGTCGAGGCCGACGGCCTCGAAGACCTGGGCGCCGCGGTAGGAGGCGACGGTCGAGATGCCCATCTTGGACATGACCTTGAGGACGCCCTTGCCGAGCGCGTAGATCAGGTTGCGGATGGCCTGCTCGGCCTCGATGCCGGTCAGGAAGGTGCCGGCGCGGACCAGGTCCTCGACCGACTCCATCGCCAGGTAGGGGTTGACCGCGGCGGCGCCGAAGCCGATGAGGAGGGCCACGTGGTGGACCTCGCGGACGTCGCCCGCCTCGACCAGCAGGCCCACCTGGGTGCGCTGCTTGGTGCGGATGAGGTGGTGGTGGACGGCCGCGGTGAGCAGCAGCGAGGGGATCGGCGCGTGCTCGGCGTCGGAGTGGCGGTCCGACAGGACGATCAGGCGGGCGCCGTTCTCTATGGCGGCGTCGGCCTCCGTGCAGATCTCCTCGATCCGCGCGGCGAGGGAGTCGCCGCCACCGCTGACCCGGTAGAGACCGGACAGGGTCGCGGCCTTCATGCCCGGCATGTCGCCGTCGGCGTTGATGTGGATGAGCTTGGCCAGCTCGTCGTTGTCGATCACCGGGAAGGGCAGGGTGACGCTACGACAGGACGCGGCCGTGGGCTCCAGCAGGTTGCCCTGCGGGCCCAGCGAGGAGCGCAGCGAGGTGACGAGCTCCTCGCGGATCGCGTCCAGCGGCGGGTTGGTGACCTGCGCGAACAGCTGGGTGAAGTAGTCGAAGAGCAGACGCGGGCGGGCCGACAGGGCCGCGATCGGGGAGTCCGTGCCCATGGAGCCCAGCGGCTCACCGCCGGTGTTGGCCATCGGCGCGAGGATGATGCGCAGCTCTTCCTCGGTGTAGCCGAAGGTCTGCTGGCGGCGGGTGACCGAGGCGTGGGTGTGCACGATGTGCTCGCGCTCGGGGAGGTCGGAGAGCTCGATCTCGCCGGCTTCCAGCCACTCCGCGTACGGCTTGTCGGCGACGAGGGCGGCCTTGATCTCGTCGTCCTCGATGATGCGGTGCTCGGCGGTGTCGACGAGGAACATCTTGCCGGGCTGGAGGCGGCCCTTGCGGACGACCTTCGCGGGGTCGATGTCGAGGACGCCGACCTCGGAACCGAGGACGACGAGACCCTCGTCGGTGACCCAGTAGCGGCCGGGGCGCAGACCGTTGCGGTCGAGGACCGCGCCGACCTGGGTGCCGTCGGTGAAGGTGACACAGGCCGGGCCGTCCCAGGGCTCCATCATCGTGGAGTGGAACTGGTAGAAGGCGCGGCGGGCCGGGTCCATGGAGTCGTGGTTCTCCCACGCCTCCGGGATCATCATCAGCACGGAGTGCGGGAGCGAGCGGCCGCCGAGGTGGAGGAGCTCGAGCACCTCGTCGAAGGAGGCGGAGTCGGACGCGTCGGGCGTACAGACCGGGAAGACCCGCTCCAGGCCCTTGTCACCGAAGAGGTCGGAGACCAGCTGGGACTCGCGGGCCTTCATCCAGTTGCGGTTGCCCTTGACCGTGTTGATCTCGCCGTTGTGCGCGACGAAGCGGTACGGGTGGGCGAGCGGCCAGCTCGGGAAGGTGTTGGTGGAGAACCGGGAGTGCACGAGCGCGATCGCGGAGGCGAAGCGGCGGTCGGACAGGTCCGGGAAGAAGGGCTCCAGCTGGCCGGTGGTCAGCATGCCCTTGTAGACGATGGTGCGCGCGGAGAGCGACGGGAAGTACACGCCGGCCTCGCGCTCGGCGCGCTTGCGCAGCACGAACGCCTTGCGGTCCAGCTCGATGCCGGTCGAGACGCCGTCCGTGACGAAGATCTGGCGGAAGGCGGGCATCGTGGAGCGGGCGGTGGCGCCGAGCAGCTCGGGGGCGACCGGGACCTCGCGCCAGCCGAGGACGGTCAGGTCCTCGTCGGCGGCGATCGTCTCGATCTGTGAGACGACATCCTCGATGCCGTCCTCGGGCAGGAAGGCGATGCCGACCGCGTACGCGCCGGCCGCGGGCAGCTCGAATCCGGCCACCTCGCGGAGGAACGCGTCGGGCACCTGGGACAGGATGCCCGCGCCGTCGCCCGAGTCGGGCTCGGCGCCGGTGGCACCCCGGTGCTCCAGGTTGCGCAGCACGGTGAGCGCCTGCTCGACCAGCGCGTAGCTCGCCTCACCGGTGAGGGTGGCCACGAAGCCGACGCCACAGGCGTCGTGCTCGTTGCGGGGGTCGTACATACCCTGCGCAGCAGGGCGAGCATCCATGAAGGACCAGTTCTGGCCATTCGCGGAGTGCTGGGACGGCTGGCGCGGCGTACGCATCGGCTCTCCCGTCGTCGTCGTGGCATATGCATGTGCCGAGGGACGACGTTGGCCCTCTGCTTAGGGGTGCAAAATTTCGTGCAGGTTACATGATGGGGCGGTTCTCGGGAACCGGATACTACGTTCCAACATGCGGACACCCAGGGGTGGCGTGGGGGTACCTCGCACGACAGTGAAGTTAAGGGGACCTAAGCGGACAGATCCATGTCCGTGGGCCCGGAGTACGGCGGGCAACGTCACCCACCGCACTGGCGCGGCGCAGGCCTCATTGCCCGCAGCGCTTACGGCTCATTCCCAGTGGTTAAGCGATCGAAACCAGCGAGTAACGGCTACTTATGCAGTCCCTTGCATAGGTGCGCGAGACATCATCCTACGGCGGTACCGAACAGGCTGCCCAGGAGGTACGTCACACCCGCCGCGGCACCCCCGAGCGCGAGCTGCCGGATTCCGCTGTACCACCAGCTTCGAGCCGTCACCCGGGCCACGATCGCGCCGCACGCGAAGAGCCCGATCAGCGCGAGCAGCAGCGCGGGCCACAGGACGGTCGCGCCGAGCAGATACGGCAGTACGGGGAGCAGGGCGCCCAGGGCGAAGGAGCCGAAGCTCGACACGGCGGCGACGGCCGGGGAGGGCAGGTCGCCGGGGTCGATGCCGAGCTCTTCGCGGGCGTGTATCTCCAGGGCCTGTTCGGGGTCGCGCGAGAGCTGCTTGGCCACTTCGCGGGCGAGCGCGGGATCGACGCCGCGCGACTCGTACAGCGCGGCGAGCTCGCGCTCCTCGTCCTGCGGATGCTTTCTCAACTCACGCCGCTCGACGTCGAGTTCGGCCTCGACGAGTTCGCGCTGCGAGGCGACGGAGGTGTACTCGCCCGCGGCCATGGAGAAGGCGCCGGCGGCCAGGCCCGCGAGCCCGGTGATGACGATCGTCTGATGGGAGACGGACCCGCCGGCGACGCCGGTCATCAGGGCGAGGTTGGACACGAGCCCGTCCATCGCGCCGAACACGGCCGGGCGCAGCCATCCGCCGTTCACGTCCCGGTGGGTGTGGTTGTCGCGGTGCGCCTCGTGCAGCGTCGCCTCGGTGTCGATGATGGACATACCGGTCCCCCAGGATCCGTCGATTGGACTGTTTCTACTTTTCGACAACCACGAAACTACGCCTGGAATTTCTTCTCCGCCAGCAAGGAAAGGCTGGGCTAACCTGCGGCTTTACCCTCAAGCGCTCATCCGTGAAGGATCATGCACAGATGTCGACCGGGTGAATGAGGAGCCGCGGACGGCTCTCCCCGCCCCCTCCCGTGGGACACATCCCCAAAGGGCTCTGCGCCCTGAGAGGAGAGGCACCGTATGGCTTCCATCGCCTGCATTCCCTCCGTCCCGGCACCCGGGGACTCGGCCGCTCTGCGCGAGCGGGCCCGCGGCGCGCTGCTCGGCCTCGCCGTCGGGGACGCGCTGGGCGCGCCCGCCGAGAACATGAGGCCGTCGCAGATCCGCGCGAAGTGGGGACGGATCACGGGGTACGTCGCCGAGCACCCGGCCGGGACGGACGACACGGAGTACGCGATCTTCTCGGGGCTGCTGCTGGCCCGGCACGGTTCGGCGCTCACCGTGACGCATGTCGAGGCGGCCTGGCACCAGTGGATCGCCGACCGCGACGAGGGGCCGTTCCGGGGCGCCGGCTTCAGCGAGCGCGGCACCCTGGAGAACCTGCGCCGGGGACTCGCGGCCCCCATCTCGGCCCAGCACCGGCACGCCTGGAGCGACGGTCTGGCGATGCGCGCGGCCCCCTTCGGAGTCTTCGCGGCGGGCCGCCCGGCGGAGGCGGCCCGGCTGGTGGCGATCGACGGCTCGGTGAGCCACGAAGGCGAGGGCATCTACGGCGGCCAAGCGGTCGCGGCGGGGGTCGCGGCGGCGATGGCGGGCGCGGCCACGATCGCGGTGGTCGCCTCCGCGCTCGCCGTGATCCCGGACGACTCCTGGACGGCCCGCTCCCTGCGCCGGGCGGTGGCCGTCGCCCACCGCGGCGAACGGGCGGTCCGCTCGGCGGTCGTCATCGGCGGCTACCCCTGGACGGACCTGGCGCCCGAGGCCGTCGCCCTCGCCTTCGGCGCGTACGCCGCCGCCGACGGCGACTTCACCGAGTCCGTCCTCACCGCCGTCAACATGGGCCGCGACGCCGACACCACGGCCGCGGTGGCGGGCGCGCTGGCCGGGGCGACCCGGGGCGCTGCCGCGATCCCGGCGGACTGGGCGGCGGCGATCGGCCCGGCACGCGGCAGCTGCCTGCCCTCCATGGCGGGCCACCACGTACTGGACGTGGCGGAACTGCTCACACCGGGGGACGACGGGAAGTGGGGGACCGGGAGCACGGCACCTCCGCCCCCCGACCCGTACACCCTCACCAGCGACTACATCCTTGCCGACGACGATGACGAGGTGCAGCCATGAGACCCGGCCTGGTGGGCGACGAACCCGGTACGGGATCGGCCTCGGCACCGGAAGCCGGGGGATCGGTCTCGATCTGCGACGTCGAGGACTTCCCCTCGACGACCGACATCGAGGACTCACCCACGACGTCCGACACCGGGGACTCACCCTCGTCGGACGCGGCCCCCCGTACCGAGCCGGGCGCCGCCCCCACACCCGCCCCGTGCCCCCGCCGGATCGAGGGCCTCCTGCTCGGGCTGGCCGCTGGCGACGCCGCGGGCTGGCCCGCCGGCCGGCACCGCGCGGCCCGGATGCCCGAGTGGACCCGGCGGCTGACCCGCGAGCTGGACACCTTCGCGGAACAGAACGCGACGACGACCCTGCCCGTGCCCATCGCGCTGAACCAGCCGCCGGAACCCCTGCGGCTCGGCCCGTCGGACGACGCGGAATGGGCGGCGTTCGCGGCGGAGGCCGTGCTGCGCGCCGGGGACCGCAGCGCGCTCGGCGACCTCAGCCGGGAACGCCGGATGCGGGCGTCCATCGACCTGTCCTGGAATGCCGTCGCCAGCGAGGTCGCCGCGGCCGCCGAGCGCGCCCCCGAGGTCGAGTCCGCGCTGCTCCCCCTTCGCGCCCGGATCTCCGTACGGGCGGGCCTCGGCAACCTCGCCACCGGACTGCGCCCGCCCGCGACCGGCCACGACAACCCGCACTACTTCGACGACGCGGCCTGTGTACGGGCCTGTGTGCTCGCCGTGGCGCACCCGGGCGACCCCCGACTCGCCGCGGAACTCGCCGAGTTCGACGCCCGCTACACCCAGGACGGCGACGGGGTGCACGGCGCCCGCGCGATGGCCGCGGCCCTCGCGCTCGCCCTCGCCGGGGCCGACGTCGACGCCTGCGCGGACGCCGCCCTCGCCGAGCTCCCCGAGTCGACGGAGATCGGCCGCAACGCGCGGCACGCACTGCGGCTGGCCCGCGCCAGCGAGGACACCTTCGCCCTGGTCCCCCTCCTGGAACACCAGATCGTCGACCACGTCTACAGCTACGGCATCGCGGCGGCGGAGACCGTGCCGGTCGCCCTCGCCCTGGCCACCGCCGCACGCGGCCGGATCGCGGAGGCGGTGCCCGCCGCCGCCTGTCTGTCCCGGGTCGCGGACTCGGCCCCGGCCCTCGCGGGCGCGCTCACCGGCGCGCTGGGCGGCGGCGCCGCGATCCCGGCCTCCTGGCGCGACGCCTGCCGCATCCTGTCCGGCTGCGCGCTGCCCCGGCTCACGGGCACGGACCTGATCGGACTCGCCGACCTCCTGGAAGCGACGGAACTGGCCACCCCAGAGGGATGATTCGGGCATGACGCCCAAAGGAGAAGGAACGGGAACCCTCGACGAACGCATCACCGGAGCCCTCGTCGGAGCCGCCGTCGGCGACGCGCTCGGCGGCCCCGTCGAGGGCTACACCCCCGAGCAGATCGTCGAACGGCACGGCGGCCGGATCCACGGCATCGTCGGCCCCTGGAACGGCGACGCCTGGCGCACCGCCCGCCCCATCGCCCCGTACCACAAGGGCGACGGACACGTCACCGACGACACCCTGATGACCCATGCGCTGGTACGCGTGTACGCCACCGTCCGCGACCACCTCGACGCGTACGCCGTCGCCGAGCACCTGGTCCCCGACCTCATGACGGGCCCGCGCTGGATCCCGGAACTGGAGGCCGAGGCCATCCCCCTCCAGCGGATCTTCCTCGCGGAGAAGTGGCTGGTGGCCCGCCTCCACTACGGCCATGTCGACCCCCGGGAGGCCGGCACCGGCAACATCGTCAACTGCGGCGCCGCGATGTACATGGCACCGGTCGGCCTGGTCAACGCGGCCAACCCGGCGGGCGCGTACGCCGAGGCGCTCGACGTCGCGGGCGCCCACCAGTCGTCGTACGGGCGGGAGGCGGCGGGCGTCTTCGCGGCGGGGGTCGCGGCGGCGTGCGCGCCCGGGGCGAGCCCGGACTCGGTCGTCGCGGCCTGCCTGGCCCTGGCGAAGGACGGCACCCGGTCGGCGATCGAGGCGGTCTGCGAAGTCGCCGCCCGGCACACGGACTTCGAGTCGGCGCTGATCCCGCTCCGCGAGGCGGTGGCCCCCTACGACACGGTCGGCCCCGACTACCGCTCTCCCTCCCTCGCCGCCCGCCGCCCCTCCCGCCTCCACGCGATCGAGGAACTCCCCGTCGCCCTGGGCATGTTGGTGGTGTCCGGGGGCGACTACCGGCACGCGGTCCTCGGCTCGGTGAACTACGGCCGCGACTGCGACTCCATCGCCACCATGTCCGGCGCCCTCGCCGGTGCCCTCGGCTCCGAGATCCCCCACGACTGGGCCAAGACGGTCGCCGAGGCCAGCCGCCTGGACCTGCACGCCCCGGCGACCACCCTCACCGATGTGACCCGCGAGATCTTCGCTCGTGACGTGGGCCGTCGCCGCGCCCACGAGTCCGCGTACGCCGAGCTGGCGGGGACCCCATGATGCTCCGACTGACCTGGGTCCAACCCGAGGACCTGCTCGGCCACGAACTCGCCCAGGCCTACCAGGACGGCCGCGCACCGGAGGCGATCGCCACCCGCTGGCACGCGGCGGGCGGACCGGAGGCCCCACCGCGCGCGGGCACGTCCCCGACTCCGGCCTCGCGGTATCTGCGCGCACTGGCGGGAGACCTCCTGGACGAACTGGCGGAGCTGCCCAGCGGGTTGGCGGATACGGAACCGACAGACCTGGGGCAGATCAGGGCCCACTGCCCGGACTGGCCCGCCCGGCCCGGGCCCGCCCCAGCCCCCGCCCCCACCCAGGCCCAATTGGAAGCCGCCTGGCTCGGTAGAGCGGTCGGTTGTCTGCTCGGCAAACCGGTGGAGAAGCTCCCCCTCGAAGGGATCCGCGACCTGGCCCGGGCCGGCGGAAACTGGCCCCTGCGCACCTGGTTCACCGCCCGGGGCGTACCCGACGACCTCCTCCGGGCCCACCCCTGGAACAGACGCTCCGCCCCCACCTCCCTCGCCGAGAACATCGATGGCATGCCCGAGGACGACGACCTCAACTACCCCCTCCTGAACCTCCTGTTGCTCCAGCGATACGGCAGGGACTTCACGACCGCCGACGTGGCCCGCCTCTGGCTGGACGAACTCCCCGCCGGCCGCACGTTCACCGCCGAACGCGTCGCCTACCGCAACCTCCTCACCGGCATCGAACCCCCGCACACGGCCCACCACCGCAACCCCTTCCGCGAATGGATCGGCGCCCTGATCCGCGCCGACGTCCACGGCTGGACCAACCCGGGCGATCCGGCCGCCGCCGCGGAAGCGGCCCACCGGGACGCCACCCTCACCCACACCGCGAACGGCGTGTACGCCGCGATGTTCACGGCGGCCACCATCGCCGAGGCGGCCACCGGCCACGGCGACGTCCACGCCTGCCTGCGCACCGGCCTCACCGTCGTACCCCCCGCCTCCCGGCTGGCCGAGGCGATCCGCCACGCCGTCCACCTCGCCCGCACCACCGAGGACTTCGACACGGTCGTCGACGCGCTGCACACCACCCACCGCGCCTACCACTGGGTTCACGCCCTCCCCAACACCGCGCTGATCGCCGCCGCCCTCACCCACGCGAACGGCGACTTCTCCGGCTCCATCTGTCGCGCGGTGTCCGGTGGCTGGGACACCGACTCCAACGGCGCGACGGCGGGCAGCGTCGCGGGCCTTCTCACCGGCGCCCCCGCCGCGCTCCCCGACCGCTGGACCACCCCCCTCAAGAACCGCCTCGCCACCTCCCTCGCCGACTTCGACGACATCGGCTTCGACACCCTCGCCCAGCTGACCCACCGGCTGACCCACCAGCTCACGCACCGGGAGACCCGTCACCCATGACCCATATCGCCGTGCTCGGCAGCACGAACATGGACCTCGTCGCGTACGTCGCGAAGGCCCCGCAGCGCGGAGAGACCGTGACGGGACGGGAGTTCCGTACGATCCCCGGCGGCAAGGGCGCCAACCAGGCGGTGGCCGCCGCCCACGCGGGCTCCGACGTCTCGATGATCGGCGCGGTGGGCGCCGACGCCTTCGGCTCCCTGCTCCGTACGACCCTGGAGCACTCCGGCGTGGACACCGACCACCTGCGCACCACCGAGGGCCCGTCCGGCACCGCGCACATCGTCGTGGACGACGAGGGCGGCAACGCGATCGTCGTCGTCCCCGGCGCCAACGCCACCGTCGACCACCTCGCCCCCGGCGACGAGGCCCTCATCGCCGGCGCCGACGCACTGCTCCTCCAGCTGGAGATCCCGCTGGACGCCGTCCTCGCGGGCGCCGAGGCCGCACGCCGCCACGGCGTCCGGACCATCCTGACCCCCTCCCCCGTACAGTCCCTGCCGCCCGAACTCCTCGCTTCCATCGACCTGTTGGTGCCCAACGAGCACGAGGCCGCCGCGCTCACCGCCGTCACCGACCCTCGCGACGCGGCCGTCGCCCTGCTCGACCAGGTACCGGAAGTCGTGGTCACCCTGGGCGCGGCGGGCAGTCTGTACGCGGTCCGTGGCGCCGAACCCCTCGCCGTGCCCGCGCCCCGGGTCACCGCCGTGGACTCGACCGGCGCGGGCGACACCTTCGTCGGCACCCTCGCGGTCGCGCTCGCCGAGGGCCGGCCGATGCGCGCCGCCCTCGCGTGGGCGTCGACGGCCGCGTCCCTGTCGGTGCAGCGCGTCGGCGCCTCGTCCTCGATGCCGTACCGCTCCGAGATCGACGCCCAGGCCGCCTCGAACACCCGGCACACCTCATGAGCGGGCATACGGGCTCGGAGGCGGGGACGGATCGCGGTCCGCTCACCGGGCTGCGCGTCCTCGACCTCGCCACCCTGTTCGCCGGACCGCTCGCCGCCACCATGCTCGGCGACTTCGGCGCGGAGGTCGTCAAGGTCGAGCACCCGGCCAAGCCCGACCCGTCCCGGGGCCACGGCCCGTCGAAGGACGGCGTCGGCCTGTGGTGGAAACTCCTCGGCCGCAACAAACGCACCATCACGCTCGACCTGTCCAGGCCCGGCGGCCGTGCCACCCTGCTGCGCCTCGCCGCCACCGCCGACGTGATCATCGAGAACTTCCGCCCCGGCACCCTGGAGAAGTGGGACCTGGGCTGGGCGGAGCTGTCGGCCGCCAACCCCCGCCTCGTCCTCGCCCGCGTGACCGCCTTCGGCCAGTTCGGCCCGTACGCGCACCGCCCCGGCTTCGGCACCCTCGCCGAGGCGATGAGCGGCTTCGCGGCGATCACCGGCGAACCGAACTCCCCGCCGACCCTCCCGCCCTTCGGCCTGGCCGACTCGATCGCGGGCCTCGCGACGGCGTACGCCGTCATGGCCGCGCTCCACGCCCGCGACGCTTCGGACCGCGGCCAGGTGATCGACATGGCGATCATCGAGCCGATCCTCACCGTGCTCGGCCCACAGCCGCTCTGGTACGACCAGTTGGGTTACGTCCAGCCCCGCACCGGCAACCGCTCCGCGAACAACGCGCCCCGCAACACCTACCGCACGGCGGACGGCTCCTGGGTCGCCGTCTCGACCTCCGCCCAGTCGATCGCCGAGCGGCTGATGCGGCTGGTCGGACGCCCGGAGCTGATCGAGGAACCGTGGTTCGCGACGGGCGCCGACCGGGCCCGCCACGCGGACGTCCTGGACGAGGCGGTGGGCTCCTGGATCGCCCGCCACCGCCGCGCCGAGGTCCTGGACGCCTTCGAGAAAGCGGAGGCGGCGGTGGCCCCGATCCAGGACGTACGGGATGTGATGGAGGACCCGCAGTACGCGGCCCTGGACGCGATCACCACCGTCGCCGACCCCGAACTCGGCCCCCTGCGCATGCAGAACGTGCTCTTCCGGCTCTCCGCCACCCCCGGCGCGATCCGCTGGACGGGCCGCCCCCACGGCGCCGACACGGACGCCGTCCTCACCGAACTCGGCCTGTCCGAGGCCGAGATCACCACCCTCAGATCGGAAGGCGCCCTATGAGGATCCCGGCCCTCCCGCTCACCTGGCTCTACGCCCCCGGAGACCACCCGGAAGTGGTGGCCAAGGCCCTCGTCTCCGGCGCGGACGTCGTCCTGATCGACCTGGAGGACGCGGTCGCCCCGCACCGCAAGAAGTACGCCCGCGCCGCCACCGCCGAGTTGCTCTCGGACCCTCCCCCGGTCCCGGTCCACGTCCGCGTGAACGCGCTGGACGGTCCCTTCGCCGAGGCCGACCTGAGGACGCTCGCCCCGCTCCCCGGCCTCTCCGGCCTCCGGCTGCCCAAGGTGACCTCCCCGGCCGATGTCGTCCGGGTCGCGGAACACTCGGCCCCCTCCGAGGGAGGCGCGATCCCCCTGTACGCCCTCCTGGAAACCGCCCTCGGTGTCGAACACGCCTTCGCCATCGCCGCGGCCCACCCGGCGGTGCGCGGCATCGGGCTGGGGGAGGCGGATCTACGGGCCGACCTGGGCGTACGGGAGGACGCGGGCCTGGACTGGGCCCGCGCCCGGATCGTGGTCGCCGCCCGGGCCGCCGGCCTCGCGCCGCCCACGCAGTCGATCTACCCGGACATCCGGGACCTCGAAGGCCTCGCCGCCTCCTGCGCCCACGGGCGCACCCTGGGCTTCCTCGGCCGCGCGGCCATCCACCCCCGCCAGCTCCCGGTGATCGAACACGCCTATCTCCCGACCCCTGCCGAGGTCGAGACCGCCGAGCTCATCGTCAAGGCCGCCGCCACCGAGCCGGGCGCCCAGGCCCTGCCCGACGGCCGCTTCGTGGACGCGGCGGTCGTGGCGGGCGCCCGCCGCACGCTGGCGCTCTCCCGCCGGAAATGAGCGATGGGGGCGCCGCGTCCTCGGACGCGGCGCCCCCATCGACGTACTGGAGGAACTCAGACCTTCTTGGCCGACTCGGCCTCGCCCCGCGCCGCCTCCACGGACTCCTCGGGCTCCACGAGCTCCTCGGATTCCGCGGATTCCGCGGGCTCCTCGGATTCCGCGGGCTCCACGGACTCCTTGGACTGCGCGGGTTCGTCGGACTCGGTGTCCGTCTTCGCGTCGGGCTTCTTGCCGTCGGACTTCTTGCCGTCGGACTTCTTGCCGTCGGACTTCTCGTCGGTCGTCTCGTCGGCCTCGTCGTCAGCCTTGTTGTCGGCCTTGCTGTCGGCCTTCTTGTCGAGGGCGACCGCATCCCCGTCGGGCGTGTCCCCGTCCGGCTCGACGACCTCCTCGCGTCCCGGCCGCAGCCGCGCCGACACCACGAAGTAGGTCACCGCGAGGAGGAAGACCACCATCGCGGTCCAGTCGTTGAGACGCAGGCCCAGGATGTGGTGGGCGTCGTCGACGCGCATGTACTCGATCCAGCCGCGGCCGACGCAGTACGCGGCGACGTACAGCGCGAACGCCCGCCCGTGGCCCAGCGTGAAGCGGCGGTCCGCCCAGATGACGAGGAAGCCGACGCCAACGCACCACAGGGACTCGTACAGGAACGTCGGGTGGTAGTACCCCGGCACGCGCCCGTCCGTGGAGGACGTGATGTGCAGCGCCCACGGCACGTCCGTCGCCTTGCCGTACAGCTCCTGGTTGAACCAGTTGCCCCAGCGCCCGATGGCCTGGGCGAAGACGATGCCGGGGGCGAGGGCGTCGGCCCAGGCGGGGAGCGGGATGCCGCGTCGGCGGCAGCCGATCCAGGCGCCCACCGCACCGAGCGCGATCGCGCCCCAGATGCCGAGGCCGCCCTGCCACACCTTGAAGGCGTCCACCCAGTCACGGCCGTCGCTGAAGTACAGCTCGTAGTCCGTGATCACGTGGTAGAGCCGGCCTCCGACAAGGCCGAACGGGACGGCCCACACCGCGATGTCGGCCACCGTGCCGGGCCGCCCACCCCGGGCGATCCAGCGTTTGTTGCCGAGCCAGACGGCTACGAAGACGCCGATGATGATGCAGAACGCGTAGCCGCGCAGCGGGATGGGGCCGAGGTGCACCACACCGTGCGACGGGCTGGGAATGTAGGCGATATCCATGGCAGGGTCGACGCTACCCTGCCGGACCGGACCCACGGCAAGCAGCCCGGCTACGGGTCCATAACAGGGGCCCTGAACCGAGGCCGTGACACAGGCCGTGACAAGGACCGTGACAGAGGCCACAACTCGGGTCAGGACGTGAGCAACGACATGAGTCGCCCCCGGCCCGTGTCCGGGCCGGGGGCGCAGGGCCGACGCGGGGCTCAGGCCTTGTTCTCCGCCTCCACCATCTGCTTGAGCTTCGCGGGGGTCATCGTCTGGTCCCCGTAGATGCTCTTGCCGTCCAGCAGCACGGTCGGCGTGCCCCGGAAACCGCCGCTCTGGAAGGCCGCGTTCGACTTCACGACCCAGCTGTTGTGCGTGCCGTCCTTGACGCACTTCTGGAAGGCGGGGGTGTCCAGGCCGTCGACCTTGCCCGCCAGCTCGATGAGCTTGCTGTCGTTCGAGAAGTCGTCGGTGGCCTCGTCGGGCTGGTTCTCGTACAGCACGTCGTGATACGCCGTGAACTTTCCGGCGTCCTGGGCGCAGGCCGCGGCGTTGGCCGCGTGCCGGGAGCCGCTGCCTCCCCTGCCGTCGTCGATGAGCGTGACCAGGTGGTACTCGACCCTGAGCTTTCCGGCGTCCACCAGCTCGTGGATCGTCGGGCGATACCTCGTCTCGAAGGCCTGGCAGGCCGGGCAGCGGAAGTCCTCCCAGACCGTGAGGGCCGACTTGGCGCCGTCCTTGCCGACGGGGATCGCGAGGCCGTCCTTGCCGGTCGCGCCCGAGGGCGACACGGCCGGGCCCGACGCGGCGTTCTTCTTGTCCTTGCCCGCGTTGGCGGCCAGGACACCCACCACCGCGGCAAGGGCCAGGACGCACACCACCGACGCGCCCACGATCAGCGCCCGGCGGCGCCTGTCCGCGGACTTCTGCTTCTCTCGCTCGACCGCCATCCGCTCGCGGGCGGTGCGCTTTCCGTCACGGTTCTTCTCGCTCACAACCGGCAGAACGAACCGGGGAGGCGCAGCGCGCCTCCCCGGTCCCAGGTCCACCCGTTCGAGTGAGCGGATTGTCCGTTACGTACGCAACAGGACGCGTACGCGGCGGAAGGTGTCTCAGGCCGCGCCGCGCACGCCCTTCGCCAGATCGCCCGCGAGGGCGCGGACCGCGTCGAGGCCCGCGGCCTCGTCCGGCGCGTCCAGCATCCGCTTGACGAAGGCCGAGCCGACGATCACACCGTCGGCGAAGCCGGCCACCTCGGCCGCCTGGGTGGCGTTGGAGACACCCAGGCCGACGCAGACCGGCAGCTCGGTGGTGGCCTTGGTGCGCCGCACCAGGTCCTGGGCCTGGGCCCCCACGGACTCCCGCGTGCCCGTGACGCCCATCAGCGAGGCCGCGTACACGAAGCCGCTGCCCGCCGCCGTGATCTCCGCGAGCCGGGCGTCCTTGCTGCTGGGCGCGACGACGAAGACGGTCGCGAGACCGTGCTTCTGCGCGTGCTCACGCCACAGCGCCGACTCCTGGACGGGCAGGTCGGGCAGGATGCAGCCCGCGCCGCCCGCCTCCGCCAGTTCGGCGGTGAAGCGCTCGACGCCGTAGCGGTCGATGGGGTTCCAGTACGTCATGACGAGCACCGGCTTCCCGGTGGCCCCGTGCGCCTCACGGACCGTGCGCATGACGTCGGCGATCTTGACGCCGCCCTTGAGGGCGATGTCGTCGGCGGTCTGGATGACGGGCCCGTCGAGAACGGGGTCGCTGTGCGGCAGACCGATCTCGACGATGTCCGCGCCGCCCTCGAAGACGGCCTTGACGGCCGCGATCCCGCCGTCGACCGTCGGGAACCCGGCCGGCAGGTACGCGATGAGCGCGGAGCGCCCCTCCGCCTTCGCGGCGGCGAGGGTGTCGCTCAACAGCTGGATGTTGCCGCTCACTTGGCGTCCCCCTCGATCTCGGCGGTGTCACTGCCGGCGTCCGGCTCGACGACGGCGTCGGCGGCGGTGTCGTACAGGCCGAAGTAGCGGGCGGCCGTGTCCATGTCCTTGTCGCCGCGCCCGGACAGGTTGACGATGATCAGCCCGTCCTTGCCCAGCTCCTTGCCGACCTCCAGGGCCCCGGCGAGCGCGTGGGCGCTCTCGATCGCCGGGATGATGCCCTCGGTGCGGGAGAGCAGGCGCAGGGCCTGCATGGCCGCGTCGTCGGTGACCGCGCGGTACTCGCCGCGGCCGCTGTCCTTGAGGTAGGAGTGCTCGGGTCCGATGCCCGGGTAGTCGAGGCCCGCCGAGATGGAGTAGGGCTCGGTGATCTGCCCTTCCTCGTCCTGGAGGACGTACGACCGCGACCCGTGCAGGATGCCGGGTTCACCGGCGGTCAGGGTCGCGGCGTGCTCCCCGGTCTCCACGCCGTGTCCGGCGGGCTCGCAGCCGATGAGGCGTACGTCCGCGTCCGGGATGAAGGCGTGGAAGAGGCCGATGGCGTTGGAGCCGCCGCCGACGCAGGCGATGGCCGCGTCGGGGAGCCGTCCGGCGCGCTCCAGGATCTGCCGCCGGGCCTCGACGCCGATGACCCGGTGGAAGTCGCGGACCATGGCGGGGAAGGGGTGCGGCCCCGCGACGGTCCCGAAGAGGTAGTGCGTGTGGTCGACGTTGGCGACCCAGTCCCGGAAGGCCTCGTTGATGGCGTCCTTGAGGGTGCGGGAGCCGGACTTCACGGCGATGACCTCGGCGCCGAGCATGCGCATGCGGGCCACGTTGAGTGCCTGCCGCTGGGTGTCGATCTCACCCATGTAGATCGTGCACTCGAGGCCGAAGAGCGCGCAGGCGGTGGCGGTCGCCACGCCGTGCTGACCGGCGCCGGTCTCGGCGATGACGCGGGTCTTGCCCATCCGCTTGGTGAGGAGGGCCTGACCGAGCACGTTGTTGATCTTGTGGGACCCGGTGTGGTTGAGGTCCTCGCGCTTGAGGAAGACGCGCGCGCCACCGGCGTGTTCGGCGAAGCGGGACACCTCGGTGAGTGGGCTCGGGCGCCCGGTGTAGTGGACGAGCAGGTCGTCGAGCTCGCGGGCGAACTCGGGGTCCGCCTTCGCCTTGTCGTACTCGACGGCGACCTCGTCCACGGCGGCGACCAGCGCCTCCGGGATGAACTTGCCGCCGAACGCGCCGAAGTACCCCTCGGCGGTGGGAACTTGACCCTCGGGGTCGGGAATGAAGAACTCGCTGGGCATGCGGATACCTCGCAGGGGCGACAGCCCCGGTTACAGGTCGGACAGGGGTCACGTCGGTCGCGCACGCACAGGTCGCCCCGAGGACACCCGGAGTCGGAGCCGTCAGCTCACCGCGGGGTGCGGCGGGCCTGGAACGGCGCCTGATACGCGTGCGCCGGCGGGCCATCGCATGCCGTTGACCTGGCCCGGTTCGTCACCGATGACATACCGCACGCGGCGCCCGTGGACGCGGCGGGCCGGTGCCCGGCAGCCGCGCGGCCGACAGCCGCGGGCGAGGCGGGCGTAGGGGTCGCGCGCCCCGGCGGCAGCCGCCCGCACGCACGCCACTCCCCCGTCGGGGCGTGGGCCCGGACGGGTGACGGCGGTGGCGTGGGGCGCGCTGTGCACCGGAGTGTCAGCTCCGTCCGTGGCGCAGCGCGGGGTGGGCCCCGGCCGCGACGAGGTCGGCGACCGCCGTCTTCGGGTCGCGGCCGGTGACGAGGGACTCGCCCACCAGGACCGCGTCGGCGCCGGCGTTGGCGTACGCGATGAGGTCGTGCGGCCCGCGGACGCCGGACTCGGCGACCTTGACGAGGCCGGACGGGATCTCGGGGGCGACCCGCTCGAAGGTGGTGCGGTCCACCTTGAGGGTCTTGAGGTTGCGCGCGTTGACGCCGATGACCTTCGCCCCGGCGTCCACCGCCCGCTCGACCTCGTCCTCGTCGTGCACCTCGACGAGCGGCGTGAGCCCGATGGACTCGGCGCGCTCGATGAGGGACTCCAGGGCGGCCTGGTCGAGGGCGGCCACGATCAGCAGCGCGAGGTCGGCGCCGTACGCGCGGGCCTCCCACAGCTGGTACGACGTGACGATGAAGTCCTTGCGGAGCACGGGGATGTCGACCCGGGCGCGGACGGCCTCCAGGTCGGCCAGCGAACCGCCGAAGCGGCGCTGCTCGGTCAGGACCGAGATGACGGCCGCGCCGCCCGCCTCGTAGTCCGCGGCCAGGGCCGCGGGGTCGGCGATCGCGGCGAGCGCGCCCTTGGACGGGCTGGAGCGCTTGACCTCACAGATGACCTTGACGCCGTCGCCACGCAGGGCGGCCACGCCGTCCTTGGCCGCGGGAGCCTTCGCCGCGCGCTCCTTGAGCTCGTCGAGGCTGACGCGCGCCTGCCGCTCCGCGAGGTCGGCACGGACTCCGTCGATGATCTCGTCGAGCACACTCACGCGAGCGGCCCCCTTCCCTGACGGTGAACGGTTGAGCCTGTCGACCCCGGACCGCCGTCGCGACGGTCATGATGGGTCACTCCGATGGTATCCGGAGGAAGGCCTAGGCTTCACATCCGGTTGACGCCGGTCCCACTACCTGGACGTTTGCCATTTGATCAAGGGTGCAGCCAGCCACCGAAGGACAGGTTCCGGACAACGGTGAAGACCAGGAGCAACACGCCCGCACTCCACAGGTGCACGGGCCCCAGGTCGATCCGCAGCGGCCGTCCGCGTGCCGAGCGGACCGCCCAGACGGTCCACACCACCGCGAAGACGAAGTAGCCCGTGAAGGCGAGCGCGTTGTCCGTGAAAGCCGCCGCGAAGTCCCCGTGCGCGAAGGCGTGCGCGCTGCGCAGACCGCCGCAGCCGGGGCAGTACAGGCCCGTGTAGCGCAGCAGCGGGCAGACGGGGTAGTGCCCGGGCTGGTTGGGGTCCACGGCCCCGACGTACGCGAAGGCGCCGGCGACGGCCGCGAGCGCCCCCGCGGGGACGGCGAGCCGCCGCGGCACGACCCGCTCAGCAGGTCGGGGCCGCGTCACCCTCCGGGTTTCGGCGTTCACCCGTCGCATTCTGCCCGTCCCGGGCGTGGCGCGCTCGTCGCGGGTGCGGCGCGCCCGGGGCGGACGCGCGAGAGGCGGTCCCGGCGGGAGTGCCGGGACCGCCTCTCGAGAAGCCCTGGGGGGTCAGCTCTCGGCGCCGACGGCCTCGCGGACCGGGTGCGCGGCGGCCGGGGCCGCGCTCCTCTTCGGCTGGCCGAGGCCCGCCGCGCGCATGGCCATGCCGACGACACCGCCGAGGATGACGATGACCATGCCGGCCCAGAAGCCCAGCGGGTTGGCCATCACCATGAAGGCACCCGCGACGCAGAAACCGATGAAGGCGATGATGACACCGGTCCAGGCGGCCGGGGTGTGACCGTGGCTGCTGCCCGCCATGACTTGCTCCTCGTTGCTGATTACGTGTGTGAGTCGGACGCTCATCGTCCATTCTCCCGTACGCACGCCTGCGGCGGGAGCGCGGGGTGGCGACTGGCACGTCACATTCTGCACGTCACGACCAAGGTCCCGGGCCGTAGGGCCCGCCCGGTCTGCCCGATTCCGGTCCTGGGCCTCGGCCGATTCCGGTCCTAGGTCCCGGCCGGATCCGGCCCCGTCGGGTCCTCGCCCCGGTCGAGCGCCTTCCAGATGTCCTCGGGCCGGTCGGGGTCGACCGGCTTGGCCTTGCGCGGCCGGGGCGTCCCGTCGCGCTCGTAGCGGCCGGACATCGCGGGCCACAGCCGTCCGTAGCGCAGCGCGAGCAGCCCCGCGAGGAGGATGAGCGCGCCGCCCGCCGCGGCCGCGTAGGGCCAGGCGGTGTGGCTGAGGGCGCTCGCGGTGGCGGCGGTGTCGCCGGAGGCGGCCGCGGCCTTCTCGTCGAGGGCGGAGCTGTCGCTCGCGCCGAGCACCGCCGCCACGACCGTGCCCGCGCCGGAGAGCGCGAGCAGGGCGGAGACGAGGAAGCGCCCGGAGCTGCGGACGGCGAAGACGGCGACGAGTGCGGCGAGGCCCACTATGGCGAGCGCCGCGGGCACGCCCGTGACGTCGCTGCCCTTGGCGGTCAGCGGGAAGGCGCCGCCGGCCACCGTCGCGGTGCCCTCCGACCAGCTCTGCCGGGTGGAGAGCAGCGCCACGGCCGCGCCGAGGGCGCCGCTGAGCAGGGCGACGGCGAGGCTTCGGCGGCCGGACCGGGCGGGTCCCGCGGCTTCGGATCGGGGGGAAGGTACAGCTGTCACGTAGTCCACTATCGCCTGAACCCCGGGCGAACCGTCACCCGGGGTTCACGTGACCCTCGTCCTATCGCCCGAACTCGTACGGCAGAACCCGGATTCCGCCGCCTGCTACCGGCCGAGCCGGTTGGCGGTGTGCACCGCGCGCAGGACCGCGGCGGCCTTGTTGCGGCACTCGTCGTCCTCGGCGACGGGGTCCGAGTCGGCGACGATGCCGGCGCCCGCCTGGACGTACGCGGTGCCGTCGCGCAGCAGGGCCGTACGGATGGCGATGGCGGTGTCGGAGTCGCCGGCGAAGTCGAGGTAGCCGACGCAGCCGCCGTACAGCCCCCGCCGGGACGGTTCGAGTTCGTCGATGATCTGCATCGCGCGCGGCTTGGGGGCACCGGAGAGGGTGCCGGCCGGGAAGCAGGCGGTGAGCACGTCGAAGGCCGTACGGCCCGCCGCGACGCGTCCGGTCACGGTGGACACGATGTGCATCACGTGCGAGTAGCGCTCGATGGACATGAAGTCGACGACTTCTACGGAGCCGGGCTCGCAGACCCGCCCCAGGTCGTTGCGCCCCAGGTCGACGAGCATCAGGTGCTCGGCACGCTCCTTGGGGTCGGCGATCAGCTCGTCGGCGAGGGCCTGGTCCTCCTGGACGGTGGCGCCGCGCGGCCGGGTGCCCGCGATGGGGTGCACCATCGCCTGCCCGTCCTCGACCTTGACCAGGGCCTCGGGGGACGAGCCGACGACGTCGAAGCCGTCGAAGCGGAAGAGGTACATGTACGGGGAGGGATTGGTCGCCCTCAGTACGCGATAGACGTCCAACGCGCTTGCCGTGCACGGCGTTTCGAAGCGCTGGGAGGGGACGACCTGGAAGGCCTCGCCCGCCCGGATGCGCTCCTTGATGTCCTCGACGGCGTCCTGGAAGTCCGGGCCGCCCCACAGGGCGGTGTACTCGGGCAGCTCGGAGGGCGGGAGCGCGGCGGGCGGCTGGGAGACCGCGCGGGAGAGGTCGGCCTCCATGGCGTCGAGGCGGGCGACCGCGTCCGCGTAGGCCTCGTCGACGCCCGTGTCGAGGTCGTTGTGGTTGATCGCGTTGGCGATCAGCTGGACCGAGCCGTCCCAGTGGTCCATGACGGCGAGGTCGCTGGTGAGCAGCATGGTCAGCTCGGGGAGCTTCAGATCGTCCCGCTCGCCGGGGCCGATCTTCTCCAGGCGGCGCACGATGTCGTAGCCGAGGTAGCCGACCATGCCGCCGGTGAACGGGGGCAGGCCCTCTCCGTGCGGTGTGTGCAGGGCCTCGATGGTGGCGCGCAGGGCGGCCAGCGGGTCCCCGTCGACGGGGACGCCGACGGGCGGGGTGCCGAGCCAGTGGGCCTGCCCGTCGCGCTCGGTCAGGGTGGCTTGGCTGCGGACGCCGATGAAGGAGTACCTGGACCACGAGCGGCCGTTCTCGGCGGATTCCAGGAGGAAGGTGCCGGGGCGCTCGGCGGCCAGCTTGCGGTAGAGCGCGACCGGCGTGTCGCCGTCGGCGAGGAGCTTGCGGCTGACGGGGATGACACGGCGGTCGGTGGCCAGCTTGCGGAACGTCTCGAGGTCCATGGCGGCTGACCTTACTGATCCAGTGACGGTACGCCGGAATCGGCGCCCTGGGTGTCCACGGGGGCCGCCTCCTTGAGCAGCACGTCCTCGTCGAAGCAGGTACGGGCGCCCGTGTGGCAGGCGGCGCCCACCTGGTCGACCTGGACCAGGATCGTGTCGGCGTCGCAGTCCAGGGCCACGGACTTCACCCACTGGAAGTGGCCGGAGGTGTCGCCCTTCACCCAGTACTCCCGGCGGCTGCGCGACCAGTACGTGCAGCGGCCCGTGGTGAGCGTGCGGTGCAGCGCCTCGTCGTCCATCCAGCCGAGCATCAGCACCTCACCGGTGTCGTACTGCTGGGCGATGGCGGGGACGAGTCCGTCGGCGCTGCGCTTGAGGCGCGCGGCGATCTCGGGATCCAGGCCGCTCGGGCTGCTGGGCGGGGGCGTGCTGGTCATGCCGACCATTGTGCCGCGCCCGTGGGACGCACCCGCCAGTTGTCCACAGGCCGGACCGTGCGCCCCCTGAACGCCGATGTCCACTGGGCGGGCTCCTGGGGCGGTCGTAGGCTTGCTGGCATGTCGACCCATGCCAAGCGTGAACGACTTCTCCTCGCCGACCTGTTGGAGGCCGAGGGCCCGGACGCCCCGACCCTGTGCGAGGGCTGGAACACCCGTGATCTCGCCGCGCACGTGGTGGTGCGCGAGCGCCGCGCGGACGCCGCGGGCGGGCTGCTGCTCAAACAGCTCGCGCCGCGTCTGGAGCGGGTGCAGGCGGAGTTCGCCGAGAAGCCGTACGAGGAGCTGATCCAGCTGATCCGTACGGGCCCGCCGCGCTTCTCGCCCTTCGCGCTGAAGCAGATCGACGAGGCGTCGAACACGGTCGAGTTCTACGTCCACACCGAGGACGTGCGGCGGGCCCAGCCTGACTGGACGCCGCGCCCGCTGGACCCGGTCTTCCAGGACGCCCTGTGGTCCCGCCTGGAGCGCACCGCCCGTCTCGCCGGCCGTGGCGCGCCGACCGGCCTGGTGCTGCGCCGCCCGGACGGCCAGACGGCGGTCGCCCACCGGGGCACCCCGGTCGTGACGGTGACCGGCGAGCCCTCGGAGCTGCTGATGTTCGCCCTCGGCCGGCAGAAGACGGCCGACGTGGAGCTGGAGGGCGACAAGGACGCGATCGCGAAGCTGAGCGAGACGAAGCAGTTGGGTCTCTGAGCGGGCTTCTCAGCGGGGCAGTTCGGCGCGGCGCAGGTCGCGGACGCACAGCGCGAGGACCCCGCCGAGGCCGCAGACCGCGGCGCTGGCCACGAAAACCGGTCCGGTGCCCCACCAGCCGATCGCGGCGGCGGCCACCGGCATGCTCAGCGGGGCGAGACCGAGGCTGACGAGGCCGGCGACGGCGGTGACGCGGCCCAGGTAGGCGGGGTCCGCATGGGTCTGCAGCAGGGCGCCGCACAAGGCACCGCTGAGCCCCGCGAGCAACCCCACGAGCAGGGCGACGCCGACAGCCGCGGCGACACTCGGTGCGTAGGCGAGCGCGCCGATCGCGACCGAGCCCCCCAGGATCGCCACCCCGGCCAGACGTCCCGCGTGCGGCAGGTGCCCGCGCACGGTCAGCAGGAGCGCGGCGGCCCCTGCGCCGGTCCCGAACCCGGCGACCACCCAGCCCATCCCGGCGGCGCCCCAGCCGCGCTGGTCGGCCAGCAGGGTCAGGCCCACGTTGAGCGGCCCGACGAAGCCGAAGTCACCGAGGGCGATGGCGGCGATGAGCGGGGCGAGGACGCGGTGTCGCCTGATGTAGCCGAGGCCGTCACGGAGGTCCCGCCAAGGGGTGCGCTCCGCGGCCTTGTCGTCGGCGGGCAGTTCCCTCATCCGTACGGAGATCAGCAGCGGCACGGACACGGCGATCAGCATGCCCGCCAGGCCGAACGCCGCCGCCGAGCCGCCGAGCGCCACAGCGAGGCCGCCGAGCGGCGCCCCGACGACATTGGCGAAGCGGATCGCGAGGCCCCGCATGCCCTGGACGCGGGCGAGCTGCCCGTGGCTGGTGACGCGGGCCGGGAGTGCGCCCACGGCGGGCATGAAGACGGCGTCGACGGTGCCGAAGACGACGGCGAGCAGTGCCAGCAGCCACAGCCCGGGGCCGGCCGCGAACAGCAGAGCGGCCACCGCGAGGACGGCCGCGCAGCGCACGGCGTCGCTGCCGATGACGACCTTCCGCGGCCCGAACCGGTCGGCGACCACTCCTCCGCCCAGCATCAGCAGGGCCCGCGGCACGGCGCTCACGGCCATCACGAGCCCGGCCTGCGAGGGCGTTCCGGCCTGGACGGCGGCCCAGGACAGCGCGAGGTAGTAGACGTTGTCGCCGATCATCGACGAGGTGTAGGCGCCGAGCCAGCGCAGCACGTTGCCGTCGCGGTGGGCCGGACGGTCGGTGTCTGCGGGAGCGGAGCCTATGACGGTCGCGGTCACTGAAGTACGTCCTCTCAAGGGCGGAACGGGAAGCCGTACACATGCAGCGCCACGTTCTCGCGGCCTTCTGTGGCACCGGCCGCCTCGTCGGCGCGGCCCTTCTCGTCGTACTTCTTGATGAGAGCGATCAGCTCCGCGCCAAGCTCGGACAGTTCTGTCGCCGTCAGTCGCAGGAGGGACTCGCTGTCCGGAGCGGCGGTGTTCCACTCCGGGGCCCAGGCGGGACGCTCGTCCAGGTAGCGCCGGTACATGTCGCTGCGCTGCTCGTGGAAGAGCCGGGTGGCCGCCAGATGCGCGGCCCTCTTCTCGGGCGCGTCCCGGAAGTCCTCGTCGTGGATGCTCACGCCTTCCGAAGCAGGCTGCCACCAGCGCTCGCGGCCGTCCTCGCTGCGGGGCTCGGCCTCCTCGATCAGCCCGTACTCGGCGAGCTTGCGCAGGTGGTAGCTGACCAACGAGGGGGCTTCGTCGACCTGCTCGGCCAGCTGGGACGCGGTCGCGGTCCTGGCCACATACAGGGCCCGGTACAGCTTCATCCGCAGCGGATGGGCTATCGCCTTGAGCGTGCCCATGTCCGCGATGCGGCGGAGGTTCTCCTTTTCTGCCATGAGTTCACCGTAAATACGAAAGAAAAATTGCACAACAGATTTTGCGCAACTTATCTTTCGCATCTGTCCACAAGCGAGCCCCGGCCACCCAGTGACCGGGGCTCAGCGCACTGCGTGCACCGCTGACGTCCGACGTCAGCGAACGGGGCGCCCCGCCTCCCGCAGCGCCTCCTTCACCTGGCCGATCCGCAGATCCCCGAAGTGGAAGACGGACGCGGCGAGCACCGCGTCGGCGCCCGCGGCGATGGCGGGCGGGAAGTCGGCGAGCCGGCCCGCGCCCCCGCTGGCGATGAGCGGCACGGTGACGTGCTTACGGACGGCCTCGATCATCTCGATGTCGTAGCCGTCCTTCGTGCCGTCCGCGTCCATCGAGTTGAGCAGGATCTCGCCCGCGCCCAGCTCGGCGGCCTGGTGCGCCCACTCGACCGCGTCGATGCCGGTGCCCTTGCGCCCGCCGTGCGTGGTGACCTCGAAGGTCCCCCCGGGAGTGCGCCTGGCGTCCACCGACAGCACCAGCACCTGCCGTCCAAACCGCTCCGCGATCTCCCGGATGAGCTCGGGCCGGGCGATCGCGGCCGTGTTGACCCCGACCTTGTCGGCGCCCGCCCGCAGCAGCTTGTCGACGTCCTCGGCGGTGCGTACGCCGCCGCCCACGGTGAGCGGGATGAAGACCTGCTCGGCCGTGCGGCGCACCACGTCGTAGGTGGTCTCACGGTTGCCCGAGGACGCGGTGATGTCCAGGAACGTCAGCTCGTCGGCGCCCTCGGCGTCGTACACCTTGGCCATCTCGACGGGGTCGCCCGCGTCACGCAGGTTCTGGAAGTTGACACCCTTGACGACCCGGCCGTTGTCCACGTCCAGGCAGGGGATGACTCGTACGGCAAGGGTCATGCTGCGGACACTCCGTCTTCTCCGCCGGAGCGGAACGCCTCCACCTCGACCTCGACGACCAGTCGCGAGTCCACGAAGCCGGAGACGATGATCATGGACGCGGCGGGGCGGACGGTGTCGAACAGCTCCTTGTGGGCGCGTCCGACCTCCTCCACGTCCCGGGCGTGGGTGATGTACATGCGCGTACGGACGACGTCGTCACGGCCGAGGCCGAGCTGCTGCAACGCGGCGAACGCGGCGTTGAAGGAGTTGACCGCCTGTTCGTACGGGTCGCCGTCGACGATCGCTCCGTCGATCACGGAGGTGCAGCCGGCGACCAGCACCAGGCCGTTCGGCAGCTCCACCGCGCGGGAGTAGCCGAAGGCGTCCTCCCAGGGCGCGCCGGTCGTGACACGTCGTACGTCGCTCACTTGGCTACCGCCTCCAGGGCCTCTTCCAGGGTGAACGCCTTGGCGTAGAGGGCCTTGCCGACGATGGAGCCCTCGACGCCCAGCGGCACGAGCTCGGCGATGGCGCGCAGGTCGTCCAGGGAGGAGACCCCGCCCGACGCGACCACCGGGCGGTCCGTCGCGGCGCACACCTTGCGCAGCAGCTCCAGGTTCGGGCCCTGCAGCGTGCCATCCTTGGCGATGTCCGTGACGACATAGCGCGCGCAGCCCTCGGCGTTGAGGCGCTCCAGCGTCTCGTAGAGGTCGCCACCGTCGCGGGTCCAGCCGCGGCCGCGCAGCGTCGTGCCGCGTACGTCGAGACCGACCGCGATCTTGTCGCCGTGCTCGGCGATGACCTTGGCGACCCACTCGGGGGTCTCCAGGGCGGCGGTGCCGAGGTTGACCCGGGTGCAGCCGGTGGCGAGGGCCGCGGCGAGCGTGTCGTCGTCGCGGATGCCGCCGGACAGCTCGACCTTGATGTCCATGGCGCCGGCGACCTCGGCGATCAGCTTGCGGTTGTCGCCGGTGCCGAACGCGGCGTCCAGGTCGACGAGGTGCAGCCACTCGGCGCCCGAGCTCTGCCAGGCGAGGGCGGCCTCGAGGGGGGAGCCGTAAGAAGTTTCCGTCCCGGACTCGCCGTGCACGAGCCGGACGGCCTGGCCGTCGCGGACGTCGACGGCGGGGAGGAGTTCGAGCTTGCTCACAGTGTTCCGATCCAGTTGGTGAGGAGCTGGGCTCCGGCGTCGCCGGACTTCTCGGGGTGGAACTGCGTGGCCCACAGGGGGCCGTTCTCGACGGCCGCCACGAAGGGCTTGCCGTGCGTCGACCAGGTCACCAGGGGGGCGCGCAGCGCCGGGTTGCCCACTTCCAGGGACCAGTCGTGGACGGCGTAGGAGTGCACGAAGTAGAAGCGCGCGTCGGCGTCGAGGCCCGCGAAGAGCTGGGAGCCGGCCGGGGCCTCGACGGTGTTCCAGCCCATGTGGGGCACGATGTCGGCCTGGAGCGGCGCGACCGTGCCGGGCCACTCGTCGAGGCCCTCGGTCTCCACACCGTGCTCGATGCCGCGCGCGAAGAGGATCTGCATACCGACGCAGATGCCCATCACCGGGCGGCCACCGGACAGACGGCGGCCGATGATCCAGTCGCCGCGGGCGTCCTTGAGGCCCTTCATGCAGGCGGCGAAGGCGCCGACGCCGGGCACCAGCAGCCCGTCCGCGTTCATGGCCTTGTCGAAGTCACGCGTTATCTCGACCTCGGCGCCCGCGCGCGCGAGGGCACGCTCGGCGGAACGCACGTTCCCGAAGCCGTAATCGAAGACGACGACCTTCTTAGGAGCGGTCAATTCCACACCTCCAGCCTCATGACGCCCGCGATCAGACACATCGCGGCGCCGAAGGAGAGCAGCACGATGAGACTCGCGGGCATCTTCTGCTTGACGAAGGAGTAGACACCGCCCAGGAGGAAGAGCCCGACGACGATGAGGATGGTGTTGAGGCCTGTCATGGCTTTACAGCGCGCCCTTCGTGGAGGGGAGGATGCCGACGGCGCGCGGATCGCGCTCGGAGGCGTACCGCAGCGCCCGGGCGAGCGCCTTGAACTGGCACTCCACGATGTGGTGCGCGTTGCGCCCGTAGGGCACGTGCACGTGCAGCGCGATCTGGGCCTGGGCGACGAAGGACTCCAGGATGTGCCGGGTCATCGTCGTGTCGTACTCGCCGATCATCGGCGCCATGTTCTCGGGCTCGGTGTGCACGAGGTACGGGCGGCCCGACAGGTCGACGGTCACCTGGGCGAGGGACTCGTCCAGCGGGACCGTGCAGTTGCCGAAGCGATAGATGCCCACCTTGTCGCCGAGTGCCTGCTTGAAGGCGGCGCCGAGCGCGAGGGCGGTGTCCTCGATGGTGTGGTGCGAGTCGATGTGCAGGTCGCCCTCGGTCTTCACGGTCAGGTCGAACAGACCGTGCCGGCCGAGCTGGTCGAGCATGTGGTCGTAGAAGCCGACGCCCGTCGACACCTCGACCTTGCCGGACCCGTCGAGATCGATCTCGACGAGGACCGACGTCTCCTTGGTCGTCCGCTCCACTCTTCCGACGCGGCTCATGCGCTCTGCTCCTTCTTCAACTCACGGACCGCGTCCAGGAACGCGTCGTTTTCGGCCGGGGTGCCGGCGGAGACCCGCAGCCATCCCGGTACGCCGTTGTCCCGGACCAGGACGCCCCGGTCGAGGATCTTCTGCCAGGCCTCGTGGGAGCCGCCCTCGCCGTCGAATCGCCCGAACTGGACGAAGTTCGCGTCGGACTCGGTCACCTCGTACCCGATCGCACGCAGTTCGGCGACCAGGCGGTCCCGCTCGGTCTTCAGCTGCTCGACGTACCCGAGCAGCGTGTCGGTGTGCTCCAGGGCGGCCAGGGCGGTGGCCTGCGCGACGGCCGACAGGTGGTAGGGCAGCCGTACGAGCTGGACCGCGTCGACGACCGCGGGGTGCGCGGCGAGATAGCCGAGGCGCAGTCCTGCCGCGCCGAACGCCTTCGACATCGTCCGCGACACGACGAGATTCGGCCGGCTTTCGATCAGCGGCAGCAGCGAGTCGCCGTGGCTGAACTCGATGTACGCCTCGTCGACCACGACCATGGACGGCCTGGCGGCCTGCGCGGCCTCGTACAGCGCGAGGACCGTCTCACGCGGCACCGCGTTGCCCGTGGGGTTGTTGGGGGTGGTGATGAAGACGACGTCCGGGCGGTTCTCGGCGATGGCGCGTGTGGCGGCCGCCAGATCGATCGTGAAGTCCTCGCCGCGGGGGCCCGAGATCCAGGCCGTGCCGGTGCCGCGCGCGATGAGCGCGTGCATCGAGTACGAGGGATCGAAGCCGATCGCCGTACGGCCGGGGCCGCCGAAGGTCTGCAGCAGCTGCTGGATGACCTCGTTCGAGCCGTTGGCCGCCCAGACGTTCTCGACGCCGACCCGGTGCCCGCCGGTCCTCGTCAGGTACTTGGCCAGCTCCGTACGGAGCTCCACCGCGTCGCGGTCGGGGTAGCGGTTGAGGTTGCGGGCGGCCTCGCGGACCCGCTCGGCGATCCGCTCGACGAGCGGCTCGGGCAGCGGGTACGGGTTCTCGTTGGTGTTCAGCCGTACGGGCACGTCGAGTTGGGGCGCGCCGTAGGGGGACTTGCCGCGCAGCTCGTCCCGTACGGGAAGATCGTCGATACCGGTCACTTGCTCTCTGGAACCTTCCACCCGAAACGAGCCTTGATCGCCGCCCCGTGGGCCGGCAGGTCCTCCGCCTCCGCGAGCGTCACCACGTGGTGCGCCACCTCGGCGAGGGCGTCGCGCGTGTAGTCCACGATGTGGATCCCGCGCAGGAAGGACTGGACGCTCAGCCCCGAGGAGTGGCAGGCGCAGCCGCCGGTGGGCAGCACGTGGTTGGAGCCCGCGCAGTAGTCGCCCAGCGACACCGGCGCCCAGGCGCCGACGAAGATCGCGCCCGCGTTCTTCACCCGGTCGGCGACGGCGGCAGCGTCCGCCGTCTGGATCTCCAGGTGCTCGGCGCCGTACGCGTCGACGACCCGCAGGCCTTCGTCCACGCCGTCGACGAGGACGATCGCGGACTGCCTGCCGCTCAGCGCGGGGACGATCCGGTCCTCGATGTGCTTGGTGGCCGCGACCTGCGGCTCCAGCTCCTTCTCGACCGCCTCCGCCAGCTCGACGGAGTCCGTGACGAGGACGGCGGCGGCGAGCGGGTCGTGCTCGGCCTGGCTGATCAGGTCGGAGGCCACGTGCACCGGGTCGGCGGTCTCGTCCGCGAGGATCGCGATCTCGGTGGGACCGGCCTCGGTGTCGATGCCGATCCTGCCCGTGAAGTAGCGCTTGGCGGCGGCGACCCAGATGTTGCCGGGCCCGGTGACCATGTTGGCCGGGGTGCAGGACTCGGTTCCGTGCGCGAACATCGCGACGGCCTGGGCGCCGCCGACCGCGTACACCTCGTCGATGCCGAGGAGGGCGCAGGCGGCGAGGATCGTGGGGTGCGGGAGGCCCCCGAACTCCTTCTGCGGCGGGGAGGCGAGCGCCATGGAGGCGACTCCGGCCTCCTGCGCCGGAACCGCGTTCATGATCACGGACGAGGGGTAGACCGACCGTCCACCGGGCGCGTAGAGACCGACGCGCTCGACCGGCACCCACTTCTCGGTGACCGAGCCGCCCGGCACGACCTGGGTGGTGTGCGCGGTGCGGCGCTGCTCGCGGTGGACCAGGCGGGCGCGGCGGATGGACTCCTCCAGGGCCGCGCGCACGGCCGGGTCGAGCTGCTCCAGGGCCTCGGCGAGGGCCTGGGCCGGAACCCGCACGGATTCCAGCTGCACCCCGTCGAATTTCTCCGCGTAGTCGATCAGCGCCGCGTCGCCACGATGATGCACGGCCTCGCAGATCGGACGCACCTTCTCCAGGGCGGCCGATACGTCGAAGTCGGCTCGGGGCAGCAGGTCGCGCAGGGCGGAGCCCTCGGGGAGGGCGTCGCCGCGCAGATCGATTCGGGAGATCACGGTCCCAATTCTCTCAGACGGCGATAAGGCGCCGGACGCCTGTATCAATGGCTGATACAAGCCGTCCCAGGCTCCCCCTGGAGATCTCCGTCACCAATAGCGTTCGGCCCGTCACACAGCGGGCATGAACGGCTGTACGAAACCCGCGAGTAGCTGGGGAGGGAGGGGCGTGACGTGACCGAGGGTGCCGGCATCCGCGGTGGGGACCTGCCGGACGAGTTGACCGCCGCCGAGGCCGGGATGTGGCAGGCCTTCCGCAACGGCAGCGTGTACGACCTGCGCAGCGGGGACATGACCGTGGACGACTCGCACGGCGGCCATCCCTGGGGGCCCGAGCGCAGTGTCCGGGCCCGGATCGTGGCATGGCTGCTGCTCGACGGGCCGCCCGCCCTCCAGGGCCGGGTCGCCTCCCTGAAGCTGACCGGCGTGCGGATCACGGACGTTCTCGATCTCGCGGGTGGCACGGTGGTGCCGTACGTCGAGCTGAAGGGCTGCCGGTTCGAGAAGGAGATCCTGCTGCCGGAGGCGCACTTCACGACCGTACGTCTGGTCAACTGCTCGGTGCCGCGCCTGGAGGCGGCCCGGGTGCACACCGAGGGCGATCTGCATCTGCCCCGCTGCCGCTTCCACAACGGGGTGCGGCTGACCGACGCGCACATCGGTACGGATCTGCTGCTCAACCAGGCTGTGGTCTACCGGGACCGGCGCGGCCGCTCGCTCACCGGCGACGGCATGACCGTGGGGCAGGACCTGCAGGCCGAGATGCTGGAGTCGCACGGCGAGCTGAGCCTGCGCGGCGCCACCGTCGGTGTCTCGCTCAGCCTGCGCGGCAGCAAGCTGAACAACCCGTACTCGCGGCTCGCCCTGAACGCTCCCCAGCTGACCGTCAACCGCACGCTCTACATGACCCCCGCAGGCCTCGGCAATCCCCTGCTGACCAGCGGCACCACCCCGGCGCGCGGGACGCTGGTGCAGCGCTTCGAGTGCCAGGGCGGGATCCGCCTCGACGACGGACGGTTCGGGGACGCCCTCGACTTCGAGCAGGCCCGTTTCACCTTCGACGACGACCAGGAGCTGTCCCTGCTGCGGGTGCAGACGCCCGAGCTGCGCTTCCTCGGGGAGCGCCCCGAGCGGGGCAAGGTGGTCCTGTCGGGCGCGCGGATCGTCAATCTCGTCGACCGGGCCGACAGCTGGCCAGGCCCGGGCAACCTCCACATGGGCGGCTTCAGTTACGAGAACCTCGTACCGCAGGGAGGCTTCCCGCTGACCCGGCGCCTGGAGTGGGTGGCGGCGGCGACCGCGGAGTACAGCCCGGAGCCGTACGAGCGGCTGGCCACCGTGCTGCGTGACTCCGGGGAGGACGAGGACGCGCGCGAGGTGCTGCTCGCCAAGCAGCGCCGCCGCCGCGAGACCCTGCCGCTCGCGGCCAAACTGTGGGGGTACGCGCAGGACTGGACGGTCGCCTACGGGTACCGGCCCGGCCGGGCCGCCCTGTGGATGGCGGTGCTCTGGGCGGCGTCCTCGATCGCCTTCTCGCACGCGACCCACACCCCGGCGAACGGCGGGCATCCGCCGTGGAACGCCGCGCTGTTCGCCCTCGACCTGCTGCTGCCGGTGATCGACCTCGGCCAGGCGGACGTCTGGCAGCTGCGCGGCGCCTGGCAGTGGCTGGCCGCGGTGGTGATCCTCCTGGGCTGGATCCTGGCGACGACGGTGGCGGCGGGGGCGACGCGGCTGCTGCGCCGCAGCTGAGGGGCCTGATGAGGCCTGGTGGGGCGGCATCCGGCCATACTGTTGACAGGTGTTCAATAGTAGAACAACAGTCACTTTTTACCCACCCTTGACCATCTGACATACAACCAAACGAGGGTTACGAAAGTGTCACCGCGCACCCTCTGGTACAGCTCCGACCTGCGGCTTTCAATGGTCGACACCATGGCACTGCTGCGCGCGTTCATCCGTACGGCCCGGATGGTCAAGAACACTTCGCGCCTCGCCGCCGGACTGCCCGCCGACGACGAGGTACTGCTGGACGCCCCGGACGAACGGCTCGGCCCGGCCCTCGTCGCGGCGGCCCGCGGTGAGTACGACATCGCGGCGAAACTGCTCGCCGCCACCCGCGAGGCCGCCGAGTGGGAGAACCGCGACCGCTACGCGAGGCGCCTCGCCGCCTTCGCGCGCACCCGCGACGAATGGCTCCAGACCTGGCAGAGCGAGTCCCCGCACGACCCGGACGCGCTCCTGGTCAAGGCCGAGCTCGCGGTACGCCGCTGGTGGGAGTCGCCCGCCCGCGCCGAACTGCTGCGCGAGGTCGGCCCGCTGATCGCCGCCGCCGCCGAGGGCGACCCGCGCGACCCGGTGCCCTGGCGGATCGCGCTCGACCACGCCCGTGGCACCAACGCCGGGCACACCGAGTTCGAGAAGCTGTGGGCCGAGGCCGTACGCCGCTCCCCGCACCACTACGGCTGCCATGTGGCCGCCCTGAAGTACCTGTCGGCCGCCTGGTACGGCTCGCACCGCGAGTGCTTCGACTTCGCCGAGCGGGCCGCTCAGGACGCGCTGCCGGGCTCACTCGTACAGGCGCTTCCGGTGCGCGCGGCCTTCGCCTATCTGACCGAGGGCGGCCGGGCCGTCATCCCGCGTGAGCGGCTCGACGAGGCCGCCGACCTCGCGATCGCGGTCTCGGCGGCCTACGCGCCCGCCGACCCGTGGCCCGCGGAGGTGCGCAACCTCCTCACCTACGTCCTGATCAGGCTGGAGCGCTGGCAGGACGCCCTGGACCAGCTCCGCATGATCGGCCCGTACGCGACCTCGTTCCCCTGGGACCGGGTCTCCGACGACCCGCTGGGCCAGTTCCTGGAACTGCGCGACGGAGTCCGCCTGGAGGTCGCCTCGAACATCCCCCTCCATCCACGGAGTGAGCACGGCGGACGTGCTCGCTCCGGAGACCATTAGGCTTTCGCGTCGTGACCACCGTCCGGCTCCCGCTCTTCCCCCTGAACTCGGTACTGTTCCCGGGTCTCGTGCTTCCCCTGAACATTTTCGAGGAGCGCTATCGCGCCATGATGCGCGAACTGCTGAAGACCCCCGAGCACGAACCGCGCCGGTTCGCCGTCGTCGCCATCCGCGACGGCTACGAGGTCGCGCGCACCGCACCCGGCATGCCGGACCAGACGGCGCTGCCGCAGCGCGGTCCCGCGGCCGGGTTCGGCGACG
Organism: Streptomyces sp. GbtcB7; assembly: GCF_019091445.1. Lineage (NCBI taxonomy): Bacteria > Bacillati > Actinomycetota > Actinomycetes > Kitasatosporales > Streptomycetaceae > Streptomyces > Streptomyces sp. GbtcB7. Next base: position 198,297 of record NZ_JAGXJM010000024.1, read on the forward strand.
ACCCGCTCAAGGCCTTCCACGAGGTGGGCTGTGTCGCGGACGCGGCCACCATCCGGGAGCGCGCCGACGGCAGTTTCGAGGTACTGGCCACCGGCACCACGCGGGTACGGCTCCTGTCGGTGGACGCCTCCGGCGCGTTCCTGACGGCCGAACTGGAGGAACTTCCGGAGGAACCCGGCGAGGAGGCGGGCGCGCTCGCCGAGGGCGTCCTGCGGGCCTTCCGCCAGTACCAGAAGCGGCTGGCGGGCGCCCGCGAACGCTCACTGTCCACCGGTGCGGACCTGCCGGACGACCCGGCGGTGGTCTCCTACCTGGTGGCGGCCGCCGTGATGCTCGACATCCCGGCCAAGCAGAAGCTGCTCCAGGCTCCCGACACGGCCACCCGCCTGCACGAAGAGCTGAAACTCCTGCGCGCCGAGACCGCCATCATCCGTAATCTGCCGTCGTTGCCTGCGGCGGAACTGACGCGCAACCCGACAAGTCTCAACTGAAGGCCTCGACACCTTGGCGAAGAAGTCGAAGAAGCAGCAGCAGTCCGGGGGTACGCCCGCGACGGTGGCCCTGACGGCGGCGGGCGTCGCGTACACGGTCCACGCCTACGAGCACGACCCGGCGCACCCCTCCTACGGCGAGGAGGCCGCCGAGGCGATGGGCGTCTCCCCCGACCGCGTCTTCAAGACCCTGGTCGCGGACGTGGACGGCTCCCTCGTGGTCGCCGTGGTCCCCGTCGCGGGCTCCCTGGACCTGAAGGCCCTGGCCACGGCGGTGGGCGGCAAGCGCGCCGCCATGGCCGACCCGGCGGCCGCCGAGCGCACCACGGGCTATGTCCGCGGCGGCATCTCCCCCCTGGGCCAGCGCAAGAGACTCCGTACGGTCCTGGACGCCTCGGCCCACCACCACGCCACGATCTGCGTCTCGGCAGGCCGCCGGGGCCTTGAGGTGGAGCTCGCCCCCGACGACTTGGCGCACCTCACGGAAGCGGTGTCCGCGCCGGTCGCCCGTGCGTGACCCCTCGACGGATGCGTCGTCCTGCGTTAAGCACGAGAGGCATGTCGAAACGAACCCGCAAACGCAAGTGGCGCACGAAGAAGGGCCGCTCGAACCACGGCCACCGACCTCCATGACCCACGCGCCCGGCCCCCCGAAGTCGCTCGACTGACGGCCGGCGGGCGCTGAGCGCGCAGTACCCCGCGCCCCTGGGGCGGGGCTTCGCCCCGCATCTCCGGCCCGTCCGGCAGCGGAGGACGAGCCCGGAGGCCGATCCCCCAGCCAGCCCGTATGTCCAGCCCGTCCGGCGTCTGAGAACGAGGCCGAACCCCGATGCCCCGGCCGGCCCGCATCTTTCAGCCCGTCCGGCGTTTGAGGACGAGCCCTTCGGGCGATGCGGGGGTCCAGGGGGCGCAGCGCCCCTGGCGGGGTTGAAGGGGCGGAGCCCCTGGGGATGGGACGGGTAGGGGCGGCGGGGGCGAGGAAAGGCGGTTCAGACCGTCGGAGGCTGCGGTGGGGTCGGAGCCCCGTACGGGCTCGCGTAGGGATCCGGGTCCCGGGGACCGAACAACGCGGTCAGGCCGAGATGAACCACCAGCCCCGCCAGGGACCACGCCAGCAACGCCCCCTTCGCCCCGAGCTTCAACGGCGCGGAGAACGTCACCCCCTTGCCCACAGCCTTGGCGTGGGCGACCACGTTCTGCGTCGGCCCGAGCCAGATCCCGACCCGCCAGGCGAGCAGCGACCCGAGCAGACCCCCCACCGCCAGCGCGACAACGAGCGGCACACCCCCACGCCGCCGCACCAGAAACACCACCACCGCACTGACCGCACCGAACGCCAGCGCGAGCAGCGTGAACGTCCCGTCGACCCCGATGGCCTGCTCACCCTCGGTGTCCTTCAGATACACCGCGCTGTCGTCCGCGATCAGCGGCACATGCGGCGCCAGCCACCACCACAGCACACCGAGCAGCACGCCCGCGACCACCATCGCCACCGTGACGACGGCGGCGTCCCGCAATTCGATCTTCATCCCGGGCCCGTCCTGTTCGTACCCGACGGTCCCCGCGACACCCCCGGCGGGCGGAGCCTGCCAGGCATGGGCGTCGTCGGAGGGCGGTTGATGCGGCGGCGGAGGCGGAGTCAGCGGTGCGGTCACACTGACATCGTGCCAGGCCCGGCTGTCAGCCGCGTCACCGGACGGCCGCCCGGCGGTACGCCCAGGTCGCCACCGCCAGCGAGGCCACCCCGACACCCGCGCAGACGGCGAGGTCACCGACGACGAAGGCCCAGTCGGGGTGCGCCCCGAAGCTCCGCGCGAAGGCCTCGACGCCGTAGGTGGAGGGCAGCAGATCACGGCCGTACTGCACCACCGTAGGCAGCCGGTCCGCCGGCAGCACCCCGAGCAACAGCGCCGCCGACATCCCCAACTGTCCGAGCAGCGTGGCGAGTTCGGGCCGAGGCGCAAGCAGTCCGAGCGCCGCCCCGAGCCCGGCGAGCGCGGCGCCCGCGAGCGGGATCACCGCGAGGAGCACCCACAGATGCGCCATCGGCAGCCCGAAGAGGACGCAGCCGACGACGGCGGTGACCACGGTCCCGGGCACGGTGAAGGAGGCGTACGCGCCCGCGGCACCGAGCACGACGGCGGCCGGCGGCACCGGCAGGGTCGCGTAGTGGTCGAGCCCGCCGCCGGCCCGCAGCTGTCCGAAGTACTGGGCCAGCAGGTTGAGCCCGACGAAGGCGACGACCAGGACCGACGCCCCGGCCACGATGGACCGGGCCTCGCCGCCGCCGTCCACCACGCCTCGCATCATGACCATGATGCCGACGGACTGGACCGTGGCGACGAACAGCAGCGGAATCCGCGCCACGCGCGCGCGGGAGAGCTGGGCCCGGTACATGGCGGCGAGGGAGGGCCACAGCCGCGCCCGCGGCCCGAGTTCGGCGGCGTCACCGGCGTCCTCGGCCACGGACAGCGCACTGCCCGGCAGCGCCTCAGCGGGTACGACACTCACGTCGAGCTGCTCCTCTTCACTCCGGCAGCCGTCCTGTTTCCGACGCCGATTCCCACGCCGCTTCCCACGCCGATTCCCACACCCACGACGCCCCTCCCCGTCCGTACAGACTCCCCTACGGATTCCAGACCCCGCGCGCTCACGCCTTCACCAACCCCTGCGCATTGCCGCCGAGCGCGAGGTACACGTCCTCCAGGCTCGGCGTGGCCAGCGTGAAGTCGTCGAGCGCGGCGAACGCGGCGCCTCCGGTGACCGTGGCGACGGCCGCGCGGGCCTCCTCCGGGGCGAGCCGCAGAGTCCAGCGGCGGCCCGACTCGACGGCCCGGGCGCGCAGCGCGGCGACCTCGGGCACGTCCAGCGGGGCGCTCTCGCGCCAGACGAGTTCGACCCGCACCTCGCCCGCGACCCGCTCCTTCAGCCCGGCCGGCGTGTCGCAGGCGATGACGCGGCCCCGGTCGAGGACGGCGACCCGGTCGAGCACGGTCTCGGCCTCGATGACGTTGTGGGTGACCAGCAGCACGGTCGCGCCGTGCTCGGCCCGGCGCCGGTCGACGGCGGACCACACCGCCCGCCGAGCCACGGGGTCCATGCCGGTGGTCGGCTCGTCGAGGACGAGCAGCGGCCGCCGCCCTACCAGCGCGGCGGCGAAGCAGGCCAGCCGCCGCTGGCCGCCGGACAGCTTCTTCAGGGGGCGGGAGGCGATCGGGGTGAGGCCCAGCTCGTCGAGCACGGCGTCCCGCTCGGCCCGCGCCTCGCGCAGTTCGAGCCCGCGCAGCCGCCCGGTCGTCTCGGCGGCCAGCGACACGGTCAGCTCGTCGAGGGCGGTGGACTCCTGTCCGAGGTAGGCGAGGATGCGCGCCGCCCGCTCGGGGTGACGCACGATGTCGTGCCCGAGGATCTCGACACTGCCGCTGTCGGGGCGCATGAGCCCGGTCAGCTGGCGTACGAGGGTGGACTTCCCGGCGCCGTTCGGCCCGAGCAGGCCGAAGATCTCGCCACGCCGGATGTCCAGCCGTACCCCGTCGGTGGCCCGCACCTCGGGCGTACCGGGGCTGCCACGGCGTCCGCGGACCGCCGGGTAGGTCTTGGTCAGCGCGCGCACCGAGCACACGACATCGCCCCTGTGCCCGTTCCGGACTGCCTGTGCCGTGCGCGTACTCACGAAGGACGAGCCTACGGGGTCCGATGCCCCGTTATGCGCCCGGGGCCCTCGCCTCAGCCGGTCCACGAGCCGTCCTGGCCCGGGTCTCAAAGGTCTGGCGCGTCGAAGAAGCGCCCCCACCCACCCGCACCCAAGCAGCGCACCCGGGGTCCAACCGCTCCCCCGACTCACTCCCCGGCAGGGGCATGCTCCGCCGCCGTACGCACATCGATCTCCCGCCAGAACCCCGCCCTGATCGCATACCGGTCGTGCTCGTCGATCTGGTCGTCCTTGTGGGCGAGCAGCCCGAAGCGCGCGGCGTAACGCAGCAGCTCGCCGTCCACCCGGTGCGGTACCCGCGGGTACATCGTGGACAGCTTCTGCAGATGGCTCGGGTCGGTGAGCCGCTCCATCCAGCGGCGCGCGAAGACCTGCCCCACCTCGTACGGATCGCCGCCGACCGTGGTGATGTCCTCCTCGCGGTCGGCCCAGCGCTGCTCGGCGGAGGTGAGCTGGGCGAGCGTGGGCAGCGCGGCGGCCTCCGTGGACTCCGTGGCGCCCCCGGGGCGTTCGATCCACCCCTTGTCGGACGACCACCGCAGCGTCGCGCTCGCGGGGTGCTGGGGGGCCTGGACGCCCGGTGCGCGCAGTGCGGCGAGGTCCTTCGGCGTGGGCACGCCCTTGGGGGCGGGAACCCGCTCCTCGGCCCCGTTCTGCGACTCGGCGACGGGGCTGTGCTCCGCGGCCTCGGAGGGCCGCTCGGCCGCACCGGCGAGCGACGAGTCGGGCAACGGCGCGGAGAGGATCGCGGCGATCTCGGGGCGCGGCACGGGCTGCGGCGCACAGATCCCGCCGAGGTCCTTGGCCCGTACGGCCTTGGTGATCCACGCCCGGTCCAGCACCCGGCGCTCGTCGGCCTCGGCGACCAGGTCCTCGGACTGGTTGTAGTCGCCGTCCGCGGCCTGCACGGCCCACAGGTGTACGGCGACGCCGTGCTCCTTGGCGGCCATCATGCCCGGCAGCAGGTCCCCGTCGCCGGTCACCAGGACCACGTCGGAGCAGGCGCGGTTGCGAGCCAGCTCGGTCAGCTCGGCGTGCATGGCGGCGTCGACGCCCTTCTGCGCCCACCGTCCGTCGCTGCGGGTCAGCGCGCCGAGGCGCACCGTGACCCGTGGCATCACGCGCAGCCGGCGGTGCTCCGGTTGCGGTACGCGGTCGGGGGCGCCGTCGAACCAGTAGATGCGCAGCAGGGGCCGCTCCGTGTCGGACTCGGCGCGCTCGCGCAGGCCCTGGATGAGGGCGGCGTGGTCGACGGTGATCCGGGATCGCGAAGGCTCCCCGGCGAGGAGACTGGCAGCAGCCCCGAGCAGATACCCGGCGTCCACCAGGACGATG
>NZ_JAGXJM010000240.1:0-292 GCF_019091445.1 Streptomyces sp. GbtcB7
GGGTGCTGGGGCTGGTCGGACATGGTGCGGCGTTCCTTCGTGCGAGCTGTGGGTGTGTGGGTGAGACACATTCCTAACCCGCGGGGCACCGGCCCATCCGGTGCGGGACGTTCCGTGACGAGCCGTTACCGCGTCTTACGAAGAGGTTTGGAGACTCCGTCGCCGCTGGAGCCGTCCTTCACGCGATCCAGGCGAGCTCGAACCGCTCCGCCATGAGCGCCAACTCCGCCGCCGTGCTCCCGCTCAACTCGAGCACGCGCGCATCAACGCCGAAGAGTCCGGAGAGTGGTGT
>NZ_JAGXJM010000241.1:0-292 GCF_019091445.1 Streptomyces sp. GbtcB7
GTCTGCTCCGCGTTCCCGAACCCGGCGAACTGGCGGATCGTCCACGTACGCCCTCGGTAGCCGCTCGGGTACAGGCCGCGGGTCAAGGGGTACTCGCCGGGCCAGCCGATCCGCTCGAAGGCGTCGTACCTGTCCCCCGGCCGTGGCCCGTACACCGGCTCCACCGGATCACCGGAGAGCGTGGTGAAGGCGGCCTCACGCTTGCGCGAGGTGTCGTACCGGGCCTGCCAGCGGCGGCGGCCCTCTTCGATGGCGGCAGCGTCCATGCTTCGAATTTCCTAGGACGTCCTAG
>NZ_JAGXJM010000242.1:0-291 GCF_019091445.1 Streptomyces sp. GbtcB7
CCCGCCGCATGGCGCACCAGCGGCGGGGGGGGGGGCCGGTGGGATGCCCCGAGTAGCCATCCCCGGCGTCGGCGCCCTCACCCCGCGGGGCAACGACGCCGGCACCACCTGGCGGGGCCTGGCCGCCGGCCGCAGCGGCGTCGGGCCGCTGACCACCTTCGTCGCGGCCGGCTTCCCGGTGCGTATCGCCGCCCAGGTCAAGGACTTCGCCCCGGCCGCGGCGTTCCCGGCCCGCATCGGGCGCAAACCCCTCTCCCGGGTGGGCCTGTTCGGTGTCGCGGCCCCCTGGGG
>NZ_JAGXJM010000243.1:0-290 GCF_019091445.1 Streptomyces sp. GbtcB7
ACGCATTACTCCTATCTGGGGTCCTTGTGACTCCTCATCGTCACTACTAGATTCTGAACTACTCGAACTAAGAGCGACAGCTTTGCCCTTGTCCAATTTGGGGGGATGAATGGAAGCTGTTAAAGCATTGAGTACCTGCTTTTGTGGGCACTCCCTTACCATGTGCGGCCCTCCACAGAAGAAACATCCGCCAGGTTTCGAGGCCTTGCCTTTCGGGCTTGGCCCTTTGTGGGAATTCTTCTTATTTTGTCCGCTCCCGAGCTCCTTGCCACGAGAATATTTTGGAGGGC
>NZ_JAGXJM010000244.1:0-290 GCF_019091445.1 Streptomyces sp. GbtcB7
AGCGAGCGGTCACCCCGACGGCGATGGGGAGAAGGCCCCATTCCGCCGCGCTCGCGAGGCGTCGCAGATGGTCGCCTCCCCGCCCGCCGCGCGCCCATCTGCGACGCCTCGACCCGACGGGAACGGTGGTCATCGGCAGGGGATGGATGCCGGTGGCGTCGGCTCGCGGTCGGCGTCAGTTGCCGGGGCGGGAGGTGTCGTGGGTGACGAAGTTCGTGCCGGGGACGGGGCGGACCTCGAACGTCGCGCCGTCGAGCGTGCCGGGCGGGAGGTCGAAGCGCTGCTCGAGG
>NZ_JAGXJM010000245.1:0-289 GCF_019091445.1 Streptomyces sp. GbtcB7
CGCCTCCACGCCGAGCGGGCGCCCGACCACGCCGCCGTCTCGGTCGATCTGCCCGGGTTCGGCGGGCTCCCTCAGCCCCCGCGGGAGCCCGACGTCCCGGCGATGGCCGCCGCGATCGCCCGCCTTCTCGCACACCACGAACTCCCGCCGGTCGTCGCGGTCGGCCACTCGATGGGCAGCCAGTGGGTGATCGAACTCGCCGTGCAGCGTCCCGATCTGGTCACGCACGTCGTCGCGATGGGTCCCGTCGCCGACGACCGGCACCGCACACCCACAGCCCAGGCACTCG
>NZ_JAGXJM010000246.1:0-289 GCF_019091445.1 Streptomyces sp. GbtcB7
GCTTCTCGGTGGACGGCGGCTACGACGGACACCTGCGCCTGCCCTTCACCGCACCGTCGGAGCAGATCCGTCAGGCGGTCGCCGTCCTGGCACGCGTGTGGCCGGAGGTGACCGGTCGCACCGCGCTTCACCCCGTCGAGGAGCGCGAAGCGATGGCCGCGATCGTCTGATTCGTCGCTCAGCGGGAATCGTGGAGGGCCGCGACGGCGTCGTCCATACGCCAGACCCCCCCGACGACGACGAACCCGCCCGCCGCAGCGCGGTAGCGTCGGGCGAGGTAGCGGCATCC
>NZ_JAGXJM010000247.1:0-288 GCF_019091445.1 Streptomyces sp. GbtcB7
GCTGGGCATCGGCGGCCCACCAGGTCGCGGTGCGTCCGTCACGGAAGTTGCGGGTCACCAGCTGCCAGTCGCCGCTCCGGTCGGGGCCGTGCCAGGCCAGTTCGCGGGCGGCATCGACGGGTCAGGAAGGCGTTTTTGTACTGCCAGGTGCCATGGCCGCGTTTGAGGGCCATCACGAACGGCAGGCGGGCGTCGGACAGTTCAGCGCGGGAGGTGTTGTGGTCGCCGTAGGCGCAGTCCGCGACGACCGCCCGGAACACCACGCCCGCTGTCTTCGCCGCGCGGGCC
>NZ_JAGXJM010000248.1:0-288 GCF_019091445.1 Streptomyces sp. GbtcB7
CCATGGGCTTCGTCGTAGGTGGCCCGGGCGACCTGGTACCAGACGTCGTCCCTGGCGGTGTCGCCGTCGGCGTCGTCCAGGCCCACGCACCACCGCTGCGACCGAGGGGGCCGGGTGTATGTCTCGGTGCCGCTGTGGACCTTCTTGCAGCTCTGGTACCGCTCTGTGGTGTACCAGGTGCGGGACGTCCGGTGCGTGCCCGTGCCCGTGCGCTGCGTGTGCCTGACCTGCCTGGAGGCGGACGCGCACTTGCTGACCAGATGCGGGCGGGTGGCCCTGGGGGGCTTC
>NZ_JAGXJM010000249.1:0-288 GCF_019091445.1 Streptomyces sp. GbtcB7
CCAATTCCACTGCCCTCCGCGCTTGCGAGGTTGAAAGCGACCGTTGAGCGGTCGAAATATCTGACACGATGCAATGAACACGGGCGTAGTCCGAGCATCTCTCGCTGCACTTTGTGCTGCTTCCTGCCTAGTACTAGCGAGCAAGCGACTTCGATTCGACGAGGCGCAGACTGGCATTGCAATGATGCGGTCGCTGCTGCAGTGCCCGCGACCTCGAAGCAATCTGCTGCACGCACGTGCCCCCATCCCTGCCCTGCTCGAACCTGCCTTCTGTTGCACCCCAGCATC
>NZ_JAGXJM010000025.1:0-187740 GCF_019091445.1 Streptomyces sp. GbtcB7
AGTGAGATCACGTTCGCAGTGGTCTCGTGGCCGGCGATCAGCAGCAGGTCCGCCAGGCCGACCAGCTCTTCGTCGGAAAGCGCACCCGTGCCGTGCTCGCGGATCAAGAGACTCAGCAGGTCGTCCCCTGGCTTTTCCCGATGCCGTGCGACCAGGGTGTGCATGTAAGCGTCAGCTTCGGCGTCCAACCGCAGCCGTTCCTGCGGGGACATGGTCCTGTCGAAGAACCGGTTGCTGCGCGCACCGAACTCGGCCCGGTCGGCGAACGGCACCCCGAGCAACTCGCAGATCACCAGTGAAGGCACCGGTAACGCGAACGCGGAAACCAGATCGACGGGCGGACCGGCGGCCTACGTCACCGACGCGCGTCGCCCGGCGTAAGCAGACTACTGACTTCGGCTCGTTAACTCCCTCTCCCCTCCGGCGATCTCGCTCACTCGGTCGACTCCTGGCCGATGAGCAGGTCGAGCAGGCTGGCGGGGGCGTTGTCGCCGAAGATGAGCTGGTGATTCTTGTCGGATTCGGCGGCGAACTGGGCACTGCGGGGGAAAAGGGCCTGCTCGTACTCCGCAAGGGCGGCTTCGATGTCGTCGGGATGTGCGGCGATGGCTTTGCCGAGTTCGGCGCCGTCGAACATGGCGAGGTTGGCGCCCTCCCCGGCGAACGGTGACATGAGGTGGGCGGCGTCGCCCAGCAGCGTCACTCCGGGGACGCGATCCCAGCGGTGGCCGATCGGCAGGGCGTTGATCGGGCGCGGGGCGAGGGCGGTTTCCCCGTCAGTGATGAGTGCGGTGAGTTCAGGCGCCCATCCGGTGAATTCTGCCGCGACCTGGGCCGCCGCCGTTTCGGGGCTGGCGAGGGTGGCGGTGATCCAGTCCTGCGGCTTGTTGAGCGCGACGTAGGTGTGAAGAACGGCGTCGGCCTCTCGGTGGCCAAGGATCCCCTTGCCGGCTGTGACGGCGAACAGGGAACCGTCGCCGGCGGCCTTGGCCGCTGCGGCGTGGCGCTGGTCGGCGTCGTACAGGTAGGTCTCGATGAACGACGTGCCGACGTACTCGGGCTTCGCGTCGGAGAGCAGCGGCCGGATCCTCGACCAGGCGCCGTCCGCGCCGACGAGGAGGCCGGTCGTCACGGTTGGCCCGTCGGCGAAGGTCAGCCCGTGTCTGCCGTCTCCGAGGGGGCGGACACTGGTGACCTTGTGTCCCCACTGGATCATCTCGTCGGGCAGCGAGTTGATCAGAATCCGACGCAGGTCTCCGCGGAGCACCTCAGGGCGACCGCCCGTGCCGTCGTCGGGCTGGTCGAGCAGTACCGCGCCGTGCTGGTCGAGCACGCGCAGGGCCTCGCCGCCTTCGTGGATGATCGCGCGGAACTCGTCGGTGAGGCCGGCCGCTTCGAGGGCGAGCTGCCCGTTGTACTCGTGTATGTCGAGCTGACCGCCCTGCGTGCGGGCGTCCGCCGATATCTCGGCTTCGTAGATGGTCGCGGGGATGCCGTGCAGGTGCAGGACCCGTGCGAGGGTCAGCGTCAACTGAGGGTTCGTCGGGGAACTCCACACCCCGACGCCGGCCTCCGCGCGCCGAACCCCCGACGCAACGCGATTCCCCGAAACGACCCGCCAGGGCTTGCACGGATCGGCGGACGCCTCGTCGTATCTGCTTTTGGGCCAGCTCGGCGACCAGCCCCGGGGGAAGTCGATCCGCTACTTCAAGCCCTCTCCCGAGGTGATCTCGGAGCTGACCAGCCTCCTCGCGCCCGGCGATACGCGGCGCTGACTCACCTATCTGGGTCAAACGAGCGAGCCCGGCCCGGTGACCGCGTCGTCTTGGGGGCGGCGGCGTTGACCCGGGTATGGAGCCGGGAATCGCGGAGTCCGCCGTCACGATCAAGACGCACGCCGCCTCGCCGCAGTCATACGAGAACAGACCCGGTTCGGAGACATCCAGAAGTGGCGTCCCGCCCAGCGCGTTCCCGACTCCGTCCTCACGCGGGTACGGAGCCCGTTCCTAGCGCGTGGCGTACGCGCGGATGAACGCGTGGGCTCCGTCGGCCATGGTCTGGCGGACCTTTTCCGGGTCGGCGGTGGCGGGGATCGGTTGCCGTTCGTAGGCCAGCAGGACGGTCAGGGCGCTGAAGTGGTCGGCGGCCAGGCGTGGGTTGTCCGTGTCCAAGAGTCCGGCGCCGGCGAAGTGGGCGATGCGGTCCGCCAGGTCCTGCGACGCCGCGTCCGTCGCGAGATCGTCCGTGGTCGTCGGCGTCTGCAAGCGCTGCTGGGCGTCGAGGGCGAAGGCGGCGGCGTAGTCGGCGGAGCCGACGATCGACGTGCCCTCTGTAGGGAGATGGTCAGCCGGTCGACGCGTTGTTGAACGCCAGCAGGTTCGGCTGCCCACTGGCAGATCGAGCAGGCGGTCGGGGACAGCCAGAATGGTGATGGCCTCTCCGACGGTCGCGGGGGTCAGATCCTTCGACGTGGAGAGCAGGTAGGCGGCGAGTCCCGCCACGTGTTCCGCGGCCTGCGAGGTGCCGACGACCGTTGTGTTCACCCTATGGTCCCTCGGCTCCGGGATCGGGGCGTGAGTAGTTGAGGTACAGGAAATCCCGGTGAGATTGATCTGCACACCGGCGATCCGCGATTGTGAGCCGCAGGCGTCGGTCTGGCCGCCTCCACGGCCAGCACCCGCACGGACAAGCCGCTGCTGACGTTCAAGCAGATCGCCGTGGTGGTCGCGTGGACCATGGACGTATGGGTGAAGCGGCCGGACGGCGCCGACTACGACGCTCCGCACATGGCCAGCGCGGTTCGCGCCAGCCCGCGCAGCCAGGCGTGGGCGTGGTCGGTGTCGTAGCGCTGATGCCACGACAGGTATATCGGTGCCGACGGCAGTTCGAGCGGGAGCGGGAGCACGACCAGGCCGAGGTCGGCGACCGCTGACCGCGTGGTGGCTTCGGGGACGCTGATCAGGATATCGGAGCCGCGCGCGAACTCCAGCGCGGCCGCTTCCGTGGGCGCGGTCGCCACCACGCGGCGGGTGAGGCCGAGCCGCGCGAGGGCGTCGTCGAGGGCATTGCTGAGGTTTCCACGTCGCGAGACGGTGACGTGCTCAGCGGCGGCGTACCGCTTTGCGGTGACGGTCCTGACGCGGGTGAGGGGGTGCCCCTGCCTCACGACGATGACGAGGCGGGTCTCGCCCACGTTCTCGGCACGGATGTCCGGTGCGCTCGGGCGGTTGGCGTTCGCCTCCAGGTCGACCTCGCCGCGCCGCAACTCGGGGGTGTCGATGCTCGATTCCGCGACGAAGCGCAATCGCACGCCCGGCGCCTGTCCGCGCACGGCCGCGAGCAGTGCGGGGCCGCTCAAGGCGACCAGGGAATCGTGCCACCGGAGTGTGAAAGTGCGCTCCAACGTTGCCAGATCGAGTTCACGGCTCGGTGCCAGCACCCCCTGGACCTGGTGCAGCAGCTCATGCACCTGTTCCCGGACGGCGATCGCATACGGCGTCGGGGTCATCGTGCGGCCGGTGCGCACCAGGATCTGATCCCCGGTCGTGCGCCGAATCCGGCCCAGACTCCGGCTCATCGCGGGGGCGGTGACATGCAGGCGCGCCGCCGCCCCGGCCACACTGCCCTCCTCCAGCAGCGCGTCGAGCGCGGCGAGCAGGTTCAAATCCAATTGCATGTGAGTAATCCTAGCCGTGCCTGACATGCATTTGAAGTTAATTGCGGGGCTGCATACCGTTGAGGCGAAAGCGCAAGAAGTAACGCGCAGTTCGGCCCTCGACCGGCCTCAGCACCGCTCCTCAGACGGGAATACCACCATGTCCGAAACGCTTCAGACCACTGACGTCGCCGCCTCCGACGCCGACCTGCTCGCCCAGACCGCGATCGCCGTGCGTGAGGCGGGTTCGGCGCTGCGCGAGCGCTTCGGCGAGGTGGTCCGCTACCAGACCCGCGAAGAGCTGATGCGCGCGCTCGCCGCCAACGACGACACGGCCCTCGATATCCTGCGCCCCCGCCTCACGCGCCTGCGCCCGGACGCCGGCTGGGTGGAGGACGAACTGGACGGCGGGGCGCTGCCGCCCGGCGAATGGTGGGTCGTGGATCCGGCCGAAGGCAACGTCAACCACCTGCACGCCCTGCCGGAGTGGGCGGTGACCGCCACCCTCGTGCGTGAGAACCAGCCGGTGCTCACCGCGGTCCACCTGCCGTTGACCGGCGAGACCTACACCGCGCTCACCGGCGCGGGCGCCCACCTCGACGGCCGGCCGCTGCACGTCTCCCAGACCGCGGACCTCGGCCTGAGCATCGTGGCCACCAGCCAGGCCCGGCCGGACGAGGACGAAAAGGTCGTGCGGCGCGTCGGCTCCTCGATCACCGCGATGCTCTTCGACGCGCTCGTCGTCCGCGCCGCCGTGCCCGCGACCCTGCACCTGCTGAACGTGGCCGCCGGCCGGATCGACGCCTTCTGGCAGTTCGCCGGCGCCCGCGCGGACCTGCTTCCCGGAGCGCTGCTCGTCACCGAGGCCGGCGGACGGATCTCCGACGCCGAGGGCCGCCCCTGGACCCCACAGAGCCAGAGCTTCCTGGCTGCCGCGCCCGGCGTCCACGCCGAGGCCGTATCCACGCTCTCGCGCTGACCGCGCACCACAACCCGCACGCACGGAAGGACCAGATCATCATGACCACGATCGCAGTTCTCGGAAACGGCCGCGTCGGCGGCAACCTGGCCGCAGCCCTCGCCCGGGCAGGACACGAAGTGACCGTGGCGGACCGCACGCCGGGCGCCGCCGCCGACGCCGCCCGGACTGCCCGGATCGTCATCAACGCCACCCCGGGTGCCGGCTCGCTGGACCGGCTCGCCGCTCTGCGCGAAGAACTCCGGGACAAGATCCTCGTCGACGTCTCCAACGCCACCACCGACGGACCGGACGGACTGCCCGCCGATCTGATCTACCCCGGCTCGAGCCTCGCCGAACAGCTCCAGGAAGCGCTCCCCGAAACGCGCGTCGTCAAGACGCTCAACACCATGCTCTTCCCGGTGATGACCTCGCCGGCCACGCTCCCCCAGACGCCGACCGCGTTCCTCTCCGGCGAGGACCCGCAGGCCAAGCAGACCGTCCGCGAACTGCTCACCGACCTCGGCTGGCAAAAGGAATGGATCACCGACCTCGGCGGGATCCAGACCGCCCGCGCCACAGAGGCCGCGATCCTCTTCGTCCCGCACGTCATCCGGTCCACCGGATTCACACCCTTCGCGATCTCAATCGCCCGCTGACTGTCGAGCTGCGCCGGCTGGAGGTAGCCGGAGCCGGCGCGTGGCATGGATGGGTTCCCGGTGGGACACGATCGTGGCATGTACTGTCCGACTTGGTGGCGGAGTCGACGTTGACCTAGGGGCGTCAGGCATAAACTCTCCTGAAGATCAGAGTGCCAGCGTCCAGGTCGATGTCCGGGTGCGGCAGCTGATCTTGGCCGAGACGGCTCGGCAAGCACGATCGGCATGGCCCGCTGGCTGGAAGGCGCCCGGATTCGGCTGCGGCTGCACCGCTTCGAACGCCACATCGTTAAGGGCGGGTTCGGCCCGTACCAGATACTGCTCGTCGGCCAACGGTCCAGCCGGCTCGCTCCGGCTGGACCGGTCGGTACCCGCGTGCCGGTGCACACCGGCGTTCGCCGGGTCGGGCGCTCCTCTTTCACCTCCGAACAGGTGATCATGCTGGGCGGCCAGCATGTGGGCAGTGGGCGACGCAATTGTCGTGCTGGCCGACAACTCGGGGCCGCTCCAGCTTCCAGACGAGCTGATCGCCGATCTCGACGAGATGCAGCTACCGGACGAGTGGTGGGGGCTCGGTGCCTGATCTGCCGCCTTAGTCGTACCAGATCCAGTATCTCGGTGAGGTGACCTACCCGGGCGACTACGAGATCGGGCTCACGGTCCGTTCCGTCGACACCGGGTTCGTGCACTAGGAACTCGGCGTCTTCCGAGGCAGCACCTGCCTGGGCGTGGCCGACGCTGTCCATGAACTGCGGGATGTCCTTAATCTGGGTCCACTGGTTGTAGGCGGCGCGCACCGGGACGTTCACCTCGATGGACTCCTCAACCTGAGTTATCCAGACTCCTTGTCTGTGTGCTGGGACGTTTGACGCTGACGTTCTTGCATCCCTCCTTCCCGCTCGCGGGCGAAAGCCGCGCCGTTTCAGCGCAGCCCGCTCGAACAGCGCATGGCAACCGCCACCCACCCCGACGCTCAGCCAGGAGCGATGCGTCCTCGACATCTTGGGCGCAGGCAAGATCTGTACGGCTCGCTGCTCGACGCCCTGCGTCCACGATCTCTCGTCGGGGGGTGCTTCTCCGACCGCCCGCCCGTCCGGGTCTCGCATGCTGGGGGCGGCAGGAGCGGTTCGATCGGCGCCCATCCGTCGTCCCAGGTTTCGGAGGGGTAGCAGCGTCGCCGCGGCAACTTTCCTTCGTCAGGCGTCGATGTAGTCGGTGATCGCGTCGAGCGTGGACTCGACCGAGCCGAGCTGGGTGTTCAGGTGCTTGATCCACCGGCCCTTCGGTTGCAGAGCCGTGTGCGGGGCGACGACTCCGGTGATGAACCTGCGGATTTCGGTGAGCTTCTCCCGGATGACGGCGACCTCCTATGCCTGGAGCTCCACTGGAAGTTGCGCCAGCCGTGGACGCGGTCCGTGTACGCGGCGCAGGCCTCGATGAGGTCGGACCATCGCTGGCGTCCGAGGACGACGAATTCCCTATTGAATAGGGATGTTGAAGCGACTGCTGAAGGGCTGGTCTGTGAAGGCACGGCGTGTTTTCTGGGTACGGGCGGCCGGTCCGCAATCAGGGTCAAGCGAGCCGCAGACCTGGTTCGACGGCTTGGGGGAACGCGAGGCGGAGTCGGGGGACCGCCCCGGCGACGCCATCTTCCTGTCGCCAGAGTGTCGAGTGGACCCGCTGCTGACCTGGTACGTCCAGTCCCCGAACGAGGCCGACGAAAGTGGCGTGTGCGGTGGCTAATCCCAGCAGGTACATCGAGCGTTCCTGTGGGACCCCGCGTCCGTCGTAGCAGACGCCGATGTCCACAAAGCGTCTGATCCATGACGGCATGTCAGCGCACCAGGCCTTGTCTCCATGGAACGTCGCCTTAGCCACGAACAGAGGCTCAACCGCCGATTACCTTCGAGGGTTTGATGTCGAGAAGGGACACCTGGTGGCGAGGAACTGACTCGTTGGTGGCGATCTATTCAGGAGAGGCCGAGAGTCTCGCCTTTCCCAAAGGCCGCACTGCGTTGATCTACTCGGGCCTTGATCAGTGGGGACCGCGTGGAGGAGTTGAGGATGGTGATGGCTGAGTGAGGACTGCCGGCGTTCATCGCTCACCACGAAGTGCTTTGCCGCCGGTCCCGAGGGCGTGTGGAATCGGGTCATGACCGGCTGGCCACCTCGGCTGCGTAGCCGGTGCGGACCTCTCCATCTGACCAGCGTTCGGCAGCGGATGCGCTGATGCCGAGCAGTCTCTGAAGCAGCTCGGCGGGCAGCTGGGTGCAGAGATCGAGAAGAGTCGCGCATCGTCCGGGCTCGGGTGGAAGCCCGATCTGCCGGAGGCTGTGGTTGAGTCGTGCGCTGGTCAGTGGTCTCCCGGGTCGCTGGGTCGGCAAGAGCCATGGGACGTTCTGGTCGCTGGTCCCAGCTGGCTGCTTACCACGCGATGGCTCTTCCATCGTCTGCCCCGGCCCGTGCTCTTCGGCAGATGCGGTTCGAGCAGCACCCACTCCGCGTCAGAGATATCACCCCGCCCCACGCCGAACAAAACGACCCGAACGACCGTCTGTCACACGATTCATCGGACACGCCCTAGGGTTCCCACGTGACCGAACACGCCGAAAAGCCCTTCCTGTACGTCGTCGTGTGCGCGGCCGGTGTCGCGCGGGACGTCAGCAAACTGATCACCACGGCACAGGAACGGAGTTGGGAGGTCGGCGTCATCGCCACCCCGCACGGGCTCGGCTTCTTCGACGCGCCGGCCGTCGAGGCACAGACCGGGCGCCCGATCAGGTCCGCCTGGCGGGCCCCGGGCGACCCGCGCCCCTTCCCGGCCCCCGACGCGGTGGCCGTCGCCCCGGCCACCTTCAACACCGTCAACAAGTGGGCGGCCGGCATATCCGACACCCTCGCGCTCGGCACGCTGAACGAGGCGTACGGCCTCCGCGTCCCGATCGCCGTACTGCCCTGTGTGAGCGACGCGCTGGCGGCACACCCCGCGTACCGGGGGAGCGTCGAGCGGCTGCGCGGGATGGGTGTCCGGTTCGGCGACCGCTACTCCGGGGAGCCGGGGCAGGACGGTCTGCGCGCGGAGTTCCCCTGGGGAACGGCCCTGGACCTGCTCGCTTCTCGCGCGTGACGCCTGGGGGTCACGCGCGACGGTAGATCGTGATCGAGTGGCCGACGTCGTCGATGGGCGTGGCGCCGTCGAGCAGTGCCGCCAGACGGCCGTCGGCCTTCGCGACGGCGGTGTCCGACACGGCGAGCAGTCCGTGCACCTCGCTCGGCGGCACCTTGCGCGGATCGGCCGCCTCGATCCCGTAGTAGGCGGGCACACCACTGCCCTTGTAGACCAGCCAGACCCGCTCGTGCGGATACCGCTCGGACAGACGGTCGGCCAGGCGGCCCAGGTCCTGCCCCCAGTCGACGTTCGAGTCGTGCAGCCGCAGACGGGTTTGCGAGGGTCCGCCGAACGCCTCGTTGGAGTACGGCAGGTAGTACGGGAACGCGCGCAGCGAACTGATCGCGACGAAGCCGACCAGCGCCGCCGTGACGAGGTGGGCCCAGCGCCGGCGCAGGGCGACGACCCCGGCCGCCGCCACCGCCAGGAACACCGGGACGAAGAGGGCGTATCTGACGCCGAGGTCCCGGGACCCGGTCATGGCCACGGCCAGCAGGACGGCCGGGGGGAGCAGGACGTACGGGGCGGCGGGCCGCAGCCGGGGCACGGCGGCCATCACGCCGAGGCCCATGAGCCAGAGCGCGATCATGCCGAGCGGTGTCTTCACCAGCAGCGCCGCCGGCAGGTAGAACCAGAGCGAGCCGTGGTAGAGCCGTCCGAACAGGAAGCCGGTCCACACGTCGTTCTCGAAGCCGAACTGGATGCGCATCCCGTCGCGGTACGGCCGAGGCACCGGCAGCCAGTCGATGACGAGCCCGCGCAGACCGTGCACGGCCGGGAGGTTCGCGGGAGCCGTCCAGCGCAGCTGCGGGTCGACGACCAGATAGGTCGCCCAGACGACGGCGAGCGCCACCAGCGCCGTACCGGCAGCCACCGCCACACCCAGGCCGACGAGCCGCGGTTGCGCGCGCAGGCCCAGGCCCGGCGTGCGGCGTGCCTGCCAGAAGGAGAGGAACACCAGGAGCAGCAGCACCGGCACCGCCGGCAGGGTGCTCATCTTGGTGGCGAGCGCCGCGCCGAGCGCCGCCCCCGCGAGAGCGAGGTGGAGCAGGGGCCGTCGACGCCGGGCCCGCCACGCCAGCCACACCGACGTCAGCAGGAAACCGGCCGCCGGTACGTCGAGTGTGGCGAGCGAGCCGTTGGTGATGACGTCGGGCGAGAACGCGTACAGCGCGAGCGCCACCAACCCGCCCACGGCGCCGACGAGTTCACGGGCGAACGCGAGGACGACCAGACCGAACAGCAGCGTCAGCACGATCACCGGCAGCCGCGCCCACAGCATCACCCGCCAGGGATCGTTGCCCGACTCGTACAGCAGCCGCCGTCCGAGCGCCGTCTGATCACCCGTGAAGTGGGCCTCCAGGTGCGGATGGGCGAACACCAGTCCGGTCGCGATGATGAGCTTGCCCAGCGGCGGATGCTCGGGGTTGAAGCGCAGGCTGTGTTCCCGCACATAGGTCTCCGCCGTGCCCACGTACACCGGCTCGTCGATCGTCGGCGTCTGCTGCGCGGCCGCCGTGACCATCGCGACCGCCATCTGGGCCAGCAGGGCGACCACCGCCAGCGCGAGCAGCCACCGCCGGTGCCGCCGGAGCCGATCGAACCGGCCCGGCGGTCTGGCGGTGCTCGTGGGCAGGCGGTCGCCCTGTCTGCTGGCCATGGATGTCGACATGCCCTTTGATACGTCCGCTCCGTGCGCACCCGCTCATCCGGAATCCACCCGGCTTCGGTGCGAGTATGCACGGTGACCCCTCGCTGGCCGAGGCAGTGTCCGTCAGCGCGTCCGGCGGACGTACTCCGCACTGCCCGGCGTCGACACCTGCACATCACGGCGCACGATGCTCAGTCGGCCCCCGTAGCTCGCGAGCGCCTTGCGCAGACCGCTGTCGGTGTACTCGATGTCCACCACCCGGTCGTCGAACGCCTTTGCGTACGTGCCGCACTCGTCGTACTGGCCGCACTCCTCGGCCACCGCGAAGTCGAGCTTGGTCCTCGACCTGAGCCCGGCCAGTTCCGAGGTGTTCTTCTGTCCGATGGCCAGCCCCCGGGCGTGCGCGTGGGCCGAGAGGAGCGTGATGAACGCGGTGGCGTCGTTCGCCGTCAGCAGACGGCCGGAACGGGTGTAGCTGTCGTAGTTGTCAGGCTCGACGGCGTCGAATCCCTTGGCGGCGCATTCGTCGATCCAGCGGTTGACCCGCGCGGCCACCCGCTTGCGCCTGGCGGGCGTGCGGAGGTCGAGGAGCGCCTCGTTCCAGTCGCGGTCCATGACGACCTTGCCGTGCGCGTCCCGCAGCAGCAGATCGGCCGGCCACGCCTTCGACGCGTCCGGCTGGGCCTGGAAGGCGTTGACGTAACAGATGTTGTACAGGCCGGGCGCGGGCGAGTCCGAACGATCGCGGCTGACGATACGGACGCCAGAGGGTGGCGGATAGGCGCCGCCGATCTGGTAGTCGAAGCCCGCGTGGAGCGGGGGGAGTTGTACGACCTTCGGGCTCGGCGGGGAGGCCCTACCCTGCTGGGGTGGCGTCCCCTCGTCCGACCCGGTCGTACAGCTCACCAGCGTCGCGAGCGCCACCAGGGCGGCGGCTGCCCCCAGGCCGGTGACGCGGGAAACACGTTGGGCGGGAATGTCGGCTCCATCGATCGCGGGTACGACCCCGCCTCGGACGCTCCCGCGGTCCTGGCGACTTTGGCCGGACTCGAACGGTGTCCGCTACCGGCTGGGCGCACCTCTGTGTGCCCGGCGGCGGCGCCTGGGCACCTCAGGATCAAATCGTCTGGACGACGCCCGAGTCAAGGCGGCCCCCGCGACACCCGCGTGGGTCGCGGACCCGGCCCAGTCACATGACAGAAGCGCCGCTGTGACCTGCGGCGTGATGCTGACCGTCACCCTCTTGTCGTAGCCGCTGCACTCAAGGAGGAGGACACCTCATGCCCATCGGAATCATCGGTGCCGGAGCCATCGGCCAGGCCCTCGCCTATCGGTTCGTGGCCGCGGGCGAGCAGGTCGTCATCAGCAACAGCCGGGGCCCGCAGTCACTGCGGGATCTCGCCGCCTCGATCGGCCCGGCCCTGACGCCCGCCACCGTCGCGGAGTCGGCCAAGGAGGAGATCGTCGTCCTCGCCGTGCCGTGGCGTCGGCTGAGGGAGGCGGTGGCCGCCGCGGACGTCCTCGACTGGCAGGAGCGGATCGTCATCGACACCACCAACCCGCTCGGACCGCCCGACTTCAAGGTCGCCGACCTCGACGGCCGCACCTCCAGCGAGGTCGTCGCCGAACTCGTCCCCGGAGCACGCCTGGTGAAGGCGTTCAACACCCTGACACCGGCGGTGCTCGGCTCCGATCCGCGCACCTTCGTCGGACGGCGGGTGATCTTCCTCTCGGGAAACCACCCCGGGGCCAACGAGCGCGTCACGCGGCTGGCGGAGCGGGTGGGGTGGGCGGTCATCAATCTGGGCACGCTGACGTCCGGCGGACGGCTGCAACAGTTCCCGGGCGGCCCCCTGCCGACGCTCAATCTGCTCCTGGAGCCCTGACCCACGCCGTATTGTCAGGACATGACCGGAGACCGCATCGAACTGGCCGTACACGACCACGGTGGTGACGGCCCACCCCTGCTTCTCATGCACGGAGCCAGGCGTACGCTCGCCGACTGGGCCGCCGTTGCCCCCCTCCTCGTCCCCCGGCACCGGGTGCTCGCCGTGGACCTGCGCGGACACGGTCTCTCACCGTCGGGGACCTGGAGTCTTCCCCGGGTACTGGACGACATCGAGGCGGTGCTCGAACGGTACGACCTGCCCGGCGCGCTGCCCGTCGGGCACTCGCTCGGCGGGATGATCGCCGTACGGTACGCGCTGGAGCATCCGGACGTCACGCCCGGCGCGGTGAACCTGGACGGATACGGCTGGGGCCGCCCCGATCAGTACGTGGGCCTCGACCCGGCGTACGTCGAGGAGCGCCTCACCCAGGTGCGGGAGTCGGCGACCGCTGCGGTGCCCGGCGGACCGCTTCCGGCGGACGGTCTCAAGGACCTCCTCGCCGAGCAGCGCGCACTCTCCGACCAACTGGGCATCCCCTACGAGCTGTTGGAGGCCGGTCTGCTGCGTACCGTGCGGCCCACGCCCGACGGACGGCTGGAGGTGCACCCCGACCGCGCGCTCGTGCTGGAGATGCTGGCCGCCGTCGACGCACTCGACCTCTTCGACCTCTTCGACGCCTTCGCGCGGACGCGGCGGCCACTGCTGCTCGGACGGGCCGCGCGACCCGTACCGCCCACCCCCGGCCTGCCCTGGCTCGACGAACTGATGAGGGCGTACGGGAGGGGGCTCGCCAGGGATCTCGCCGAACTGGCCGCGCGGTGGGCCACCGTGCGGGTCGTCGGGATCGACGGTACGCACGAGATGCTCCTGGAGAGCCCCGGCGCGGTCGCCCATGCCCTCCTCGCCTTCACCTCCGACGTGTTCCCCGGGTCCGACTCATGACGCCGCTCGGTGACGAGTGGATCGTCGGACGGGACCACGAACTGGCCCTGCTGTCACGGCTGGTGGACGCTCTCACGACGGGGCGGACCGGGGCCCTGCTGATGACGGGAGGACCCGGCGCGGGCAAGAGCGCCCTCCTCGACGCCGCCGCCCGCATGGCCCGCCGGTCCGGGGTACGGGTGCTGCGCTGCCGGGGGAGCGAGGGCGAGTCGGGCCTCGCCTTCGCCGGACTGCACCAGCTGCTGCGCCCCTTCCTCGACCTGGCCGAGGGGTTGCCCGCACGCCAGCGGGCCGCGCTGCTCGGCGTGTTCGGACTCGACGACGGCACGCCGACGGTCTCCGACCCCCTGCTGACCTCGCTCGGCGCGCTCACCCTGCTCTCCGACGTCGCGGAGCACGGCCCGCTCCTCCTGGTGATCGACGACACCCACTGGCTGGACCTGGGCACCCTCGACGTCCTGGCCTTCATGGCCCGACGCCTCGAAGGCGAGCCGGTCGCCCTGCTCCTGGCGGCGCGCGACACCGCCGTACCCGCACAACTCGACCGTCAGATCAACCGGTTGACGATCGAGCCGCTCGACCCGGCCGCTGCCGGACGGCTCCTCGACCATCAGCCCCGGCCACCCGCGGGACGGGCCCGCTCCCGCGTCCTCGAACAGGCGGCGGGTGTCCCCCTCGCCCTCGTCGAACTCGCCCGGGCCGTGGCGCGCGACCCGGCCGCCGCCCACGAGGACGCGCTGCCCCTCACCGACCGGCTGGAAGCCATCTTCGCCGCGGACCTTCCCGAACTCCCCCCGGCCACCCGTGAGTTGCTGCTCTTCGCGGCGGCCGCGGAGAGTGCCGAGCTGCCCGTGATCCTCTCGGCCGTGGGAGACCGGGCGACCCCGGACGACTGGCTGCCTGCCGAACGCGCCGGACTCGTCCGCATCGACGCCGACCGGGTCCGCTTCCGCCATCCGCTGATACGTTCCGCGGTCTACCGGGCCGCGACCTACACCGAACGCCACACAGCCCACCGGGCGCTCGCCGACGTCCTCGTCGGCGACCCCGACCGCCGTGCCTGGCACCACGCGGCCGCCGCCTCCGGCGTCGACGAGGAGGCGGCCAGGGAACTCGACGACAGCGCGGCCCGGGCACAGCGCCGCGGCGGCTACGCGGCCGCCGCGACGGCCCTCGAACGCGCGGCCCGGCTCAGCCCCGACCCCACCGTCCGCGCCGGGCGCCTGGTACGGGCCGCGACCATGGCGATGTACGCCGGTCACCCGCGCTGGGTCGGTGAACTGAGCGCCCAGGTCGCCACCCTCACCGACGAACCGGCCCTCCTCGCCGAGGCCTCGCTGCGGGCGGGCTGGGCGCTCGCCGTGACCACCCGGTTCGCGGGCTCGCTCGGCTTCCTGCTGCCGGTCGCCGAGGCCGCCGTCGACGAGGACCCCGTGCTGACCCTCGACGCCCTGGCGACGGCCACCACACCCGCGTACAACTCGGGCGCCCCGGAGCACCGCGAGAAGATCCTGCGGATCGCGGAGCGCGTGCCGCCGCAGGAAGACGAGATCGGCCGACTCTGGGCCCTCGCCGGCTGTGATCCGGTGCGGAACCGGGCGCGAGCCCTCGCGATGTTCGCGCGCGCCTGGACCGATCCCCTGGCGGAGCCCGGAGCGCGCCCGGAACTGGACCTCCCGCTGGCCCGGATGGTCGTCCTGGGCGGGACGGCCTGGGTCCTGGACGAGACCGCCGAGGCGATACGGCTGCTCGGCGCGGCCATGGACCATCTGCGCCGCTCCCCGACCTCCGGGGCCAACGCCACCGTGGCCCAGGCCCTCGCGCTGGCCCTCTACGAGAGCGGGTCCTGGACCAAGGCCCGCGCGGCACTCGACGAGGCGTACGGCCTGGCCGCCGAAGGCGGACTGGAGAACGTGGTGGTGGGAGCGCCCGTGCTCCGCGCCACCCTGCTCGCCCTGCGCGGCGACACCGAAGAGGCCCGCGCCGCCGTACAGCGCGCCGTGCACGGTATCGACCTGCCCAACTGCCGCAGCCTGCAGGTGCGCACGCACTACGCGCTGGGCGCCGCCGCACTCGCGGAGGGCGACCACGCGGCGGCCTACGACCGCTTCCGCGCCGTCTACACCCGGCAGCCGGAGCCCGAGCCCCTGCACTTCCACGCCTCCGACTACTACCTGGCCGACCTCGTGGCAGCCGCCGTCCGCACGGGCCGGGCCGAGGACGCACGGCTCGTCCTCGACACGACCAGGCGGCGCCTCGCCGAGGGCGAGACATCCGCGCGGCTCACCGCGATCGTGCACCGGGCCGACGCCCTGCTCGCCGAACCGGACGACGCCGAAGAGCACTTCACGGCGGCCCTGGCCGACCCGGCGGGCGACCAGTGGCCCTTCGAACGGGCACAGGTCCGCCTCGACTACGCCGAGTGGCTGCGCCGCCGGCGCCGCGCGGTGGAGGCGCGCCCCCTGCTCGCCGCGGCGCTGGAGGTCTTCGAACGGCTCGGCACCCGCCCCTGGACGGACCGCACCCGCGCCGAACTGCGCGCCGCGGGCGTCACCCCGGCGAGCACGCCGGCGGGCTCCGCGGACAGCCTCGCCGAACTCACCCCGCAGCAGCTGCAGATCGCCCGCCTCGCCGCCGCGGGCCTGACCAACCGGGAGATCGGCGAACGGATCTTCCTCTCGCCCCGTACGGTCGGCTTCCACCTCTACCGGATCTTCCCCAAGCTCGGCATCACCTCCCGTGCCCAACTCCGCGACGCGCTGCCCGAGCCGGGGGAATGACATCAGTGCGGTGCCGCCGGGGCGAACTCCGTGCCGCACGGGCCCGCGCCCTCGCTCTCGGACAGGGCGACGGGCTCACCGCCCATCGTCAGCGTGGGGTAATGGCGGCCGATGTGATGGGTGGAGCGGCCGACGTAATGGCCGATGAAGGAGCGGCGGAAGCGGTCAGCGCTGCGGTTGGGCCCGGAGCCGTGCACCAGACTGCCGTTGAAGAACAGCACGTCGCCCGGTGCCATGTCGACGGGCACGACGGCCAGACCGGGCGGCGGCGGGACGTACTCCCGTACGAAGGACAGCTCCGCGTCCGCCTCCTCCGGGCAGAACAGGTCCATGTGGTGCGTGCCCGGCACCACTTCCAGGCCGCCGTTCTCCCGGTCGATCGCGTCGCAGGCGATCCAGGCGGCCACGCAGGTGCCCGGCTCGACCCGCAGATAGAAGTTGTCCTGGTGCAGCGCCTGCCCCCGGGCCCCGGGCGGCTTGAAGTAGAACATGCTCTGCGCCGCCAGGACCTCCTCGCCGAGCAGGGTCTCCAGGATCCGCCGCAACCGGGGATCGAGAAGGCGGCGCAGGGACAGCTCGTTGATGCGGTGCGGATGCATGACCCGGGGATGGGCGGCCAGCGGATCCGCCGGACCGCCGGCCCCGGTGGCCCGGGGTTCGAAGTGCCCCGGGACCGGCCCGGCGGCGTGCAGGGCCGCGAACTCCGCGCAGAGCTCGTCGATCTCGGCGCCGGTGAACAGGCCGCGCACCACCACGAACCCGTTCTCCTCGAAGTCCGACCACCGCGGCCCGCCCATGTCCGTGACTGTCATCCGACCGTCCCTTCCCACCGGAGTCCCAGGTGCTTCACGCTAGGTCGACGAGCCCTCCGGGAGGATGCCCGTGCGGGCTGAGGAGTTGCCCGAGCCTGCTGCCCCGTCCCCGCCGCTGGGCCTGGTGACCGTCGGTCGCTTCGACCAGGGACCGGGATACCGCGTCAACCGACCCCGGGGCAGCGACAGTTGGCTGTTCACCTGGACGACGGGCGGACGGGGACGACTCCGGCAGGGAGCGGCCCGGACGGTGGCCGGCGCCGGAGACCTGGTGGTCCTGGGGCCCGGCGTGCCACAGCGCTACGCCGTCGAACCCGGCGCCGGACACTGGGCGTTCTGGTGGGCGCACTGTCAGGCCCGCCCGTCCTGGACCGAATGGCTGCGGCCCCACGCCCTCGACGACGGCCTGTACGCCGTCGGACCCACGCCCGCCCGGGAACGTATCGAAGCGGCGTTCTGCCGGATGCTCGCCGACGCCCGCTGGACGGGAGACGGCCCGCCGCCCGAGGACGCGGAGCCCGCCCCGGGCGAGGTCGCGGTCGCGCACGGCACCGCAGCCCGGGAGCTGGCCCTGTGCTCCCTGGAGGAGATCGTGCTGCTCGCCGCCGCCCGCGCGGAGCGCCGCCGCCCCGATCTCGACGCCCGCGTCCGTCACGCGGAGGCGGTGATCGCCGCGGACCCGGGCGCGCCCCACACCGTCCGCTCGCTGGCCGGGGCGGTCGCGCTCTCACCGTCCCGGTTCGCCCACCTCTTCACCGAGCAACTCGGCTGCTCCCCGATGCGGGCGCTGCGCGAGGCCCGGCTGCTGCACGCGGCCCGGCTCCTGGAAGCCACCGAGCTCCCGGTGGAACGGGTGGCCGCGGCCTCCGGATTCGCCAGCGCGTTCCATTTCAGCCGGGTCTTCCGGCAGCGCTACGGGACTCCACCGGGCGCCTACCGGAAGGGCATCGCTAGGAGTGCGGGGGGCGTGGGTGATGTGGGGGATCCGGAGCATGCGGGGGAGGCGGCGGGATCGTCGTGACGGCGGGGGTGGCCTCGGGCCAGATCAGCAGCACCGGGCACGGCGCGTGGTCGACGACGAACCGCCCGGCCCGGCCCAGGCTGTGCGGCCCGAGCCGGGCCCGGTCGCCGTCCCGGGCCACCACGAGCAGATCGGCGCCCTCGGCGGCGGCGACCACCTCACGTTCCGTGCGCCCGGTGCGTTCCTGGCGGGTGCAGGGGCGGCCGAGGCGCTCGGTCGCCGCGTCGAGCAGTCGCGCCGCCGACCGGGCGCCGAGATCCTCCAGCCGGTTCCCGGGGTCGCGCTCGGCGTGCCCCCGGCCGAGCAGCCCGGCGAAGGCGCCGTGCGCCAGTCCGGGCACCCCGGGTTCGCTGACGTGCAGCAGCACGACCTCGGTCGCCTGCGGCGCGTGCGTGCGCACGGCGTCCACGCAGGCCGGCCAGGTCCCCTCGACGAGCCAGACGACGACCCGCATGAGCATCAGCCTCCGGCCCTCACTTGTGCGACGGCTCAGCCCCCGATGACGTGGAGCGAGAACCACAGTGCCAGTACGGCGGGAACCAGCGCCGCCGGCACGGCGATCAGACCCAGCCGGGTGAACTCCCTCAGATCGACGCCGTGGTCGTGCTCCTGCACGATACGCCGCCACAACAGGGTCGCCAGGGATCCGGCGTAGGTGAGGTTGGGGCCGATGTTGACCCCCAGGAGCACGGCCAGCACCGCGCCGGAGCCGGACGTGGCGGCCAGCGGCAGCAGCACCAGGACCGCGGGCAGGTTGTTGATGAGATTGGCCAGTACGGCGGCGAGCGCCGCGATCCCGAGCAGCGCGGGCAGTCCGCTGCCGTCCGGGAGGAGATGCCCGAGGGCGTCGGAGAGTCCGTTGTCGACCACCGCCCGGACGACGATGCCCAGTGCGAGCACGAACACGAGGAAGGCCGGAGCGGCGGCCCTCAGCACGGTGAGCGGGGTGGCGCGCCCGCGCAGCAGGGCCCGGGTGGCGAGCACGAGCGCCCCCGCCGCGGCGGACCAGGCGGGGTCGATGCCCAGCGCGGAGGCGACGACGAACCCCGCCAGGGTGCAGCCCACGGTGACCAGCGCGAACAGGGGCAGCTCCGGCGGCTCCCCGGTCGTCGGCTCGGGCACGGCCGCTGCCAGGTCGCCGGCGAAGAAGCGCCGGAAGACCACGTACTCGGCCCCGATGGCGACCAGCCACGGCAGCACCATCAGCGCCGCGAACCGGGTGAAGCTGAGACCGCTCGCGGTGAAGGCGAGCAGATTGGTGAGGTTGGAGACCGGCAGCAGCAGCGAGGCCGTGTTCGACAGATGGGTGCAGGCGTACACGTGCGGCTTCGGGCGGGCGCCCATCCGGGCGGCGGTGGCGAACACGACCGGGGTGAGCAGCACGATGGTGGCGTCCAGGCTGAGCACCGCGGTGATCGCCGAGGCGAGCGCGAAGACCGCGGTCAGCAGGCGCCCCGGCCGCCCCGCCGCCCAGCGGGCCATCCACGCGCCGCAGGCGTGGAAGAGCCCCTCGTCGTCACAGAACTTGGCGAGTACCAGCACCGCCGCCAGGAAGCCGATCACCGGCCCGAGGTGACCCGCCTCCGCGCCCGCGTGGTCCCAGGAGATCGCTCCGGTGGCGATCACCAGCAGGGCGGCCGGGGCCGCGACGACCGCCTCGGGCCAGCCGAAGGGGCGGACCACCGCGCAGACGAGGACGGCGACGAGCAGGACGACGGACAGGGACTCGGCGAGCGGGGTGTTCAGGGTTCGGTCCTCCGGGACACAAGTCGTGGTGCCCGACCATCACATCAGACGCCGCACCCCGCCCCGCTCACCGACCCTTCGGACCTGCGTCGATGTCCTCAGAACTCCCCGAGGAGCGTCAGCTCCGCCCAGATCGTCTTGCCGTCGGCCGTGTGGCGGCTGCCCCAGCGCTGGGTGAGCTGGGCGACCAGCAGCAGGCCGCGCCCGCCCTCGTCGTAGATCTTGGCCCGGCGCAGATGCGGCGCGGTGTGGCTGCTGTCGGAGACCTCGCAGATCAGGGTCTCGGCGTCGTGGATGAGCCGCAGCCGGATGGGCGGCTCGCCGTAGCGGATCGCGTTGGTGACCAGTTCGCTCACCACGAGCTCGGCCGTGAACGTCGCGGCGCTCAGCTCCCAGGCGTCGAGCTGGTCGACGACCTGCTTGCGGATCGGCGCGACCAGGGCGGGGTCGGCGGGAATGTCCCAGGTCGCCACCTGGGAGGGCGGGAGCCCGTGGGTCCGGGCGAGCAGCAGCGCCACGTCGTCCTGGGCCCCGCCCACCGGAAGCAGGGTCCGCAGAATGTCGTGGCAGGCACCTTCCAGGGAGTCCGCGGACTCCGCCAGGGCATGGCACAGCAGCTCGTGGTTGGCCTCGACGTCCCGCTCGCGGTTCTCGATCAGGCCGTCGGTGAACAGCGCGAGCACCGTGCCCTCGGGAATCGCGAGCTCGACGGACTCGAAGGGCAGTCCGCCCAGGCCCAGCGGCGGACCGGCCGGCAGCTCGATCTGCCGGGGCGGGCCGCCGGGCGGGAGCATGACCGGCGGGGGATGGCCGGCCCGGGCCAGGGCGCAGCGCCGCGAGACCGGGTCGTAGACCGCGTACAGGCAGGTCGCGCCGACCTCGCCGGTGGCGCCCTCGGCTCCGGCCTCCGTGGAGAGCCGTACGACGAGGTCGTCGAGGTGGGTGAGCAGTTCGTCGGGGGCGAGGTCGATGTCGGCGAGCGTACGGACGGCGGTGCGCAGCCGTCCCATGGTGGCGGAGGCCTGGATGCCGTGGCCGACGACGTCTCCGACGACCATGGCGACCCGCATCCCGGACAGCGGGATCACGTCGAACCAGTCGCCGCCCACTCCGGCCCGTGCGGCGGGCAGATAGCGGGAGGCGGCCTCCAGAGCGGCCGTCCGGGGCAGCGACTGGGGGAGCAGGCTGCGCTGGAGGGCGAGGGCGGTCTCGCGCTCGCGCGAGAAACGCCGGGCGTTGTCGATACAGACGCCGGCCCTCGCCGTCACCTCCTCGGCCAGCAGCACGTCGTCGGGGGTGAAGGGACCGGGGTGCCGGAACCGGGTGAGGACGGCCACCCCGAGGGTCTGGCCGCGGGCCTTGATCGGCACCGACATGCTGGTGTTCAGGCCGAGCTCGGCGACGCGCGCGGCTCGCACGTCGTCCCAGGAGAGCCACTCCGCCAGCGTGGCGGTGTCGCCGGGCGCCACGATCGTCCGGCCGGCCGTGAGGGAGTCCGCCTGCGGCGAGTGCGCGGGGTAGACGTCGACCTGGCCGGGCTTGACGACCGCCTCCGGGCAGCCGGGGTTCACCGACTGGTGGGCGGCGCGGCGCAGCGTGATCGGCGTGGTCGGTGGCTCCGGGTGGGGCTCGCTTCCGTGCTCCGGCGGATCCAGCAGGTCGACCCTGACGAAGTCGGCGAGGGCGGGTACGCAGACGTCGGCGAGCTCCTGGGCCGTGCGGGTGACGTCGAGGGTGGTGCCGATGCGCGCGCTGGCCTCGTTGACGAGTTGCAGTCGCTCCCGGGCGTTGTACTGCTCGGTGAAGTCGTGCGCGGCCAGGCACACCCCCCGCACCCGGCCGTCGGTGTCGGTCAGCGGGGCGATCCGGGCCATCCAGGCGTGCGCGTGGTACTCGCCGCCCGTCTGCATGAACGTCTCCACGTCACGACCGGTTCCGGAGACGAGAACCTCGTGCAGCTGTCTCTCGAGGGCTTCGCTTTCCTCCTTGCCGCCGATCTCGGAGATCCTCAGGCCCTGGATGCGGGACTCGGGGAGGCCGATCACATCGGCCATCGCGTCGTTCACCCCGAAGAGCCGCAGTCGGTCGTCGTAGACCGCCATCGGGCACGGGGACTGCGCCAGTACCGCCGTCGTCAGCGGGTCGTCCGGCGAGCGCGGGCCGCGGGCCTCCAACGGGGTGACCACCAGCCAGGTGGCCGGGGCGCCGTCCTGCGGTTTCCTGCGATGGGCGAGCAGCCACACGGAGACGGTGTGCCCGTCGCGGTGGCGCAGGTCGAGGTTGCCGTTCCAGCGGTTACCGGTGGGTTCGGCCGGTATGGGCGTGCCCGTGGCCAGTAGATCGGAGGCCGGCCGCCCCTCGACCTCCTCCGGGGCATGACCCAGTAGACGGCGGGCCCCCTCGCTCCATCGGAGCAGGGTGCCGTTCCCGTCGATGACCGCCCGTGCTGTGGCAGCCTCGTCGAGCGGGTGGACCGGGCTCATCGTCGCCACTCCATTGCGGACACTCACAGTGAACAGGCGCGTCACTCGGGTTCCAGCCTAGTGCGTACGCGCGTTCCGCACCCGGCACACGGGCGGCCCCAGGGGTACATCGGTACGACGGAAACCGGCCGATGTGATGCGCGGGGCGGAAGTGGGTGCCGCACCCTTGACGGGGCTGTGTGTCACCCCGTCAGAATCTGTTTGTTCACGATCAGTTGTGATGACTTATGGGCCCTTGACTAGGGAGAGCCGCCATGTCGGTCACTCGAAGATCGGTATTGATCGCAGGAACCGCCGCACCCGCGGCCGGATCGCTCCTGGGCGCCGCCGACGCCTGGGCCGACTCGCCGGTGCGCGCCGCAGGCCGTCGCCTGGTCGAGCTGCGCGACGGCTGGCGCTTCGCGCTGGTCGACCCGGGTGGGATCACCGACCCCACCGGCGCGTACGAGGGCGCCGCACAGCCCGGCTACGACGACTCGGCGTGGCGGGAAGTCTCCGTTCCGCACGACTGGAGCATCGAACAGACCCCCACCACGGAACACGGCACCACCAGTGGCACCGGCTTCTTCCCGGGCGGCCTCGGCTGGTACCGCACCACCTTCACGCTGCCGCCCGCCCTCGCCGGCCGCCGGATCTCCGTGGAGTTCGACGGCGTCTACATGGACTCGCACGTCTACTGCAACGGCGAGGAGGTCGGCCACCACCCCTACGGGTACACGGGGTTCGCCCTCGACCTCACCGGTCTGCTGCACACGGACGGCAGCACCGAGAACGTCATCGCGGTGAAGGTCCAGAACCAACTGCCCAGCAGCCGCTGGTACTCGGGCAGTGGCATCTACCGCGAGGCCCGACTCGTGGTCACCGAACCCGTGCACGTCCAGCGCTGGGGCACGTATGTCACCACGCCGGACATCACGGCGGAGCGGGCGGTCGTACGGGTGCGCACGACCGTCGTCAACGAGTCCGGTGCCGCCGCCGAGGTCCAGGTGATCTCGCGGATCGTCGACCCCGACGGCCGTACGGCGGCCCGTACGTCCACCACGGTCGCGGTCGCCGACCGCGCGGACGAGACCCATGAACTCACCGTCGCCAGGCCCCGGTTGTGGGACTTCGCGACTCCGGATCACCGCTACACCCTGGAGACCGAACTGCGGGTCGGCGGCGCGAGGGTCGACACCTGCCGCACTCCCTTCGGCATCCGCACCTTCCGCTTCGACCCGGACGAGGGCTTCCACCTCAACGGCGTCCACGCCAAGATCAAGGGCGTGGACCTGCACCACGACCAGGGCGCGCTGGGCGCCGCGATCAGCGTCGACGCCGTACGCCGCCAGATGACGATCATGAAGTCGATGGGCGTCAACGCCTTCCGCACCTCGCACAACCCGCCCTCGCCGCAGATGATCCAGGTCTGCGAGGAACTCGGCATCGTGATGATGGTGGAGGCGTTCGACTGCTGGCGGACCGGCAAGACGAGGTACGACTACGGCCGGTTCTTCGACGAGTGGTGCGAGCGGGACGCCACCGAGATGGTCCTCGCGGCCCGCAACTCGCCCGCCGTGGTCCTGTGGTCCATCGGCAACGAGATCCCCGACTCCACCTCCACCCCGGGCCTCGCGATGGCGGACCGGATCATCGCCGCGATCAAGGCGGCGGACGACACCAGGCCGCTGGTCATCGGCTCGGACAAATACCGCCGCGTGCCCACGAAGGGCTCCGCTGCCGACCTCATGCTCGCCAAGCTGGACGGGCTCGGTCTGAACTACAACACCGCTCAGTCGGTGGACGCCCTGCACGCCGCCTATCCGCACCTCTTCCTCTTCGAGTCGGAGTCGTCGTCCGAGACCTCGACCCGCGCCACCTATCAGGAGCCGGAGCACCTCAACACCGGCGAGAACCACACCCCGGGCCGGCGCGCGGTCTCCTCGTACGACAACAACCTCGCGTCCTGGACGATGAGCGGCGAGTACGGGCACAAGAAGGACCGGGACCGCAAGTGGTTCGCGGGGGAGTTCCTGTGGTCGGGCATCGACTACATCGGGGAGCCCACGCCGTACGACGTGTTCCCCGTGAAGGCGTCCTTCTTCGGCGCGGTCGACACCGCGGGCTTCCCCAAGGACATGTACCACCTGTTCAGAAGCCAGTGGGTGAGCGAGCCCATGGTCCATCTGGTGCCCATGACCTGGAACCACGAGGCCGGCGACACGGTCGAGGTGTGGGCGTACGCGAACGTCGACACCGTGGAGCTCCTCCTCAACGGGAAGTCCCTCGGCACACGGAGGTTCGACACCAAGACGACCACCGACGGCCGTACCTATCTGGAGACCACCGAGGCGACGGGCGATGACAAGACCTTCACCTCGGGCCCCTACCCGGGCAGTTACACCAGCCCGAACGGCAGCGCGGGCAAGCTCCACCTCACCTGGAAGGTGCCCTACGCGCCGGGTGAGTTGAAGGCGGTGGCCCGCCGCGACGGCCGTACGGTCGCGACGGACGTCCTGCGCACCGCCGGGGCGCCGCACGCGGTACGCCTCACACCGGACCGCACGTCGCTCGCCGCCGACGGCCGTTCCCTGCTCTTCGTGACGGCCGAGGTCGTCGACGCCCGTGGTGTGGTCGTGCCCGACGCGGAGCACCTGATCGCCTTCGACATCGACGGCGGCTCGCTCGCCGGGCTCGACAACGGCCGGGAGGAGAGCGCCGAGCGCTATCAGGCGAGCACCCGAACGGCCTTCCACGGCAAGGCACTGGCGATCGTACGATCCGGCACGCGGCCGGGCTCGCTGAAGGTGACGGCCCGCTCCGAGGGACTCCGGGGCGCCACCCTCACCGTACGCTCCACCTCGGCGCGCTCGAAGGCGACCACCCCGCCCGCGGTCTTCCGGCCGGACCCGGGTCCCGGCGCCCCGAACGACCCGCTCGCGGACGCCAGTTACTCCGGCCGCCCGGACACCCTGCCCGCCGCCATGCTCGACGGCGACGCGGCGACGGGGTGGTCCAACGCCTTCTACAAGTCAGCGACGGCCCTGCTGCCCGCCTTCAGCGGGGCCCGCCCCGAGGACTGGGTCTCCGTCGCCTGGTCCCGCCCCCGCGCGGTCGACCGCGTCGAGGTCTCCTTCACCGTCGAGGCGACGCACTCCCTGCCCGCGTCGGTCGAGGTCGCGGTGTGGGACGGAGAGCGGTACGTGCCGGTGAAGGGAACGGCCGTCGACTGGGCCACCGCGTCCGACACGCCGACCGTGATCACCTTCGACGGGGTGCGCGGCTCACGGCTGCGGCTCCTCATGGCGAGCGGGCACCCCGGCGCCGTCGAGGGCGGGCTGCGGATCAGCCGTCTGGAGGTCCCGGTGGTCTGACCGGTCCCGGTGCTCGTGCTCGGTCAGCGTGTGGAGTTCGGCCGGGCCGAGCGGGCGGTGCACCTCGACGTACTCGCCGTGCGGCAGGCGTTTCACGACGCCGGTCGCACGGCCGTGCGCCACCAGTTCCCGGTCCCGCAGCTGCAACCCCAGGCAGATGCGCCGGGTGACCACGAAGACGACGACCGGGACGACGAACAGGGAGATCCGCACTGCCCAGGTGACGGTGTTGATCGACAGATGGAAGCGCGTCGCCACGATGTCGTTGCCGCCACCCGCGAGCAGGATCAGATAGAGGCTGATCCAGGCCGCTCCGATCGAGGTACGGACCGGCCGGTTGCGCGGGCGGTCGAGGAGATGGTGCTCACGCCGGTCGCCCGTGACCCACGACTCGATGAACGGGTACACACCGATGGCGACCAGGAGCAGCGGGAAGACGACGATGGGGATCAGCACACCGAGCACGAGCGTGTGCCCGGCCACGCTGATCTCCCAGCCCGGCATGACGCGCACCAGACCCTCGGCGAAGCCCAGGTACCAGTCCGGCTGGGCGCCCGTCGACACCTGGTCGGCGCGGTAAGGGCCGTACGACCAGACCGGGTTGATGGTCGCCACCGCCGAGATCAGCGCGAGGACACCGAACACCAGGAAGAAGAAGCCGCCCGCCTTCGCCAGGTAGACCGGGAGGAACGGGGTGCCCACGACGTTGCGTTCGGTCTTTCCCGGGCCCGCGAACTGGGTGTGCTTGTGGTAGACGACGAGGATCAGATGGGCGACGACGAGCGCCGCCATGATCCCCGGAATGAGCAGGATGTGCAGGGAGTAGAAGCGGGCCACGATGTCGTGGCCGGGGAACTCCCCGCCGAACAGGAAGAACGACAGATACGTGCCGACCACCGGCACCGACAGGATCGCCCCGTCCACGAACCTGAGCCCCGTCCCGGACAGCAGGTCGTCCGGCAGCGAGTAGCCGAAGAGGCCCTCGAACAGACCGAGGAGCAGCAGTGTCCAGCCGAACACCCAGTTCACCTCGCGGGGCCTGCGGAACGAGCCCGTGAAGAAGTGCCGCATCATGTGCGTCAGCATCGCGGCGAGGAAGACCAGCGCGGCCCAGTGGTGCAGTTGCCGGACCAGCAGTCCGCCGCGCACGTCGAAGCTGATGTGGAGCGTCGAGGCGTACGCCTCCGACATCCGGATGCCGTCCAGGGGGACGTAACCGCCGTGGTACGTCACCTCGTTCATGGAGGGGTGGAAGAACAGGGTCAGGTACACCCCGGTGAGGATCAGCACGACGAAGCTGTACAGGCAGATCTCGCCGAGGAGGAAGGACCAGTGGTCCGGGAAGACCTTGCGCAGATAACGCCTGCCGAGGGCGTACACACCGAGCCGGCCGTCGAACCAGTCGGCGACTCGTTCGCCGGAGGACGCCTTCGCGGGCCGGTGGTCCGTGGCGGTCATGCGCGCTCCCCTTCCGCGACTCCGGTCTCCTCGTTCTCGTCGTCGCGCCGCACATGCGCGAGCTTCTCGGGATTGGTGACGATGTAGACGCCTGACACCTGCTCGCCGTCCGCGGTGAGGTCCATGACCATGACCGCGTACGGCGACTCGCCCTCGAAGAGCACGGCGGAGTCGTCGCCGTTGACGCGCCGGTAGCGCAGGTCGAAGCCGGTGCCGCGCCGGGTCGCGTACCCGGCGAACAGCCGCGCCGCCTTGTCCCGGCCGTGCACCGGACGCAGCCCGCCCGAGGCCTTCCCGCCGCCGTCCGTCCACACCGTGACGTCCGGTGCCAGGATCTCCATCAGCGCCGCGATGTCCCCGCCGAGCGCGGCCTCGACGAAGCGCTCGGTCGCCTGCCGGCGGACGCGCGGATGCGCCTGGTAGCGCGGCCGACGGGCGTGCACGTGCTCCCGCGCGCGGTGCGCGAGCTGGCGTACCGCCGCGGGGCTGCGGTCGATGACCTCCGCGATCTCGGTGTGCGGGTAGCCGAACACCTCGTTGAGGACGAAGACCGCGCGCTCCAGCGGGGTGAGGGACTCCAGGACCACGAGCATCGCCAGCGACACCGACTCCGAGCGCAGGGCCCGGTCGTCGGCCGAGTCCTCGGGGGCGGGCTCGTCGAGCAGAGGCTCCGGCAGCCAGGGGCCCACATACGTCTCGCGGCGGCGGGTGATCGCGGCGCGCCGCGCGAGCGCGTGGTTCACGGCGATGCGTACGAGATAGGCGCGGGGGTTGGTGATGCCCTCCAGCGGGGTGCGGTGGGCGCGGCCCGTCCAGGACAGCCACGTCTCCTGGAGGACGTCGTCGGTGTCGGCGACGCTGCCGAGGATGTTGTAGACGATCGCGAAGAGCAGCTCGCGGTGGTCGACGAACACCTGCGTCGCGCCGTCGGCCGTCCCGGTCGCGGGGCTTTCGGACATGCCTTGCCTCCCTTGGTGCGCTCACTACTGCGAGGGGAGAAGCGGGCCCGAATGTGACGTCCGGAGGGCGAAATGTGACGTACGTCTCACGGGGTCTGCTGGGCGTCACACCGGTCGAAGCCCACGCCCTCTTGAACGCGAGTCCGATGCCTCGACACAAGGAGACAGACACCGTGTTCAAGAAGTGGCACGACAAGTGGCACGGCAACCCATGGGCGATCCTCATCACGCTCTCCCTGGGCTTCTTCATGACCCTGCTCGACCTGACGATCGTGAACATCGCGATCCCCGACATGGGCCAGGACCTCGACGCCTCCCTCGACGAGATCCTGTGGGTCGTCAACGCCTACACCCTCGCCCTGGCCGTCCTGATGATCACCGCGGGCCGCCTCGGCGACCTGCGCGGCAAACGCAACCTGTTCCTCGCGGGCGTCGCCCTGTTCACCCTCGCCAGCCTCGCCTGCGGCCTCGCGCAGAATCCGGCGCAGCTGATCGCGTTCCGCGCGGTCCAGGGCCTGGGCGCGGCGCTGCTCATGCCGCAGACCCTGTCGATCATCGCGGAGGTGTTCCCGGCCGACCGGCGGGGCGCCGCGATGGGCGTCTGGGGCGTGGTCGCGGGCGTCTCCGGCGCCCTCGGCCCGATCATCGGCGGCGCGCTGATCACCCACCTCGACTGGCGGTGGATCTTCTTCGTGAACCTGCCGCTCGGGGTCGTGGTGCTGGGCCTCGCCGCGGCGGTCATCCCCGGTTCACGGCGCACCGTACGCCACCGCTTCGACACCCTGGGCGTGCTGCTCGCCTCGGGAACCCTGTTCTGCCTGGCCTTCGGACTGACGGAGGGGCAGCGCTACGACTGGAACGCCTGGATCTGGTCGCTGTTCGGCGCGGCGGCACTCCTCTTCGCCGCCTTCCTCGGCCATGAGCGCGGCCAGCAGGGCGACGACCCGCTGGTCCCGTTCTCGCTCTTCAAGGACCGCAACTTCACCCTCATCAACTTCGTGGGCGTCACCGTGTCCTTCGGCGTCGTCGGGATGTTCCTGCCGCTGACGATCTACCTGCAGTCCGTACTGGGCTTCAGCGCGCTCAAGTCCGGGCTCGTGCTGCTGCCCCTCGCGCTCGGCTCGTTCGTGACGGCCGGGCCCGCCGGAGTCCTCGCGGACAAGATCGGCGGCAAGTTCATCCTGATGACCGGGCTGCTCGCCTGGACGGCGGCCCTGGTGTGGATCGTGGGCGCGGCCGACGTCGGGTCGAGCTGGACGGCCGTCGCCTTCCCCCTCTTCCTCGCGGGTCTGGGCGCGGGCTGCACCTTCGCACCGATGGCCACGGAGGTCATGCGCAACGTGCCGGCGAAGCTCGCCGGAGCGGCGTCCGGCGTCAACAACGCGCTGCGGCAGGTCGGTTCGGTGCTCGCGGGCGCCGTCGTCGGCGCCGTGCTCCAGGCCCAGCTCGCCTCCTCGCTCACCGACCAGGCCCGACAGCGCGCCGGACAACTGCCCGCCGCGTACCGCGACGGCTTCGTCGGCGGCTTCTCCCAGGCGGGGACCGATGTGAACGCGCGCCAGGCGGCACGGCTGCCGGAGGGCGTACCGCACGACATCGCCGACCGCATGCGCGCGCTGGGCGCCCAGGTCTTCGGCCACGGCTTCGTGCACGCCATGGGTCCCGCCGTCCTGGTCTCGGCCGCCGTCCTGCTGGCCGGCGCGCTCACCTGCCTCGCCGTACGCCGTCACCGCGGCCCGTCGGCCAACCCGCACGCCCTGCCCGTCTACGCACCCGAACTGGAGGAAGCGACCTCATGACCACAGAAGCCGCGGCCGGCACGGTCGACCTCACCGTCATGTACGCAGCCCACGACGCCTTCCGCCGCGACCTGGAACGGCTCGGCGAAGCGGCGGCCGACGGGACCGCCTTCACCCCCCAGGTCCGCGCGGGCTGGGACAACTTCAGGCATCAGCTGCACATCCACCACACCGCCGAGGACAGCGACCTGTGGCCGCGCGTGGAGCGCAAGGTCGCGGGCCGTCCCCGGGACGTCGCCCTCCTCGCCGAGATGGAGGCGGAGCACGCCCTCCTCGACCCACGGCTCACCGCCGTCGACGCGGCCCTGAAGGACCGGTCGGCCGAACTCCCCGCCCTGGTCCGCTCGTTGGCGTCGACCCTCGACGACCACCTCGCCCACGAGGAGGAGAGCGCCCTGCCGCTCATCCGGGAGGTGCTGACGCCCGCGGACTGGGGCGCGTTCACCGGCCGTATCCGTAAGACACAGGGCGTGCGCGGGGCCGCGCTCTTCGTACCGTGGATCGTCGACGGAGCGCCGCCCGCCGACCGCGCCCGATTCCTCGGCGCGCTGCCGCCGCCCGTACGCGTCCTCAACAAGCTGTTCTGGGAGGCGGGCTACCGCAGGCGCGGGCTGTGGGCGGCCTGAGAGCCCGGAAGCGCTCAGGCGGGGTTCCGCTCCATCCGGCTGTCCGGAGCGGAGCCGCCGCCGAGCGCCCGTACGCCGCCTCGCTGAATCGGCTCGCGGTACCGCCGCCCGTACCTCTTGAGCAGGTGATATTTACGAGTAAGTACCCTCGCGGTACCGTGGCGGCATGCCAGCCTTGAATGTGGAGTTCAGCGACCGTGAACTCGAGGACCTCCGGCAGATCGCCAAAGAGCGCGGTACGTCGATGAAGGCCCTGGTGCGCGAGGCGGCCGCGGCCGACATCGTGCGGCACCGGGCGCTGAAGGAGGGCGCGGAGGTGTTCCGCCGCTTCTTCACGGCGCACGCCGACGAGTTCGCGGCCGCCTTCCCCGAGGACGAACCTCCCGGCAGGGGCGAGGGACGGGCCGCCTGAGCGATGGCTCCCGTCATCCATATCGACGTGCCGTGGCTGCTGCAGCGCCACGAAGAGGTGCTGCCCGACCAGCCCACGGTCAACGACTTCTCGGCCCTGGTCGCCGCCGTGGCCCGGCACCGAGTCGACCCGCCCCGCCTCGGAGTCGACTCCGACCCGGCCTGGCGCGCCGCCGCTCTTCTGCACACCCTGGCCCTGCTGAAGCCGCTACCGGCCGCCAACGCCCGTTTCGCCTGTTCGGCCGCGGTGGCGTACATGTTTGCCAGCGGTGTCGGGATCGACCCGCCCTACGGGGCGCTCGTCGACCTCGCCCGGGATCTGATCTCCGGCAAGACCGACGTCTACGGCGCGGCCGACCGCCTGCGCTCCTGGCAGATCTGATACCCGCCGCGCGACCCCCTGCCCCCCGAGCCCCCCCGAGGCCGCCGGCCGAGGGCGGGAGGATCGGGGCCGGCGGCCGGTTTCGCGCGGGAGAGCCGCCGTCCTGCGCGGGGCCTCCGAGAAGGGCCGGGTTCCAGTGGACTACGGAGCACCGCGCGCCGGGAGCGTGCGACGGGCTCCGGAGTGAGCGCGCGGTTCACACGGGGCGCGTGAGGGCCCATGGCGTATGAACGTGGTGCCGCGGTGAGGCGCGTGAACGTGGTGCGGGAAATTTCGAAAACCGGTGCGAGCGACGCGAGTTGGCGCAGTTACTGACTATCTTTCAATATGCAGATGTTGCCCAAGTGCCTTGTTGGTCATGAGCGTGTTGTGCGAGGGTGAACTTACCGCGCGGGTCAATGGCCGGGTATGAAATCGGTGTTCATTATTCCGGGCCGGCGGCCATTTTCCCGGCGCTCCGTCAAAAAGGTGTGCACCAGGCAGGGGCTCCCTTTTCGGCGACCAAGGAAATTCTGTGCACCACCTTGCACCGTGGAAGGAACCCGCTCTGTGCCCACCCCCCACCCCCCTCGCCCGTCCTATCCTCCCGGCGGTGCTCCCGGGGAGTCCGACGAAAGCCTCGCCGCGCGGCTGAGAGGCCGGACGGAGGGCGAGGCCACCCAGTCCGTCGCCCTGCTGATGGCGCGGCACTGGCAGCCGACGTACGACTACGCGGCCATCTGCCTCGCCTCTTCCTCGAACGTCGCCTCGATGGTCGCCGCGACCTCCTTCCACTACGCCCTCGACTGCCTGATACGCGGCGAGTCCGGAGCGGCCCTGCGGCCCCGACTCCTCGTGACCGTGCGGGACACCGTCAATGAGTGGTCCGGCGAGGACCGGATATCCGGCGTTCTGCCGGATTTGAGGAAACCCGCCGGGGGGCGGGGTATGCGGGCGGCGCAGTCCATGACCGCCGAAAATCGGAAGCTCGCCGAGCGCTCTTTCCATGCCTTGCCGCCCCTCGCCCAGTGCCTGCTGTGGCACACCGAGGTCGAGGCCGAGGACATTTCCGTACCGGCCGGTCTGTCGGGCCTGGACGTCGACACCGCGTCGGCCGCTCTGGAGCAGGCCCGTGAGCAATTCCGCCAGGGATGTGTGCGCGCCCACCGGGAACTCGCGCCGAGCAAGGAATGCGGCTTCTACAACCGGCTGCTCGACGTCCCGATTCGTCGTGGGGGCGCCTTGCTGCCGGATGTCCGACAGCATCTGGGGGAGTGCCGCCACTGTCGGCACGCGGCCGAGCAACTCGGCTATTTCGAGGGCGGCCTGGGGATTCTGCTCGCCGAAGCGGTGCTCGGTTGGGGCGCGCGACGCTACCTCGACGCACGCCCGGGGCGCGGGCGGCAAGCGGTGCGCCCCGAGGAAGGGGCCGCGTTCGGCGGCGGACGGGCGGGCGCCGAGGCAGGCGTGGGTACCGGCGGGCGCGTGGGTACCGGCGGGCGTCCCGGGACCGGTGGGCGTCCCGGGAGTGCCGGCCGGCATCGTCTGCTGGCACAGATTCCCGCCCCCGGGCGGCTGGCCCAGATTGCCCAGAAGCACTCGAAGGTCCTGCTCACCGGGGCGGGCACGGCCTCGGCGGTGCTGCTCGTGACCGTGCTCACCATCAGCCTGTGGTCCCACGGCGAAGGTGGCGCCGACCCGACCGCCTCCACGGGTGTCGGCAGCAGCCACACCGTCTCGCCCAGCCCGGTCGCCCCGGACCCCTCCGCCGACTCCTCGCCCACGACCTCGGCCGGACTGCCCACCAGCACCGACCAGACCCGGCTGCGCAACCTCGCCGCCGACCTCTGCCTCGACATCCGGGGCGGAAAGGCCGAGGTCGGTGCCGAGGCCGAGCTGGCTGTCTGCTCGTCCGCCTGGACCCAGCAGTGGTCGTACGAGAGCGACGGCCTGCTGCGCAGCGTCGCCGACCCCGCGCTGTGCCTGGACTCGCACGCCGACGACGGTGTCGTCGCCCTGGACCGCTGCGTCGCGAAGAGCGCACCGCGGGGCGGCGACGTGCGCTACGACCTCACCGTGCGGGGCGAGTTGCTGTCCCGCTCGCGCGAGGGACTCGCGATCACGCCCAGTTCCACCGATCCGAACGCCGACATCGTGGTCAAGGACCGGGACGGCTCCGACGCGCAGCGGTGGCGGACCGACTCCGCCTCGGCCGAACCCGGTTCGCTGTCGATCGCGGGGACGGCGAGCGCCTCGACCCGGCCGGTCAGCAAGGCGCCGTCCCCGGAGGGCACGGCCGATGAGCCGAGCGCGTCGCCCAGCGAGCCGCCGACGGACGGCCCGGTCGACCCGTCGGCGACTCCCTCGGAGTCCTCCGCCGAGCCCCGTTCCGTGACCGTCGACGACCGCACGAGCGCCCGGCCCGCGCTGCCGCTGACCGCTCAACTCTCCTCCCTGGTGGAGGGGTTGGGACAGTGACGGGCGCGCCGGGCGGCGGGGCTAGGACACCACGTCCCGGGGCGGCTTGCCCGCCACGAAGTCGGCGGCGTTCTGGACCGCCGCCAACGCGATCCGAACGAGCGTCTCGCGTGTGACGCCCGCGACATGCGGCGACAACACCACGTTCGGGGACTTGAGCAACCGCAGGGCCGCGGTGGGCGGTTCGGGGTCGAAGACGTCGACGCCCGCCCCGGCCAGGGTGCCCGCCTCGAGCGCGTCCGCGAGGGCGTCCTGGTCGATCAGGGCGCCCCGCGAGGTGTTGACCACGAACGCGGTCGACTTGAGGAGTGCGAGCCGCTCGGCGTTCAGCAGATGCCGGGTCTCCTCGGTGAGCGGGGCGTGCAGCGTGACGTAGTCCGACGTGCGCAGCAGTTCGTCGAGTTCGACATGACGGGCGCCGCCGAGCCGTGCCTCGGCCTCCGCGCCGACGGACTGCGGACCGGCGTACACGATGCTCATGTCGAACGCGACCGCGCGCCGGGCGACCTCCTCGCCGATGTGGCCGAGCCCGATGATGCCGAGGGTCTTGCCGGACAGCTCGGTGATGGACCGCTGCAGCCTCGGCAGCGCCCAGTCGGCGTCGACGAGCGCGGTGTGCGCCGGGACCAGCTGCTTGGCGAGGGCCAGCATGAGGGCGAAGGTCTGCTCGGCCACGTTCTGCTTCTCGGCGCCGCTGGAGCCGATGTTGCACACCGGCACACCCTTGGCGCGGGCGGCGTCCAGGTCGACGTAGTCGAAACCGTGGCTCGCGCACTGGACCAGTTCCAAGTCCGGTGCGGCGGCGAGGTGTTCGGCGGTCACCGGGCCGAGACCCGTGATGATGACGTGGGCCTCGCGCAGCGCGGCCGGGTCCTCGTCGGTCGTCTCCACGACGGTGACCTTGGCCTCGCCGGGGAAGACGGTGGCGAGCGCGGCACCGGCGGTGCGACCGCCGACGTGGGCCGAGACCACGGCCAGAACGTTCTTCGCCACCGGGGTGACCGGCGTGTCGGTCGTGTGGGCCGTGTGGGTCGTGCTCATGCGGATTCCTCGATCAGGTCGTCGGGGCCGAGGGTGG
The DNA here is from genome assembly GCF_019091445.1 of Streptomyces sp. GbtcB7. Taxonomy (NCBI): domain Bacteria; kingdom Bacillati; phylum Actinomycetota; class Actinomycetes; order Kitasatosporales; family Streptomycetaceae; genus Streptomyces; species Streptomyces sp. GbtcB7. Next base: position 34,289 of record NZ_JAGXJM010000025.1, read on the forward strand.
CGGGGCGGGCGTGCCCGGACAGGGCGAGGGTCAGGTCGAACTCGGCGAGCAGACAGCGGACGACGTGTTCGACGCCCGCCTGTCCGTCCAGGCCCAGCCCATAGGCGTACGGGCGTCCGACGAGCGCGGCCCGCGCGCCGAGCGCGAGCGCCTTGAAGACGTCGTCGCCGGTGCGGATGCCGCTGTCGAAGAGGACGGTCAGCCGCTCGCCGACCGCCTCGACCACGCGCGGTAGCGCGTCGGCCGCCGCCACCGACCCCGCCACCTGCCGGCCGCCGTGGTTGGAGACGACCACGCCGTCCATCCCGGCGTCGGCGGCGCGCCGGGCGTCGTCCGGGTGCAGGATGCCCTTGAGGACGATCGGCCCGTCCCAGTTCTCCCGCAGGAACGCCAGATCCGGCCAGGTCTTGCCCGGGTCCGCGAACATGCCGACGAAGTGCAGCACGGCCGCGTTCGGGTCCTCGTGCACCGGCTTGGCCAGACCCGCCTGGAACGCCGGGTCGGAGAAGTAGTTCGCCGTGCCCACACCGTGCAGGAAGGGCAGATACGCCTGGTCGAGGTCGCGCGGACGCCAGGCCAGCAGCGGGGTGTCGAGAGTGACGAACAGCGCGGTGAACCCGGCCGCCTTCGCCCGGTCCAGGAAGGACCGGGTGACCTCGCGGTCCTTCGCCCAGTACAGCTGGAACCAGCGCTCCGCCCCGCCCATCACCTCCGCGACCTGCTCCATGGGCGTGCTGGAGGCCGACGACAGGATGTACGGGACGCCCTGCGCCGCGGCGGCCCGAGCGGCGGCGGACTCCGCGTCCGGATGCATGATCGACAGCACGCCCACGGGCGCGAGCGCCAGCGGCGCGGGCAGGGCGCGACCCAACACCTCGACGGACAGATCGCGTTCGTGTACGTCGCGCAGCATGCGCGGCACGATCCGGCGCCGGTCGAGGGCGGCCCGGTTGGCCCGGGCGGTGCTCCCGTTGCCCGCGCTGCCCGCCACGTAGCCGACCGGACCGGGCCCGAGCCGCTGCTCGGTGAGCTCCTCCAGCCGGGTCAGATCGGTGGGCAGCCGCGGTACGGCGCCCGTCATTCCGTTCAGATAGATCTCGTACTGGAAGTCGGCCCAATGCTTAGCCATCCGTACGTCCCGCCTCTCGTCCCTGAGACCGCGCTGTACGCCGTCGATCCTGGCGAAAGTGACAAGGGCCGTCCACCGTGGTGCGCACATCGCGCGGCTGGGATCATCACCCTGTGACAAGTCAGCCCGTTGCCGCCAGAGAACACGTCCGGCAGGAGATGGTCGCCGATCCGCGCGTCGTGGCGGCGATCGTCTCGGCGGTCCATGAACAGGTCCCGGTGTACGCCGCGCTCGACGACAGCCGGCTGCCGGAGGTACGGGCCATCGCGGCCTGGGGCCTGGAGCGGCTCCTCCACCTGTGGGTCACCGACGGCGCGCTCGAACCGTCGGACCTGCGGCGCTTCCGAGGCATCGCGGCGGCCCGCGCGGCGGACGGGCGGCCCGTGCAGGCGGTGCTGCGGGCCTACCGGGTGGCGGCGACCGTCCTCACCGACGAGATCGCGGCCCGCGCGCCCCGGCTCGCCGCCGCGGACGCCTTCGCGCTCACCCGGATGCTGCTGACCGCGCTCGACACCCTCTCCGAGGAGATGACCACGGCGTACGCCGCCACCGACGAGGACCTCGCGGCGGACCGTGACCGGGCACTGCGGCTGCTGCTCGACGACCTGATCGCCGGGCGGCACGCCTCGGTGGGCGCGCTGAGCGACCGGTCGGCCCGACTGGGGGTCCAACTCCCGGACCCCTACTGTCTGTTGGTGGCCGAGCCGGTGGGCGCGGAGCGTCCCGACATGGCGCTCGACGCGGCGACGGGGCTGCTCGAGGCGTTGGCCGTTCCGGGGGACGAGGTGGTCTCCTCCGCGACGGTACGTGGCTCGCGTGCCGTTCTGTTGCTGCCGGGTGCGGTTGCCGCCAGGGCGGGGGCGGTGCTGGGCGCGCGGTCCTGGCGGGGCTGTGCGATCACCGGGGAGAGCCTGGACCGGGTCGCCGTGGCGCATCGGCTCGCCGCCGACGCCCTCGACACGGCGCCCGCCCACGCGCACCGGCCGGGGCGTGTCCTCACGGACGCCGACGCCCACGTTCTCGCCCTGCTCGGCGGGCATCCGGCCGCCGCGCCGGACCAGGTCGCCCGCCTCGTTCTCGGGCCGCTCACCGACCCGGGGCAGCGGCATCTCATGGAGGCGCTGACCGCGTACATCGACGCCGGCTCGGCGAGCGCCGCCGCGCGGGTGCTCCACCTGCACGCGCAGTCCCTGCGCTACCGCCTGCGGCGCATCCACGCCCTGACGTCCCGTGATCCCCGCGACCCCTGGCAACGCCTCACCCTGGACATCGCCCGCACGATCAGGCCGTAGCCTCCTCGCCCCCGCCGCCCCTACCCGACCCATCCCAGGGGCTCCGCCCCTTCAACCCCGACCCCGGCGGGTCTCCGCCCCTGCACCCCGCTTCGCCCGAAGGGCTCGTCCTCAGGCGCCGGACGAGCTGAGTGGTGTGAGCCGGGGCGAGGCTTTTAGGGGCGCGGGGAACTGCGCGACCTGGCCCCACCGGCCCGCAGCCGAACGAATCCGGTGCGGAACTGTGCCCCCGCACCCCGGCGGGGGCTGCGCTCCCTGCACGCCCGCTTCGCCCGAAGGGCTCGTCTTCAAGCGCCGGACGGGCTGAGTGGTGTGGGGCGGGGCGAGGCTTTTAGGGGCGCGGGGAACTGCGCGAACGGCCCCCACCGGCCCGCAGCCGAACGAAACCGGGCGGGCCGGGATCCGGGGCGAAGCCCCGCCCGAGGGGCGCGGGGAACTGCGCGACCTGGCCCCACCCTCCCGCACCCGACGAACACACCCCCAGGTAGGGACTACCGCGCGCGGGGCGTGATGCGGGCCGTCGCCCGGACCGGGCCCCCGTCGGCCCCGGCGAGGCGCAAGGGGAACAGGAACACCTCTGCCGAACACCCCGCGGCCTGCGCGTCCGCGACGCCTCCGAGCCCGGTCAGGTTCTCGGCGATCACACCCCCCGCTCCGCACAGCACACGGTGGGAGGGGAGATCCACGGGACCGGTCGGATCGACGCTCAGCGCGTCGATCCCGACGGTGAGGACACCCGCAGCGACCACGGCCTCCGCCGCCTCGGACGTGAGCCAGGGATGGGCGAGGTAGTCCTCGGTTCCCCAGTACCGAGACCACCCGGTGGCCAGCAGCAGGATCGAACCGGGCCGCAGCAGGCCGAGGGCAGGGGCGAGCAGGTCCGGAGTGATCGGCGCCCGCGCCGGCAGACCGCGGACGTCGGCGACGACCGCCGCCCCCGCGAACCGCTCCAGCGGCAGATCGTCCAACGTGGGCCACGCCTCGTCCACGTGGTACGGCGCGTCGACATGCGTACCGGACTGCGACCCCATGTGCAGCCGAAGGACGTTCACTCCGTGCTCGGCGACCCGCAACGCCCTGGTGACCTCCACCTCCGGGTCACCGGGATAGACGGGCATCCCGGTGACCACGGGCACGGACAGGTCGAGCCAGCTCTCCATCAGTTCTCCATCAGCCAGTTCTCCATCAGCTCGTCGACCAGTTCTCCGTCGGCGCATCAACTGCCGTCGACGGCGAGCACCGCGGGCGTGCCCTCGCTCTCCGCACCGGGACCGGTGATCGGCGGCACCGGCACGTCGACGGTACGGGCCAGCCGCGGGCCCTCGGGCCCGTACACCGCGCGGGGCTCGGGGAACAGTCGCAGCATCGCCAGATACAGCACGGCGGCGACGGCCAGCGACAGCGGCAGGCTGATGTCGATGCCGTTCGCGAGGTCGCCCAGCGGTCCGACGAACTGGCCGGGGATGTTGGTGAACAGCACGCCGACCACCGCGGCCACCCACCAGGCCGTCATGCCCCGCCAGTTCCAGCCGTGCGTGAACCAGTAACGGCCGCCGCGCTGACGGCGGTTGAAGACCTGGAGCGCGTCCGGGTCGTACCAGCCGCGTCGGGTGTAGAACCCGAGGATCATCACGACCATCCAGGGCGTGGTGCAGGTGATGATCATCGTGGCGAACGTCGAGATGGACTGCACCAGGTCGAAGCCGAAGCGGCCGATGAAGATGAACGCGATCGACAGGACTCCGACCAGGATCGTCGCCTGGACCCGGGACAGCCGCGGGAACACCGACGAGAAGTCGAGCCCGGTGCCGTACAGCGACGTCGTGCCGGTCGACATGCCGCCGATCAGGGCGAGCAGGCACACCGGCAGGAAGAACCAGCTCGGCGAGATGGCCAGCAGGCCACCGACGAAGTCGGGGGCCGCCGGGTCGACGTACTTCGGCGCCTTGGTCGCGATGATGCTCGCGGTCGCGAGCCCGAACACGAACGGCAGCAGGGTGGCGATCTGGGACAGGAACGCGGCACCGACGACCTTGCGGCGCGGCGCGTTCGCCGGGATGTAACGCGACCAGTCGCCGAGGAACGCGCCGAAGGACACCGGGTTCGACAGCACGATCAGTGCCGAGCCGATGAAGGAGGGCCAGAACAGCGCCTGCGTCGCCGAGTCGGCCGAGGCCGTGAAGACACCGGCGTACGAGGGATCGAAGTCACCCGCGAAGGCGATCGCGCCGAGCAGGAACAGCACGGTCGCCGAGGTCACCGCGATCTTGTTGACGAACAGCATGAACCGGAACCCGTACACGCACACCGCGAGCACCAGGCAGCCGAAGAGCGCGTACGCGACCACGTACGACAGGTTGCTGCGCTCCAGGCCGAACAGCCGGTGCGCGCCGCCGACCAGGGCGTCGCCGGAGCTCCACACCGAGATCGAGAAGAACGCCACGGCCGTGAGCAGGGACAGGAACGAGCCGACGACCCGGCCGTGCACACCGAGGTGCGCGGAGGAGGCGACCGCGTTGTTGGTGCCGTTGACCGGGCCGAACATCGCCATCGGGCACAGGATCAGGGCGCCGACGACGACTCCCAGGAGGGTGGCCGCGAGCCCCTGCCAGAAGGAGAGGCCGAAGAGGATGGGGAAGGCCCCGAGGACGCAGGTGGAGAAGGTGTTCGCACCGCCGAAGGCGACTCTGAACAGATCGAGCGGCGACGCGGTGCGGTCCGCGTCGGGGATGCGCTCGACGCCGTAGGTCTCCACCTCGGTGAGAGACGGCGACGGCGTGGCGGGGGAGTTCTCGGACAAGGGTGCTCCAGCGAAGTGCCTGTGCCCGGAAGCGGGCGGTGGAGCGCGTGGTGGCGCGAGGGGAGGGCGGCCCCGTGGTCGCCGCGGGGGTGTGCGGCGGCGGGTGAACGTCCTTGGCAGGTCTGCCGACGCTAAGGCCGGCCCGGAGACCTGCGCCAGAAGGTAAAACATCCATCTTCCATGCCCGCGGTGGAGCATTCGTCCAGTCCAGCGGGTGTCCGCGCGGGAGGTACCCGGCGGTGGCTCACTGCTCCGGGCCGGACTCCGGGGTGGCGCGCCAGCCGTGCCAGCGGTGGACGGTGACGGCGATCACCGGGCCGTCCGGCGGCCGCTGCCGGTACTGCGCGTACTTCTCGCGCAGCAGGTCGATCGCCGCCGTGTACTCGTCCTGTGTGCCGGGCGGCAGGACCCGGGCGTCGCCGTCCGCCCGTACCCACCACAGCCGCTCCCAGTCCTCGTCGTAGGCATCGACGAGCAGGCACACGGCGGGGTGGGCGGCGATGTTGCGCAGCCGCCGCAGCCGCGGCGACCTCTTGGGTTTGTGGTCGACCGCGGTGACGATCTCGCCGCCGCGCGCCGCGAACACGAGGGGCACGAGGTGCGGGCGTCCCTCGGCGTCCACTGTCGCCAGGCGGGCCACCCGTGCCGCCACGAACCGGCGGCGCGCCTCCTCCTCGTCCATGTCCGGCACCTTGAGCTCCGATTCCCCGGCGGCGGGAACGCGATGAGCTCGCAATCCCCGGCGGCCGGAAGCGTCAGCGGTGGGCGGACACGGCTTCGGCCAGTTCGTCGAGTGTGCGCAGTGTCTCGTCCTCCGGCTGGGTCGGCAGATACAGCAGCACGCGGTCGACGCCGAGTTCCGCGTAGGTGTCGAGGGACTCCCGGTCGCTCCCGCCCGCGTAGACCACGACGGCCGGCCGGTCACCGGCCGTCTTGCGCATCTGTTCGATGCGCGCGCCCAGTTCCTTGGGCGGTACGGCGCTGGGCAGCCACGCCGACCCGTACTCGGCGACGCGGGCGAAGGTGCGCTCGCTGTTGCCTCCGACCCAGATGGGCGGGTGCGGCCGCTGGACCGGCTTGGGCCAGGCGTAGACCGGTGCGAAGTCGACGAAGTCGCCGTGGAACTCGGCCTCGTCCTTCGTCCACAGTTCGATCATGGCGCGAATGCGTTCGTCCATCAGCCGGCCGCGGGAGGCCGGATCCGTGCCGTGGTTGCGCATCTCCTCCCGGTTCCAGCCGGCGCCGACACCGAACACGGCACGGCCGCCGGAGATCAGGTCGAGGGAGGCGATCTCCTTCGCGGTGGTGATCGGATCACGCTGGACCACCAGCGCGATCCCCGTGCCCAGGAGCAGGTCCCGGGTCACGGAGGCAGCGGCGGCGAGCGCCACGAACGGATCGAGCGTGCGGTAGTAGACGCGGGGCAGTTCCCCGCCGCCCGGATACGGCGTCTCCCGGTTCACCGGGATGTGCGAGTGCTCGGCCAGCAGCAGCGTGTCGAACCCGCGCTCTTCCAGAGCGGGACCCAGGGCCCTGGGGCCGATGCCCTCGTCGGTGATGAACGTCGACACTCCGAACTTCATCCGCGACCACCTCGTCTTGTCGGCTGTTGCCGCCAGTGTGACGTGGTCGGTCACTCCTCGTCAGATGCGGCGTCCCGCGGCGTGGCGTCCGGACCCTGGGCCCGGACCCGCTGCACATGTTCCAGCGAGTCACGCAGTTCCGTCAGCCAGTCGTCGGCGTGACGCTGGACCAGGCGGACGCACCAGGCGAGGGCGTCGCTGCGGCTGCGCGCGACCCCGGCGGCGATGAGGGTGTCGAGGACCTGGCGCTCGGGCTGGCGCAGCCGGGTCATGACGGGCGCGGCGATGTGGGTGAACAGGGCGCGCTCGCCCCCGCACGCCACACCCCAGGAGACCTTCTTGCCGAACCGGTGCTCGGCTTCCCGTGCCACCGCGACCCGGTCGTCGCGGGTGCGCTCGCGGAATTCCTGGATACGGGCCTGGGCGGCCGCCTCCTTCTCGGCGTCCGAGGCACCTTCGGCGAGCCCGGGCTCGGGGACACGGCCGACGACGGTGATCTCCTCCCGGTCGACCGTCACCTCCACCAGGCTCTCGAAGAGATCGTCGGGCAGGCGGCCGGCGAACCAGCCGCGCAGCTTCTCGTGGTGCTCTGAAGTAATCATGTAATTACGATTACTCCATTGCGCGGAAGAAGCAAGGGGGTCCGCCGGAGGCTGAACCGGAATGTTTCAGGCCTATTGCGGAGCCGGGGGAATCCGGCCAGGAGGGTGCCTTTGGCGATCAACAACCCCTCAGTTCCGGGGCTTGAACGTTCGAATTTCGTCACTTCACGCCACTGATTCAATACTCAAGGTTACTGAAACGCATGGGGTCGATGTGTGTTTCCGGTCCGGACTCGGCAGACTCGCGCTCGCCGCACCGGCACCCAACCGAGCCGGTACTGCATTCAATCGAGCGGAAGGATGCACACAATGCCGAATACCGCGCGCTGGGCAGCGACTCTCACCCTCACGGCCGCTGCCGTCTGCGGCCCCCTCGGGGGGTCCGCCCTCGCCACCCCGGCCCACGCGACCCAGACGGCTGAGACCCGTACGGTCACGAGCCAGGCCCACGCCACGCCGGCTCTCGCCCCCTCAGGGCTCTACGCCCCCTCGGCCCTGGTGCTCACCATGGGCCACGGAGAGACCGCCGCCACCGTCACCCCGGAGCGCGCGGTCACGCTGAACTGTGCCCCGACCCCCTCCGGCACCCACCCCGCCGCCTACGACGCCTGTGCCGAACTCCGGTCGGTGAACGGCGACTTCGACGCCCTGACCCTCAGAGACGGCGCACTGTGTACGCGGCAGTTCGATCCGGTGGTCGTCACCGTCGAGGGCGTCTGGCGCGGCAAGCGCGTCGCGTACGAACGGACCTTCGCCAACGAGTGCGTGAAGAACTCCTACGGGACGAGCTTCTTCACGTTCTGAGAGACCGGGATCGCGCGGCCTACGTGAGCGTCGAGCGGGGTCAGTAGGTGGGGAGTGCGCGCCCCGAAGCACGGAGTACGACGCGATCTCGCATCGGGGGTCGGTCAGGCGGAGTGGGGCCGCCGGCCGGCCCCCGACATCTGTCCGGCCGGCCGCGGCGCATGCTCGGCCGGCCTTCCGCGTGTCCTCAACTCGCCGTTGTGTCAGAAGTGTTGAACCCGCACTGGCAACGTTCTAATTTCCCCTCACCCGAACGGCGCCCCCGTGCACCAGGGCCGCTCCCCCGCGTGGGCCTGGGCGAAGGAGGGCCGTATGCCGGTCTCTGTCAGAAGGCGGAGCTTGACCGGCAGGTCTCCCGTGTCGTCCAGGGAGCCATCGGGCTCGGGCTCGCCGTTGCCGAGGTGGTGACCGAGGCCGGGTCGGGACTGAACGGGAATCGGCGGAAGCTGCACCGTGTCCTGTCGGACCCGGTCGTTGCCGTCATCGTCGTGGAGCATCGCGACCGGTGGCCCGTTTCGGTGTCGAGCAGCTGGAATCGGCACTGTCGGCTTCCGGTCGGCGCCTGGTGTTCGAGGCGCGGCCCGGCTTCCACATCGTGGGCCACAGGCTTGCCCTCGACCCCAACGCGTCCGCCCCGCAGGCTCTGGCCTCGCATTGCGGGGCGGCTCGGGTCGCCTACAACTGGGCGGTGCGGCATGTGCCGGCGAATTGGTCGCAGTGCGCAGCCGAGGAGACCTACGGCGTCCCCGAGGCAGAGCGCGTTGCGTGGCGGTCGTGGTCGCTGCCTTCGTTGCGGAAGGCGTTCAACGAGGCCGAACACAACGACCCGTTCCTGCGGGAGTGGGGGCGCAGAACTCGAAGGAGGCCTACGACACCGGCCTCGCGAACGCTGCCGCCGCGTTCGACGACTACGCCAAGTCCCGGCGCGGCGAGCGCAAGGGCACCCGGATGGGCAGACCCCGTTTCAAGTCGAAGCGGAAGGCTCGTCCGGCGTGCGAGTTCACCACCGGCACCATCCGCCTCGATGACCGGCGGCATATCGTCCCGCCCCGCCTCGGCCGGATTCGCCTCCATGAGGACGTCCAGCCCCTCGTGGACGCGATCGCCGAAGGCGGGACGCGGATTCTGTCGGTGACGCTGCGGTTCGAGCGGGGCCGCTGGTTCGCGGTCCTGCAGACCGAGGAACGCCCCACCATCGCCCCTGCCACCCGCCCCTACAGCGCGGTCGGGATCGACCTCGGCGTCAAGACTCTTCTCGTCATGGCGGACTCGGCCGGCGAGGTCCGCGAGGTCGCGAACCCCAAGCACTACGACCAGACACTCACGCAGCTCCGGAAGGCCTCCCGGACCGTCTCCCGCCGACGCGGCCCAACCGGCGCACCGGACAGGCCCCGTCCCGTCGCTGGGAGAAAGCCAACGCGGTCCGTAACCGGGTGCACCACCGGGTGGCCAACCTGCGGGAGAACCATCTCCACCAAGCCACCGCGCGTATCCCCGCCGAGTACGGCACCGTCGTGGTCGAGGACCTCAACGTGAAAGGCATGGTCCGCAACCGGCGTCTGTCCCGCCGTATCTCCGACGCGGTGTTCGGGGAACTGCGGCGCCGGCTCACCAACAAGACCCAGCGCCACGGAGGATGTCTGATCGTCGCCGACCGCTGGATGCCCTCCTCGAAGACCTGCTCCCGCTGCGGTGTGGTGAAAGCCAAGCTGTCCCTCGCCGTGCGTGTCTTCGAGCGGGCAGTTGGCGCAGCACCCCGCCAGGGGGAACTCGACAGGACACCGGGCGCGAGCAACTCGCGCTCTGGTGACACCGTCACGAACCTTCCGGGCGGAAACACCCGGAATGCTGAGAGTCGCTGAGACTCGAAGCAACGGTGGGCGCTGGCCGACGACGACGCCGGGCCGCCGGCGGAGGGCACGGGGCAGCGATGGGCGCGGGCGCGCCGCCCGGACGGGCTGACGAGCGCGGTCGTCGGACTGCTCGGCTGGGACGCGTCGGGAAGCAGCCTGGTCGCGCGGGCCGGGGACGCCAACGCCTATGGGGTCCATTCGGCGACTCCCCATCTCGTGCTGCCCGTTCACCCCGGCGGGGTCCATCTCCTCGTCACCCTGGTGGTCCTCGGCCGCGATCCCGAACTCGTCGGTGCGAGCGCCCGGGTCACGACCGGGGGCGGGGTTCTGATCCGCTTTCCGGACGGGACGGAGGAGGAACTGCCGGGCGGTTCCGCGGGTGCGTCGATTCCGGTGGTTCCGGGAGGTCGGCCAGCGGCGGAAAGCGGCTGAGCAGGTGCGCGGCGCGCAGGAGGCGGTGGACGCGCGGCCCGTCGGAGACGACGCGGAGCCGTCCGCCGCGCTCCCGCGCCCGCGTCTCGGCGCGGCACAGTACGCGCAGGCCCGAGCAGTCGAAGAAGGCCACCCGGCGCAGATCGACCAGCACGTCCGGCTCGGCCCGAGCCGTCGCCGCCGACAGATGCTCGGCCAGCGCCTGCGCCGTCGCGATGTCGATCTCTCCCGTCACCTCGACCACGGTGAACGGACCGCGCGGATAACTGTGGGCGTAGGGGTTGGTCGAGGGAAGCCCGGAATCTGCGAGGGTCATGTGGTCTCGCTAGATACCCCGGCCTGGCCGGAAACATCCTCAGGTCGCCACGGACACGATCTCGTTCACTCGAACGGGTGAATATTGGGGATGCTGTATTGACTGGGGATGCCGAGGCGAGCCGGGTGCCGTAGCCGTGGGGCATGAGAGTTCTCGGCGAGTGGGACCGACGGCTGTTCACGCGGGTGGCCGCGGCACGGGTGCCCGGCGCGGATCCGGCGCTGCGACGGCTCAGCCGCTCCGCCGATCACGGACGGCTGTGGCTCGGCACGGCGGCCGGTCTCGCGCTCGTCGGGGGCCGGGCACCGCGCCGGGCGGCCCTGCGGGGCGTGGGCTCGCTCGCGATCGCCTCGCTGACCGTCAACACCGTCGTGAAGTGGAGCACCCGGCGGCCCCGTCCGCTGCTGGAGCACGTGCCGTCGATCCGGCACCTGAAGCGTCAGCCGCACACCACCTCCTTTCCCTCCGGCCACTCCGCCTCGGCCGCGGCGTTCGCCACCGGAGTCGCCCTGGAGTCGGCCGGATACGGCGCCCTGGTCGCACCCTTCGCTGCCGCCGTCGCCTTCTCACGGGTGTACGTCGGGGTGCACTATCCCGGAGACGTGCTGGCCGGGATGGCGATCGGCGTCGCAGCCGCCGCGCTCACCTGCCGCTGGTGGCCGCCGCGCCCCGCGCTCCCGGCGCGCGAACGGCCCTCGGCGCCCGCTCCCGCGCTGCCCGGCGGCGAAGGACTCGTCGTCTTCGTCAACACCCCGGCCGGGACGGGCGCGCCCGGCACACCGTTGCCGCCCGCCGAGCGGCTGCGCGGACTGCTGCCACGGGCCGAACTGGTCGAGCGCGGCCCGGACGACGACTTCGCCGCGCTGCTGGAGCGGGCGGTGGACAGGGCGGTCGAGCGGGCCGGGGCGGCGCGCGGTGCGCTCGGTGTGTGCGGGGGCGACGGCAGTGTCAACGCGGCGGCCCGCGCGGCGGCCGGGCGGGGGCTCGCACTCGCGGTGTTCCCCGGCGGCACCCTCAACCACTTCGCCCAGGACGTCGGCGTACGGGATGTCGAGGACACCGCCGTCGCGGTCGGGCGGGGCGAGGCGGTGGCCGTGGACCTCGGCGTGGCACGGTCGGGGGCGGGTCACGAGGTGCGGTTCCTCAACACCTTCAGCATCGGGCTGTACCCCGAACTCGTCCGGATGCGGGAGCACTTGGAGCAGCGCCTGGGCAAGTGGCCGGCGGCGGCCGTCGCCCTCGTCCGGGTGCTGCGCACCGCGACGCCCGTGGAACTGAGCGTCAACGGACACCACCGCCGGCTGTGGCTGCTCTTCGCGGGCAACGGCCGCTACGAACCCCAGGGCTTCGCTCCCGCCTACCGGCCCCGCCTGGACGACGGGCTGATCGACCTGCGCCTGATCGACGGCGAACACCGGCTCGCCCGCACCCGGGTGATCGTCTCCGCGCTCGCCGGCACGCTCGGCCGGTCCCGGGTCTATGGAGCGGAGGTGGTTCCGTGGGCCGAGCTGGCGGACCTCGGCGGTACGGACACACTCGCGTACGACGGTGAAGTCGCGCCCGCGCCGCCCGGTTTGAGGCTGGAGAAGGAGCGGCGGACGCTCGTCGTGTACCGGCCCTCCATACAGCGGAACGAACCCGCCCGGCATCCCCGGCCGGCCGGCCGCCGCGCCCGCCCGCCGCCGCAGACGTGAGAGGGGCCGCCGTCTCCCTGCAGACGGCGGCCCCTCGGCCTGTGGGTGATCACACGGGACTTACATGTGGACGGCCCGCACGGCGTCCGGGTCCGCGTCCAGGGTTCCGCGGCGGTAGAGCAGGAAGGCGATCACCGCGCCCGCGGCGAAGAAGCCCGCCGACCACCAGAAGGCGGTGGTGTAGCTCTCGATCGTCGCCTGCGCCTGGACCAGCTTGCTGGTCGCGTCCTTGCCGGCGAGATAGCTCGTCGCGGCGCTCGCGGCCAGCGTGTTCAGCAGCGCCGTACCGATCGAACCGCCCACCTGCTGCATGGTGTTGACCGTCGCGGAGGCGACGCCCGCGTCCTCCGCCGCGATCCCGCTGGTGGCCAGCGACATGGCGGGCGGCATCACGATGCCGAGGCCCGCGCCGATCAGAAGCAACGGCGGCAGCACGGCGGTCGAGAAGTCGGAGGCGACTCCGATGCCGGTCAGCCAGGCCATGCCGCCCACCGCGATCGCGAAGCCCGCCGGGATGACGACCTTCGGTCCGATCCGCGGCACCAGGACGGTGGTGGAGACCTGGGCCATGACCATCAGGGCCGCCATCATCGGCAGGAACGCCACACCTGTCTTGGTGGGGCTGAAGCCCAGGTTCAGCTGCAGGTAGTAGGTGAGGAAGAGGAAGACGCCGAACATGCCCGCACCGGTGATCAGAACGGTGACGAAGGACGCGGCACGGTTGCGGTCGAGCAGCACGCGCATCGGCAGCAGCGGGTGCTCGGCGCGTGTCTGCCACCAGGCGAACGCGCTCAGCAGGACACCACCGGCGATGAGGAAGCCCCAGGTCAGGGGTGAACTCCAGTCGTGCGTCTCGGCGTTGGAGAAGCCGTAGACGAGGGCGAAGAGACCGGAGGAGACCAGCAGCGTGCCCGGCAGGTCGAGCTTGGAGTTCGCCGCGTCACGGTGATTGCTCAGCAGCACCCAGCCACCGGCGAAGGCGACGACCGCGAAGACGAGGTTGACGAACAGCGTCCAGCGCCAGTCGAGCGCGTCGGTCAGCACACCGCCGAGCAGGAGGCCCACCGCGCCACCGGCGCCGGCGATCGCCCCGTAGACGCTGAACGCCTTGGCGCGTTCCTTGGCGTCGGTGAACGTCGTGTTCAGCAGCGAGAGCGCGGCGGGCGCGAGCAGCGCGCCGAAGACACCCTGCAGGGCGCGCGCGGTGACCAGCATCCCGAAGCTGGTGGAGGCGCCGCCGAGCACCGAGGCTCCGGCGAATCCGGCGATACCGATGAGGAAGGCGGGCTTGCGTCCGAAGAGGTCGGCGATGCGTCCGCCGAGCAGCAGCAGGGAGGCGAAGGCCAGCGAGTACGCCGTGACGATCCACTGCCGGTTGCCGTCGGAGAAGCCGAGGTCCGCCTGGGCGGAGGGGAGGGCGATGTTCACGATGGTGGCGTCGAGGACCACCATCAGCTGTGCGATGCCGATGATCGAGAGGATCCACCATCGCTTCGACGATGGAGTGGACGAGCCGTCCACGGTGCCCTTGCGGGCACCTTCGGTCAGGGTCTGGGACATGGGAGAACCACTCCAGGGAAGTCGCTCAGGGGTTACGGGAACATAAACGAAACTGTTTCGTACACCTCGAGACTAGAACACCCCCAGCGAAACGGCAACGTTTCGCTGGGGGTGCCGGGTGAGGCGGCCGTCACAGTGGTGGCCGGAGTCGGTCGGCTGTCGATGCGTATGCCTTGACGGGAATATAACCGCCGAGGCATATTGGGGCTCATGTCCGACGCCACCCTCTGGACCGCTCTCGCCGACCCCCACCGTCGTGCGATCGTCGCGCTGCTCCTTGAGCGCCCGCGGCCGGTCGGCGAGATCGTGGAGGCGTGCGGTCTGAGCCAGCCGAGCACGTCGAAGCATCTGCGGGTGCTCCGGGACGCGGGCCTGGTGCGTGTACGACAGGACGCGCAACGCCGTGTCTACGCCCTCGACCCGGCCCCGATCGCCGCACTCGACGCCTGGCTGACCCCGTACCGGAAGCTGTGGAACGAGAGCCTGGACGCCCTCGGCCGCCGCCTGGACAGGACGGCGGGGGAGCCGTCGGACCCCCCGAAAGACCCCATCCCTAAGGACTGAGTCACATGTCCGCCGAACCCACCGCGCTCACCGGCACCTACCTCACCCTCGACGACGGCCGCCCCGCCGTCCGCTTCAGCCGCACCTACGACCACCCCGTCGACCGCGTCTGGCGGTTCGTGACCGACCCGGACGAACTGGTCGAGTGGTTCCCGTCCCGGGCCGAGATCGAGCTGCGCCCCGGCGGCACGATCAGGTTCAGCGGCGACCCGAACATGCCCGAGTCCACGGGCCGGGTCCTCGCCGTCGACCCGCCCCGGCACCTCTCCTTCGACTGGGGCGGCGACGAGCTCCGCTTCGACCTCGACGCCCTGGACGAGAAGCGCACCCACTTCACCCTCACCCACGTCCTCGCGGCCGAGAACACCGCCGCCCGCAACGGCGCCGGCTGGGAGGTGTGCCTCGCCGCCCTGGACGCGAAGGCTCGCGGCGAGCGCTTCGAGGGCCCGCACGCCGGGGCCACCGCGCCCTGGAAGGAGATCTACGCCCGATATGTCGAGGCGGGGATCCCGTCCGGCGCCCCGGTGCCGGGAATGGACTGACGGCCCCCCATGGGCGGCTTCAGGCCAGCTGCCGTCGCACCAGCTCGTGCAGCCGCCCGCCCGTGTCCGCGAGCAGATGCGCCGGCGGGCCCTGCTGGGCGACCCGGCCGTCCTCCATCACGATGACACGGTCCGCGTCCAGCACCGTGGACAGCCGGTGCGCGATCACGATCCGGGTGGCGTTGAGCGCCCGGGTGCTCTCGATGACCGTGCGCTGGGTCTCGTTGTCGAGCGCGCTGGTCGCCTCGTCGAAGAAGAGGATGCGCGGCCGGCGGATCAGCGCCTGGGCGATCATCAGGCGCTGCCGCTGGCCGCCCGAGATCGCGCCGCTGCCGGAGACGATGGTGTGCAGCCCCATCGGCATCCGCTTGATGTCCTCGGCCAAGCCGGCCATCTCGGCCGCCGCCATCGCCTCCTCGGGCGTGTACGGCTCGGTGCCGCAGATGCAGTCCAGGATCGAGCCGGTGAACGGCTGGGCGTGCTGGAGCACCACACCGCACTGACGGCGTACGGCGGACTGGTCGAGCGCTCCCAGGTCCTGCCCGTCGTAGAGCACACTGCCCGAGATCGGCTTGTCGAAGCCGATCAGCAGCCGCAGCAGCGTGGACTTCCCGCAGCCGCTGGGGCCGACGATCGCCACGAACTCGCCGGGCTTGATGTCGAACGACACGTCGTCCAGGACCAGCGGGCCGTCGTCGGCGTACCGGAAGGACAGCCGCCGGGCCTCGATCGCACCGGACAGCACCCCGGGGCGGGTGCTCGCCACCCGCACCTCCGGCGTGGCGTCGAGCACCGGCTTGATCTCCTCGAACATCGGCAGCGCGGCCGCCGCCGACACGAACGCACCGGTCACCTGGGTGACCGAGGTCAGCAGCATCGTCATCGACGTGCTGAAGGTCAGGAAGTCGGCGGCCGACAGCGAGCCGCGCGCCGGACCCGCGAGCAGCATGAACATCAGCAGCGAGCACAGCGGCAGGTACACCGCGCCCATCACCGTCGTGAGGTTCTTGATGCGGCCGACCTTCTGCTGGAGCTCACGGCTGCGCGCGAACTCGCCCGCCCAGGCGGCGTACGCGTAGTTCTCGGCCGCCGCGACCCGCAGCTTGGGCAGGCCGCGCAGGGTCTGGAACGCCTGGTTGTTCAGCTTGTTGCTGAGCACGACCAGGCGGCGCTGCCAGCGCACCTGCCACAGACCGAGCCCGAGGAACGCGGCCGCGATGACGACGAGCATGCCGATCGCGGCGAGCGCCAGGGGCACGCTGTACCAAAGGAGCAGCCCCAGGTTCATCGCGCCGACCGTGCCCGCCTGCGTGAGCGTCGGTCCGACGCCCGCGAGGAGGCGGCGGATCGCGCTGATGCCCATGGCGGCGCTCGCCAGCTCACCGGTCGAGCGGGACGTGAAGAACTTCGTGGGCAGCCTCAGCAGCCGGTCCCACACGGCCGGTTGGAGCGTTGCCTCGATCCGCCCCTCCATCCGCAGCATCGTGAGGTTCTGGAGCAGCATGAACGCGGCCGACACGATGCTGGTGACCATGATGGCCAGACAGACCTGCACGATCAGGCTGTGCTGGGCCTTGGGCACGTACTCGCCGAGCACCTGGCCGGTGGCGATCGGCACCAGCGCGCCGATCGCGACGGTGACGAGACCGCTGATCGCGAGGTTGCGCAGGTCGCCGCCGGTGCCCTGGAGGCAGAAGCGCAACAGCCGCAGCGGGCTCAGCTTCCGCTCGGGCAGCGGCCGGTAGAACATCACGGCCCGCGCCTCGAACTCCGGCGCGTTGGCCTTCTCGACCGGGGTCTCCCGGCCCGAAGACGGCTGTACGGCCACGTATCCGCCGCGCCGCCACAGCAGCGCGACCGGGGAGCCCGACACGGCACGGTGGCCCACCAGCGGGCCGATGTTGTCGCGCCACCAGCGCCCGTCGAGACGTACGGCACGGGTGCGGACGCGCGAGGCGAGCGCGATCCGCTCCACCGGGTCGAGCCGGTCGCTCTCCGTGCCGCTCTGCGCGGACTCGGCGAGGGTGATCCCGGACGCGCGGGCGACCAGCTTGCAGGCCGCGTACGTGGCGTCCGCGTCGGCCGCCGTCGGCCGCTTGGACGACTTGCCGATCGACGCCAGCAGGGTCCGGTCGGCCTGGGCGCGGACGGCCTCGCCCGCCTTGATGCCCGCCGCCGTACGGTCCTCGTGGCTGGCCTCCAACTGCTCGATCCAGCGGTCGAGCGTGGACAGCAGCCGGTACTGCTGGTCGACCATGCCCTGCCAGACACCGGAGTCCATCAGCAGATCGGCCGCCGCCTCGGCGCCGTACAGGGAGCCGTACTGGACGCTCCCGGGCGGCACCTGCATCCAGAAGACGTCGTCATCGGTCAGCGCGGCGGCGTTCTCCGTGGCCATCGGCGCCTGGAAGAGAATGGACAGGCTGCGGCCGACGCCGAGGGCGAGGGCGTACTCCAGCGGGCTCGACGTCGGCGGTACGTACTGGGGGTTGCCGTAGTCGTCGTAGGACCAGGTCTGGGTGTCCACGGGCTGGTACAGCTCGCGCAGCACGATCCGGCGCACCACGCAGTCCCGCAACGGCCGTCCCACGAGGGTGTGTTGCGGGCCGGCGACGGGGCCGAGCAGCAGGGAGCCCGCTTCGAGGCGGCCGAGGTGGTGCCAGTGGCCCTGCTGGACGGCGTCGACCGCGAACAGGTCCATGGCGCCCGCCGCCACCAGCCAGAGGACCTGCGGTCCTTCCAGATCGAGGCGGCCGAGGCCGGAGCAGTCGACCGGCGTTCCCATGCCGCCGAGCGCGCCGAGGACGAGGTCTCCCTCGCGTGCGCCCTCGTGAACCGTGGTCATCTCATCGCTCCTTGACCAGCTCGGCGTACGGACCGCCGGCCGCCACCAGGGCGTCGTGCCGCCCGCGTTCCACGATCGTGCCGTGCTGCAGCACGACGATCTCGTCGCTGTCGCGCACGGTGCTGAGCCGGTGCGCGATCACCACACAGGCACAGCCGCGCTTGCGCAGGTTGTCGATGACCGTCTGCTCGGTCTCGGCGTCCAGCGCGCTGGTCACCTCGTCGAGCACCAGGATGCTGGGTCGGCGCACCAACGCCCGTGCGATCTCCAGGCGTTGGCGCTGGCCACCGGAGAAGTTGCGGCCGTCCTGCTCGACCCGGCTGTGGATGCCACCGGGGCGGCGCGTGACGACGTCGTACAGGGCCGCGTCCTCCAACGCCGCGACCACGGCCTCGTCGGGGATGGACGGATCCCACAGGGCCACGTTGTCGCGGACCGTCCCCTCGAAGAGGAACACGTCCTGGTCGACGAAGGAGACGGAGGCGGCGAGCGCGCCGCGCGGGATGTCCTCCAGCCGCTGCCCGTCGATGCGGATCGTGCCCTCCCACGGGGCGTACAGGCCCGA
Organism: Streptomyces sp. GbtcB7; assembly: GCF_019091445.1. NCBI lineage: Bacteria > Bacillati > Actinomycetota > Actinomycetes > Kitasatosporales > Streptomycetaceae > Streptomyces > Streptomyces sp. GbtcB7. The sequence continues at coordinate 52,870 of NZ_JAGXJM010000025.1, forward strand.
TATGAGCCTGGAGACCGTGGACTTGCCGCTGCCCGAGCCGCCGACCAGGGCCACCTGCTGGCCCGGGCCGACCGTCAGTGAGAAGCCGGTGAGCAGGGGTTTGTCGAGCGGGCTGTAGCCGAACGTGATGTTCTCCAGCTCGACATGACCCTGGAGCCGGCGGGTGGACTCGCCGCTGCCGGAGCGAGCGTAGAGCGGGTCGGTCTGGAAGTTCTCGACGTCCTTGAGCCGGGCCACGTCGGCGGCGAAGTCCTGGATGCGGCCCGCGACGCCGTTGAGCCGGGTGAGGGGCGCGGTGAAGCGGGTGACCAGGGCCTGGAAGGCGACGAGCAGGCCGACGGAGATGTGCCCCTCGACCGCCCGCAGACCGCCGATCCACAGGATCAGCGCGGAGTTGAGCGTCGCGAGTGTCGGTGCGACCACGCCCAGCCAGGCGCTCGGCACCCCGAGGCGTTGCTGCTCCTCCAGCGTGGTCGCGTGCTGCCCGGCCCACTTGCGGAAGTAGCCGTCCTCCCCGCCGGTCGCCTTCATCGTCTCGATCAACTGGAGCCCGGTGTAGGCGGTGTTGGTGAGGCGCGCGTTGTCGGCGCGCAGCTTCGCCGTACGGGTCGCGCGCAGCCGGATCACCACGCGCATCGCGATCACGTTGAGCAGCGCGACGCCGATGCCCACGGCCGTGAGCTGCGGGTCGTAGGTGTAGAGGAGCACCGCGTACAGGACGACCACGATCGCGTCCACGCCGGCCGCCGCGAGGTCGCGGGCCAGGGTCTCGGCCACCGCGTCGTTCGACTGGAGCCGCTGCACCAGGTCGGCCGGGCTGCGCTGGGAGAAGAAGGTGACGGGCAGCCGCAGCAGATGGCGCAGGAAGCGGGCGCTGGAGAGGGTGGAGGAGATGATCCGGCCGTGCAGCAGGTTCGCCTGCTGGAGCCAGGTCAGCACGACGGTCAGCGCCACACAGGCGCCCATCGACGCGAACAGCACGCCCAGCAGCGAGGTCCGGCCGCCGATGAGATACGTGTCGATGTACGTCCGGCTCAGCGCGGGGACCGCCGCGCCGACCGCGACCAGCAGCAGGCTCGCCAGCACGGCCGCGGGCATCGTGCCCGAGGTGCCGCGCAGCCGGGCCGGCATGGCACCCAGGACGCCCGGCTTGCGGCCGCCCTTGTGGAAGTCGGGCCCCGGCTCCATGACCAGCACCACACCCGTGAAGCTGGTGTCGAAGTCCTCCATCGGCACGAAACGGCGGCCCTTGCCGGGGTCGTTGATGTGCACGCCGCGCCGTCCGAAGCGGCGGCCCATGCCGTCGTAGACGACGTAGTGGTTGAACTCCCAGAACAGGATCGCGGGCGCCTTCACCTCGGCGAGCGCGGCCGTGTCCATCTGCATGCCCTTGGCCGTGAGGCCGTAACTGCGCGCCGCCTTGAGCAGGTTGCTGGCGCGCGAGCCGTCCCGGGAGACACCGCAGGCGATGCGCAGCTCTTCGAGGGGGATGTGGCGGCCGTAGTGGCCGAGCACCATGGCGAGGGAGGCGGCGCCGCACTCCACGGCCTCCATCTGGAGGACGGTGGGGGTGCGGACCGTCTTCCCCTTCGCCTTGGGGACCGTGCGCTTGGGCGGGGCGGTGCGGCGTCTGCTCCGGGTGTCTGGTGCGGTGGTCACGGCAGGAGCCAATCGACGGGGCGCTGATCGGCCAGGCGGATCGAACCCGTGGCCAGGGTCATGGAGGTGAGCGCGAACGGCGGCCCGTCGGCCGAGGACCACTTCAGGCCGCTCTTCGTCGCGGCGGAGCGGTCGAGGCGGACCAGGACGGCCACCGGCCTGCCCTTCTTGGTGAACTGTTCGCCGAGTTGGCTGTCACCGAGGAAGGAGGAGATCTGCTGGGGGGTCTGCACGCTCCGGCCGACCGCCTTCACATGGCCGCGCAGTACCCCGTACTGCTGGGTCGGCACCGACTGCACGGTGAGGTCGACCGCGGCGTTCGCGGGGATGGTGGCGGCGCTCTCGGCGGGGACGTACACCGTCGCGTAGAGCGGATCGTCGGCGTGGGCGACCTTCTCCACGGCGGCGACGTTCGCGCCGGTCGAGATGATCGCGCCGATGGTGGCGGCGAGCGCGGTGACGCGTCCCGCGGCGACCGTGCGGACGACGGTCGTACCGCCCTGGGCCGTACGGACCTTGAGCACGGGCGCGTTCGCGGGCAGCCGTTCGCCCTCCTGGGCGACGACCTCGGTGACCTGCCCCGCGACGGGGCTCTGCAGGATGTAACTGCCCTCGCCGTGGGTGAGGACGGCGGGCGCGCTCACGGTGGACGCCACCGTGCCCGTCACGGCCCAGACGGACGCCGCCGCCATGACGACCACCGTCACGGACAGGGCGAGCCAGCCCTGGGGGCGGGCGAAGCGCACCGGAAGGTCGAGCTCTTCGGGCGACTGGAGCTTGGCGAGGGCCTGTTGGCGGAACTGCACGGGACTTCCCTCACCTGTTCGAGAGGTTTACGGCATCCGAGAAGTCCCGGAACCGGGGAGTGGTTCCGGGACTCAACGGCACTGAAACGCGATCAGAGACCGGCGACCAGGCCCGTGACCGGGGCGGTGTTGAGACCGGTGACACCCTCGACGGTGCCGACGACCGTGTTGACCAGGCCGGAGACCGGGGCAACACCGTCGACCAGGCCGGAGACGGTGCCAACGGCGTTCAGCGACAGACCGCCGGAGACGTTGTCGAGGTCGGCGTCCGAGATCTCGGCGGTGGCAACCTGGGGGGTGGAGTTCATGGGGGAACTTCCCTTCGTATGGATATTCATAAGGGGGAGAGCGGCCCCCCTCTGGGGACAGATGACGGCCGCCACCGCGGGGGTGCGGTACCCGATTCCGGGCGCTGTGCGGCGCCCGTTCCCGGATGCCTGGCTGCGACCTCCGCGGTGCAACGGATCAAAGCACGCTCGCGGCGCGCGCATCCAATCAACCGGGGCTCTCACCTGCGAAGTTGAGCGTGGCCAGGGCCCAACCGTGCAGGTGTGCGCACGTCTCGGCAGTCAGTTCTTCACATGCTGCGCGGCATTGTTCCGTCCTCGCGCTTGTCGCCCCGTGCTCGAAAGGGACAGTCCCACCGCAATGGCGCGGAGGGGGGCGCGCGAGTGTGCAGATCCGCTGTCCACCGTGACGCGCCTGCGTATTCGATGTGCAGATTCCCTGAAGCCGGGATTCCGTTCCTGCCGGAAGACGGACCGTCACCAATCGGTGGCGGAACGTGTCGGATCAGCCGCTCACTCGGTGTAATGGCCCGATTGCCTGGTATTTCGTGTGTTTGGCCGAGCCAACTCAGCTCTTTTCTAAACACAGTTGAACAGCCCGCGCGGCTCACGCGTATCAACAGGCATCCAGGCGCCCCCTAGTCAGCCGCCGGACGGTGGCCTCGACCCCGTCCCCAGGAGGTCAAAGAGTTGAGTCACAAAAGGATTCCCAAGCGCAAGGCCGCCATCGCTGTCGGAGGCGTCGCGGCGCTCGGAGCGGCGGCCCTGCTGCTGCCCCACGCCAACGCCTCGCAGACCGACGCGAAGGACGCCGCTCCCAAGACGCTGAAGTCCGCGGACGCCTCGAGCCTGGCCTCGCTCATCGCCTCCCAGCTCGGTGACGCCTTCGGCGGCGCGTACTGGGACGCCTCGAAGCAGCAGGTCATCATCAATGTCGTCGGCAACAACAGCAATGTCGTCAACACCGTCGAGAAGGCCGGCGCTGTTCCCCGCAGCGTCAACAACAGCCTGTCCACGCTCAAGACGGCTGCCAAGACACTGAAGTCCGACGCGACCATCCCCGGCACCGCCTGGTCGATCGACCCCAAGACGAACCAGGTCCAGGTCACCGCCGACAGCACCGTCACGGGTGCGAAGTGGGCCAAGCTGACGTCGACCGTCGACTCGCTCGGTTCCGGTGTGGCCACGGTCAAGAAGTCCGCCGGTACGTTCAAGACGTTCGTGTCGGGCGGTGACGCGATCTTCGCCCAGACGGACGCCGGCGGCGTCCGCTGTTCCCTCGGCTTCAACGTCACAGCGAGCGACGGCGCCCCCGCCTTCCTGACCGCCGGGCACTGCGGTGTCGCGGCCAAGCAGTGGTCGGACTCGCAGAACGGGCAGCCGATCGCGACCGTCGACCAGGCCACCTTCCCCGGTGCAGGCGACTTCTCCCTCGTGAAGTACGACGACCCCGCCACCCAGACGGCGAGCGAGGTGAACGAAGGCAACGGGAAGACCGTCCAGATCACCCAGGCGGCGGATGCCACGGTCGGTCAGCAGGTCCTCCGGATGGGCAGCACCACCGGTCTGCACGACGGCTCGGTCACCGGTCTCGACGCCACGGTCAACTTCCAGAGTGAGACCGACCCCAATGGCGTCGACACCGTCACCGGTCTCATACAGACCGACGTCTGTGCCGAGGCGGGCGACAGCGGCGGCTCCCTGTTCACCGCGGACGGCAGTGCGATCGGCCTGACTTCCGGCGGCAGCGGTGACTGCACCGTCGGCGGCGAGACCTTCTTCCAGCCCGTGACCGCCGCCCTCCAGGCGACCGGCGCGACGCTCGGCGCGGGTGGCGCCGCGGGTGCCGGCGACGCGAGCGCCGCGGCGACCGACCCGGCCGCAACCGACCCCGCGGCCACCGACCCGGCGGCGACCGACCCCGCGGCCACCGATCCGGCAGCCACGGACCCGGCGGCGACCGACCCCGCGGCCACGGGCCCGGCGGCCACCGACCCGGCCGCGGGCGAGCCGGCCGGGGCCGGCCGGGGGCACGCCCGCCCCGGGATGGGCGGCCGCGCCCACCGACCCGGCAGCCCCGGCCCCGGCGGCGCCCGCCCCGGCGGCCACGGCCCCGGCGGCCCCCGCCCCGGCCGCGGGCGACCAGTCCGGGACCGGCAGCGACCAGTCCAGCACTGGTATGGACGCCGGCTCCGGCCTGGTGACCAGCACTCCGTGATACCGGTGACCACGAGCCACTGACCCGGCCGTGCCACCACGGCCCGGTCGGCAGTGGAAGGGTCCGGCCCTCCGGCGGGAGGGCCGGACCCCACCGCGTTTCCCCCGCCGCTCACGAGAGGGGCGGACGCCGAGGGGTTCCGGTACCGCTCAGTCGTGCGGACGCACCCGCAACAGAAGTAGCGCCACGTCGTCGAGCCGCTCCTGCGTCACCGCCCCGGTCTGCTCGACGAGACGGTCGGCCAGCGCGTTCAGCGACAGGTCACCGCCCTCGGTGAGTTTCCGACCGAGGTCGGCCAGGGCGTCCTCGATGTCCACGCCGGGCGACTCGATCAGACCGTCGGTGTACAGGGCGAGGACCGAACCGGGGACGAGCGGCACCTCGGTCGTCGGATACGTGGCGGCCGCGTCGATCCCCAGCAGTGGCCCACCGGCCAGGTCGAGCACCCGGACCCGCCCGTCCGGTCGCAGCAGCAGCGGGGGCGGATGACCCGCGCGCGACATGACGGCCACCTCGCGCGCCGGGTCGAGACGCAGATAGAGACAGCTCGCGAACAGCTCGGCCCCCAGGTCGATCAGCAGCCGGTTGGTGCTGCGCATGACCTCCTCCGGCGGCTGACCGACGGTCGTGTAGGCCCGTACGGCCGTGCGGATCTGCCCCATCAGGCCCGCCGCCGTCACGTTGTGCCCCTGCACGTCGCCGATGACCGCGGCGGCCAGACCGTCCGAGGGAATCAGGTCGTAGAAGTCCCCGCCGATCTCCATCCCCTGAGTAGCCGGGAGATAGCGCGCGGCCGCCTCGATCGAGGGCAGCGAAGGCAACGTGTGCGGCAACAGCGCGGCCTGCAGACCATGCGCCAGCTGCAGCTTGGCGTCGTAGAGCAGGGCCCGCTCCAGGGCCTGCGCGATCAGACCGCAGAGGCTGGTCAGCACGGCACGCTCGTCCGCCGGGAAGGTGTGCGGTTCCGCGTACCCGAGGACGCAGGTGCCCACCGGCCGTCCGGACGCGATCAGCGGCAGATACGCCCACGCCGCCATGCCGTCGGGTGTCGCGCACCGGTCCGGGTAGAGGTGCTCCAGCTGCTGACGGGAGTCGAAGAACGCCGGCACCCCGGTCTTCAGGGCCTGGGTGCCCGGGGTCTGCGCGCTCAGTGGCACCCCGTGCCAGCGCTCCACGATGTGCGCGTCCGCGTACCCCCGGTGGCCGAGCACGTGCAGCCGGCCGGATCGCGAGCCGAGGACGACCAGGGCCTTGCTGCCCACGGCCGGCGCGATCTCGTCCGCCACCAGCTGCACCACATCGTCGACGCCCGCCGCCTGGGTGAGCGCGCCGGCCAGGCTCAGCACCTGGGAGATGGTCACCAGGCGCGGGGTGGTGTTGTCATCCTCGTGCCGCGATTCGACGCGCCCCATCTCGGCCACAGACCGGGCCCGGGAGATGCGCACGCTCAGTCCGGTCGTACTCGGATAGAGCCGGAACGACAGCCAGTGGCCGGGCGGCCGCAGCGCCACGAACGACGTCACGTGCTGGCTGAGGAGCGCGGCCCGGTAACGATCCTCGTAGACGGGGTCGTTGAGCCAGGGCACCGACGCCCACAGCTGGGTGCCCAGCAGCCCGCTGACCGGGACGCCGAGCATGTCGGCCGTCGCGGCGTTGGCGAAGCTGATCCGGCCGTTCAGATCCAGCGCGCACAGCCCGTACGGCAACCGCGCCACCATGCGCGCCGCCTCCACCGTGCCGAGTACGTCGGCGGCCGGTCCCGCGGACGACGCCAGCAGATCCGGCTCGGGGTTGACCGGACGCCGCTCCGCCGCCGCCCGCTCCAGACGCAGCGCGAGCCGGGCGCAGGACGCGGTGAGATGGTCGCGTTCCCGGTCGGAGAGGTCCAGCGGATGCGTCCCGGGCCAGGTCACGAAGACGGCGCCGTACACGGTGCCCGCGGTCGCCACCGGGAGGGCGGCCAGCGCGAAGGGGTACGGCAGGACCACGGCGATCCGCGGGAAGCGGCGGGCCATCTCCTCCTCGCCACCGACCCAGACCAGCCGCCGCTCGCGCACCGCCACGGCGACCGGGATCGGCGCGTTGAGCCCCACCCGCTCCCACGGCGCCGCGAACGACCTGGGCATGCCCGCCATGACCGCCATCTCCAGCACGGCCTCACCCGGCGTCAGCAGGTACACCGCCCCGGAGTGGGCGTGGACCTCCTCCATCATCGAGGCCAGCGTCAGCGACAGCAGCGGCCGCCCGACCGGCGTCCGCCGACCCGCCGGCGCCTGTACGGACCCCTGCCAGTCGGACACGCCGACCACCTCCTCGCAGGGCCGCGCGACGGGACTCAGGGATCAAGGCTCCCTCGTGACGGCCTTTCCCGCACGGCGAACGCCACGCGCGGCACAGGGTGCCGCTTGCGGGCTCCGCCGCAGGCCTGACGGCCCCGGAACGGTCGCAGGGGCTGCGCGAGCGTCCCGGAAGCGCTGTAATTGCGGACGTGGTCAGTGAGGGCGCTGCGGAACGCGGAAAGAGGACGCTGCGTGCCGAACTTGCCCTCAAGACGCCCACCCCGGACCTGGACCCGCGCGAGCGACAGCGCCGCGTGCTCGAACAGGCACTCGTCTTCGCGGGCGCGAGCGTCGTCGCGGTGTACTCGCCCACCGGGAGCGGCGACGAGCTGTACCTGTCCGAGTCGGCAGGCGTCCCCAGGACGCTCTACGGCCTGCGCGACAGCTATGTCCTCACCGGCGGCTCCCCGGCGGTGGACACGTACCGCTCGGGCCGACCGCTGTGGCTCGGCCCGGCGGAGATCGCCCGCTGCGCCGACGCCCGCAGGCTGCCGTCCCAGGACTTCTGGCTGGCCGTCCTGCCCCTGCCGGACGGCGGCTGCCTCGTGGCGGCCGGCGAGCGCCCGGGCGGCTTCGACGAGGAGGACCGGGAGTGCCTCGGCCTGATCGCCGAGGCCGCCGTCTCCCCCGTGCCCGGCTCACCGCGCGCCGCCGCCCGGCCCACCAGCTCGTTCGACCTCGCCATGGACACCGGACACCTCGAGGTCGACGGCGAGATGCTGGAGCTGTTCGGCCTCGACCCGGCCGAGTTCGACGGCAAGGTCGAGAGCCTGCTGTCGATGACCGTCCCCGAGGACCTGCCCACGCTGATGTCCGTGGTGGAGGCGGACCACATGTCCATCGGCGAGCGCGAGCTGGAGTTCCGCATCTTCCAGCCCTCCGGAGAGCCGAAGTGGCTACGGCTGCGCGGCCGTCTCGTGCCCGGCGGAGAGGGGCGTCCGGCGCACCTCGTGGGCACCGTCGCCGACGCCTCCAAGCTGCGCTCCGGCGTCAGCGACGTGGCCCGCGTCCAGCGACTCGCCTCGACCCTCGCCACCGCGGGCACCGTCCGTGACGTCGGCCGGGCCGTGGTGGCCGCGCTGCGCGGCCCCCTGCGGGCCGACCGGATCGCCCTCGCCGAGCTGGAGGGCGACCGTCTCGTCGTCACCCTCCTCGACCCTCCCGAACCCGAAGCCTGGCCCGAGGTGTGGCGCTCCGAGTGGCGCTCGGAGTGGCCCGACGCGCCCGTACGCGCCATGCCCACGCTGGAGGCGGCCCTCATCGAGGGGCGCCCCGCCGTCTGGCCCGCCGGAGCACCCCTGGAACCGGCGCTCGCCGACGTCGGCCCCGGCGGTCTCGCCATCCTGCCGCTGCCCGCCGGAGGCCGGATGGCGGGTGCCTGTCTGATCGGCTGGGACGACCCGCACGAGTTCGGCTCCGACGAGCGCGCGCTGCTCACCGCGTCCGCGGGCCTCGCGGGCCAGGCCCTGACACGCGCCCGCGCCTTCGACGCCGAACACGAACTGGTCGGCATGCTCCAGCGCTCCCTGCTGCCGCGGCGCCTGCCCCGGATCCCCGGCGCGGTCGCCGTCGCCCGCTATCTGCCCACCACGGCGGGTCTGGAGGTCGGTGGCGACTGGTACGACGTCATCCCGCTGCCCGACAACCACGTCGCCCTCGTCATCGGCGACGTCCAGGGCCACAACGCCCAGGCGGCCACCCTGATGGGCCAGATGCGCACGGCCCTGCGCGCGTACGCCGTCGAGGGCCACCCCCCGGACGTCGTCGTGCAGCACGCCAACCGACTCCTCATGGACCTGGAGACCGACCTCTTCGTCACCTGCTGCTATGTCGACGTGGACTTGGAGGAGGGCACCGCCTGGTGCGTACGCGCCGGACACCACCCGCCCGTGCTGCGCCACCCGGACGGCACAACGGAGGTGACCGTGTCCGAGGGCGGACCACCACTGGGCGTCGTCACCCAGGCGGACTTCCCGATGATCCCGCTGGGACTCCAGCGCGGCACGGTCCTCGCCCTGACCACGGACGGTCTCGTCGAGTCCGCCGAGGTCGACATCGAGGACGGACTGAACCGACTGGCCGGCGAACTGACCGCGTCCGACCCCGCCCACCTCGGAGTGGTGGCCGACGGACTGCTCACGGGCGCCAACCGCAGCGACGACGTGGCCCTCCTCCTGATGCGCTACGACGGTCTGGCGACCCGGCCGCTGCGGGAGAGCTGGACGGTGTGGCGCATCCCGGAGGCGGTCCGGCACGCCCGCCGCTTCACCCGGCGCACCCTGCGCGCCTGGGGCGTGCCCGACGAGAGCATGGACGGCGCGCTCCTCGTGGTCTCCGAACTCGTCACCAACGCCCTCGTACACACCGACGGGCAGGTCAGACTCGACATCACCCTCATCAACCACCGCCTGCGGATCTCCGTCGCCGACACCTCACCCCGTACGCCGATCAAGCCCACCAGCATCGGCTGGGAGGCCACCGGCGGCCGCGGCATCCTCCTCGTCGAGGCCATGTCGGCGACCTGGGGCACCGTGCCGGTCAGCGGCGGCAAGCAGGTGTGGAGCGAAATCCCGCTGGACGTAGGGGGATAGGGTCGGGCACCGGGTGCTCCTGGGGGCGGGGGCCGGTTTACACACGGGGGTCACTGCGCATGGTGAAGACGCCTGAACGGATATGGGAGGAAGCCGACCTGGCCGCGCGGCGGCTGGCCGGGCTGGCACTCAACCCCCGCACCCCGCAGGACGTCCTGCTGCGGCTGCTCGCCGAGGGTCCGGCGGCGGTACGGATGGTGCTGTGCCGGGACCGGGTCCTGCCCGACGCCGTCGTGGACGCGGTGGTCGAGCACCCCGACACGTACACCCGCAGCTTCCTCGCCCGCAATCCCCACGTCGATCCGGCCCAGCGGGTACGACTGATCGACGATCCGGAGTGGTTCGTCCGTGCCCACCTCGCCGATGGGCCCCGGATGCCTTTCCGGGTCCGGCCCGAGCCACTGCCCGACGAGGCCCTCGTCCACATGATCAGGACGTACGGGAACGACGAGCTCTCCGGTTGCTTCTACCAGCAGATCTCCAACGAACTGCTCCGGACCATGCACACGCACCCGGACGCGAAGGTCCGCCGCTGGGGGGTCGGCGCGTGGGAGTGGCTGTCCGCCGACGCACGGGCCGCGCTGCTGGCGGACCCCGACGCGGGCGTCCGGGACATCGCGCTGCTGCGCACACGCGAAGAGGATCCGGCCTGGGTGGAGAGCGCGCTGCCCGCCAAGCCCTGCCACGCACGTACCGGCATCCTGTGCTACCAGCCCCTCACCAGAGCCGTCGTGGACAGCGTCCTGACCGCTCCGGCCGGGGAGGACGAGCGGCGAATGATCGCCTACAACCCCAGCCTTCCCACCGATGTGGTGGTCCTGCTGGCAGCCGATCCGGACCCGGAGGTACGGGAGCGCATCGCGTACCGCGCGGACCTCGGACCCGCCGAACGCCGTGCGCTCGCCGTGGACCCCGACCCCAAGGTGCGGCTCGCGGTGTCCGTGCACCCGGCGCTGAGCGAGGAGGAGCGGGCCGCGATCGACTACGAGGTGCCCACGGACCGCGGTTTCCACCACCGGCCCGCACCGTCGGTGCCACGGGACCCCGAGGACGTCCGCCGGGACGCCCTCTCCGCCCATCCGATGCTGCGCCGGAAGGCGGCACGGGTCCACGAGCTTCCGCCGGACCTCGTGGCACGCCTGGCCGACGACGAGGACTTCGGTGTACGCGTCACGCTCGCCCAGAACCATCCCGACGCCCCCGCGGCCCTGCTGCTGCGCGGTTTCCTGGAGTACACCGGTCCCGACCGCGCCCACCTCGCCACCCGGCCGAACTTCCCGACCGCCCGACTGGCCGCCTTCGCCGACCACGAGGACCCCGAGGTCAGGGCCCTGGCCGTGCGCGACCCCGAGACCGCGCCGGCCGTCGTGGAACGCCTCACCGGGGACCCGGACCCCGCCGTACGGGCCGCGGCGGCGCGTCACCCGAACCTCCCGCGGCCCCGGCTGGCGGAACTCCTCGACGACGAGGAACTGGCTCATCCGGCAGCCGCGAACCCGGCGTTGGACGTGGCGGAGATACGGCGGCTGGCGCGGACGATCGGAGACCCGGCCGGGCCCTGCGTCGATACGCTGATCTGAGCGGTCCGGTCCGGTCGGCCGCTCCAGCTCATCGACTCCGAGGCGTACAGGCCGATGATCGGACGGTAGTTGAACATCGGCCGGGGACGACACGTGAGAAAGAGTATGGGAACCCCACTCACCGTCTCTCCACCGCTGGAGCGGCCCGAAACGCGTGGTCGCGGCCAGGTGCTGGGCCTTGACGGGCTCCGCGGCCTGGCCGCGCTGTATGTGTTGCTCTTCCACTGCTGGCTTCTGACCATGCCGGGCTTTCCCGAGAACTCGGGTCCCGCCTGGCTGGGCTGGCTGATGTACGGGCGTCTCGCCGTGGTCTTCTTCCTGGTGCTGTCCGGTTTCTCCCTGGCCATCTCACCGGCGCGCAACGGTTGGCACCTGGGCGGCGTTTCCCGGTTCCTGCGGCGGCGCGCGTGGCGCATCCTGCCTCCCTACTGGGCGGCACTCGCGTTGAGCCTGGCGGTCGCCTGGTTCGTGGTGCCCGCCTCGCATTTCGGACCGCCGACCGGCGCATCGATTCTGGTGTACGGCTTCGTGGTCCAGGACGTATTCACGGCTCCCACGCCGAACGGGGCCTTCTGGTCGATCGGCGTGGAGGCGGAGCTCTATCTCGTCTTTCCGCTCCTCCTTCTCGTCCGACGGCGGCTGGGCGCGGTCGTCCTGGTCGCGAGCGTGACGCTCCTGGTGATCGCGCGTGGCCTGCTGGCGCCGAACGCGTCCCCGGTGGAAGGCGTGAACTGGCTGACCCCGAACCTCGCCCCCGTGTTCGTCGCGGGACTGGTGGGCGCGGGGATCGTCGTCGCGCCGGAGAAGGTCCGGCGGCTGCCGTGGCACTGGCTCGCCGCTCTGGCCGCCCTGCCGGTGGTGGCCCTTGTCGTCATCAAGGGGTCGGCGTGGACGGTGGACCACTATTTCTGGATCGATCTCGCCGTGGCGCCCGCCATGACCATGATGATCGCGGCGGTTGCCACCGGCAGGCCCGCCGTCCTCATGCGGCTCCTGGCCACGCGTCCCATGCGCGGCCTCGGCGACTTCTCCTACAGCCTCTACCTGGTCCACCTGCCGATCGTCATGATCGTCTGCCGGAAGATGGCCCCACATTTCGTATCGCCGGGGCTGCCCGCGTTCTGGTTCACGCTGACACTGGCACTGCCCGCCTCGGTGCTGGGAGCGTGGCTGTTCGCCAAGCTGTTCGAGCTGCCGTTCAAGCGGAACCGATCGTGGAAGTCCATGTTCTCGGCGGGGCGCGCGCTGCCACGACCGCACTCCTCGCGGTGAGACGACCGCGCTCCTAGGGTGGGTGCCGTGCGTCTGCTCCTGATGTCCGACACCCACCTGCCCAAGCGGGCCAAGGCACTGCCGCCGCAGCTGATGGCCGAACTCCCGCACGCCGACGTCGTCGTCCACGCGGGCGACTGGGTGGACACCGCCACCCTCGATCTGCTGGAGGAGCGGGCACACAGGCTCGTCGGGGTGTACGGCAACAACGACGGCCCGGCCCTGCGCGCCCGCCTCCCCGAGGTCGCCCGGGTCGACCTGGACGGTCTGCGCCTCGGCGTCGTCCATGAGACCGGTGCCGCCCAGGGCCGCGAACGGCGTTGCGCCGAGCGCTACCCCGACCTCGACGTCCTGGTCTTCGGACACAGCCACATCCCCTGGGACACCACCACCGGGACGGGCCTGCGCCTGCTCAACCCGGGCTCCCCGACCGATCGCCGCCGTCAGCCGCACCACACGTACATGACCGCGACCGTGACCGGAGGACAGCTGACCGAGGTGACCCTGCACCGCGTCGACCCCGGCTGAGGCACTCAGGCGTGCCGGTGCCGTCGTATGCGCACGAAGACCAGTACCACTACGGCGGTGGCCACCGCGACCGCCACGCGTTTGGCGACCGGAGGCCCGGCGGTCCGCAACAGGTCGATCGGCTCGACCGGTTGGGCCGGGTGGACCGGCTGCACCGCTTGGCCTGGTTGCGCAGGTTGGAGTGGTTCGACCGCCTCGGGTGGCTCGGTCCGTTCGGTCGGTTCCTCGAGGCGCCGCGCGAGACACTCCGCGAACAGCCCGACCAGCTTGTCGCCCACCTCCGCCATGACGCCGCGACCGAACTGCGCCGGACGCCCCGTGACGGTCAGATCGGTCCGCACCGACACCGCCGTGCCGCCGTCACGTTCGGCGAGCGTGCCCGTGACCGTGGCCCGTGCCGTGCCCTGGCCGCGGGTCTCCTTGCCGTTCGCGATCAGTACCATCCGGTGCGCGGACTCGTCCTGTTCCTCGAAGACGGCGGTGCCCCGGTACGTCACCGTGATGGGCCCCACCTTGACCTTCACCGAACCGGTCACGGTCTTGCCGTCGTAGTCGTCCACCGTCGCGCCCGGCATGCACGGGGCGATCCGTTCGACGTCGAGGAGCGCCCGCCAGGCGTCGTCGACGGGAACGGGGACGGTGAACTCATGATGCAGTTCCATGCTGCTCTCCTCCAGGCGTGTCGACGGGTCCGGCAGGCGCAACGACGGGACCGGGATGGATCGCCCCGCCCGTCGCCGTCAGTGGCGCCCCGCTGCCGCCCCACCGCAGTGCGACGATCTCCGCGGCGACGGACACGGCCACCTCCTCCGGCGTACGGGCACCGAGGTCGAGCCCGACCGGCGAGCGCAGCCGGGACAGTTCGCCCTGCGACAGACCGGCGTCGATGAGCCGTTTCCTGCGGTCGTCGTGGGTGCGACGGCTGCCCATCGCCCCGATGTACGCGGCCGGGCGGCGCAGTGCCTCCTCCAGCAGGGGCACGTCGAACTTCGGGTCGTGGGTCAGGACGCAGATCACCGTGCGCGCGTCGGTCGTCGTACCCCGCAGATAGCGGTGCGGCCAGTCCACGACGACCTCCACACCCGCCGGGAACCGTTTCGCAGTGGCGAAGACCGGGCGGGCGTCGCACACCGTGACCCGGTAGCCGAGGAAGTCCCCGATGCGGGCCACCGCCGCCGCGTAGTCGATCGCGCCGAAGACCAGCATGCGCGGGGGCGGCGCGAAGGAATGGAGGAAGACGGTCACGGCGTCCTCGCGGCGCTCGCCGTGCGGCCCGTAGTGCCGCCGGATCGTGGCGCCCTGGGCCAGTTCACCGCGGGCGTCGGCGGTGACGGCCACGTCCAGACCCGTGGAGCCCAGCGAACCGGCCACCTCGTCCGGCCACACCGCGAGCGTGGCCCCGAGCGGCGCCGGTCCCTCGATCACCGTCGCCACCGTCACGGGCCGGCCGGCGGACACCGAGTCGGCCACCGCGGCGAACGAGGGGTCCTCGGCGGGCGTCACCCGGCGGATGAGCAGGGTGATCTCGCCGCCGCAGGTGAGTCCCACGGCGAACGCGTCCTCGTCGCTGTACCCGAAGGTCTCCAGGCGGGCCTCGCCGGACGCCACCACCTCCTGGGCCAGCTCGAAGACCGCCCCCTCGACACAGCCGCCGGACACACTGCCCACGACCTCGTCGCCGGGCCCCACGGCCATGGCGGCCCCCGGGTCCCGGGGCGCGCTGCGGCTGACCGTGACCACCGTGGCGAGCCCGAAGGGGGAGCCCGCCGCGTACCACCGCTCCAGCGCCGGGAGGATCTCACGCATCGCTCACTCCGCTCACCACAGGGTGCGTTCCACTCAAGAGTCCGCTCCTCTCACCGCCGCCGCCAGCCGCTCCAGCGCGGCCGGACTGTGTCCCTCGACGAACGCGTCCACGCTCGGCAGCGCCGCGGCCATCCCACCGGCCAGGGGCGCGTACCCGGGTCGGGCCTTGCGCGGATTCGCCCAGATCACCCGGTGCGCGAGCCGGTGCAGGCGGCGCATCTGCTCCGCGAGCAGGGCCGGATCGCCACGCTCCCACCCGTCGGACAGCACGACGACCACCGCGCCGCGCGCCATGCCCCGCCGCCCCCACCGGTCCAGGAAGCCGCGCAGCATCTCACCCAACCGGGTGCCGCCACGCCAGTCCGGAACCGCCGCCGCGAGCGCGGCCATCGCCGTGTCGGGATCCCGGTGCGCCAGTTCACGGGTCACCCGGGTCAGCCGGGTACCGATCGTGAAGACCTCCGTGCGGGTGCCCCGTGCGGCCCCGCCGGTGCGGGGGCCGTGGAGGGCCGCGTGCGCGAAACGCAGCAGCGCGTCCGCGTACGGCCCCATCGAGCCGCTCACGTCCACGAGCAGCACCACCCGGCGCGGCCGGTCCGCTCGCGCCCGGTGCCGCAGCCGCGCCGGCTCCCCGCCGCCGCGCAGCAACTCCCGTACCGTGCGCCGCGGATCGACGGCGCCCCGCCGGGCCGGATGCCGCCGCGCGGTGCGCCGGGCCTCGCCGCGCAGGGTGAACGCGGCCCGCAGCCGCCGCAGTTGGTCGCGCTCGGCGGCGGTCAGCTCGGCGAAGTCCCGGTGGCGCAGTACGTCGGTGGAGTCGGCCAGCACGGCCACGGGTACGGCGTCCTCGGCCCGCGCCGCCGGGCGGGGCACCGTACCGGCGGCGCGCAGCACCGTCCGGGTCCGCGGCGGGGGAGCGGACCTGGCCGGGGCGCCGCCGGGCCGGCCGCCGAAGTACGCCGCGAAGACCCGCTCGTAGCGCTCCAGGTCGTCCTGGCTCCCGCACAGGGTGAGACGGCCCGCCCAGTACACGTCCGAGCGCGCACCGGGATCGAGCATGTCGAGCGCGCCCAGGAAGGCCTGCACGCGGTCGGGCGAGGCGTCGACGCCCGCGGCGCGCAACGCGCGGGCGAACCCGACGACCACGGCGGACGCGTCGACGGCGCGCGCTTGTCCCACCTCGTCCCCGCCGTCTCCGCCCTCCCCGCGGCTCCGGCCGTCTCCGCCGTCCCGGCCGTTCACGCTGCTCACGTCTCCCGTGCCGCGAGGATCGCCGCCAGATCCAGTCCCCGTGCCCGCTCGGCGTCCTCCCGGTACTTCAGCACCGAGCCCAGGGTCGCCACCGCCAGCTCCGCGTCCACCTCGCTCGCCCCCAGCGCGTCCAGGGCCTCCGCCCAGTCGATGGTCTCCGCGACCCCGGGCGGCTTGACCAGGTCCTCGGCGCGCAGGGCCTGCGCGAGTGCGGTCACCTGCTCGGCCAGCCGCTCCGTGACCCGCGGCAACCGCCTTCGTACGATGGCGAGTTCACGGGCGAACCCGGGATGGTCGAACCAGTGGTAGAGGCACCTTCGCTTCAGCGCGTCGTGCACTTCGCGCGTCCGGTTCGAGGTCAGCACCACGACGGGCGGCAGCTGCGCCCGCAGGGTGCCCAGTTCCGGAATGGTGATCGTGTACTCGGACAGCAGCTCCAGCAGGAACGCCTCGAACTCGTCGTCCGCGCGGTCGATCTCGTCGACCAGCAGCACCGACGGCTGGGTCTCCAGCGCCCGCAGCAGCGGACGCGTGACGAGGAACCGCCGGTCGTACAGCTCCCCTTCGAGCCGGTCGGCGTCCGTCACGCCCGCCGCCTCGGCCGCCCGCAGGTGCAGCAGCTGACGCGGGAAGTCCCAGTCGTACAGGGCCTGGGAGGCGTCGATGCCCTCGTAGCACTGGAGCCGGATCAGCGGGGCGTCCATCGCCTCGGCCAGGGCGGACGCGAGCGCGGTCTTGCCCACGCCCGCGTCGCCCTCGCAGAACAGCGGCCGGTGCAGCCGCAGCGCCAGGAAGCAGGCCACGGCCAGCCCGTCGTCGACGAGATACCCCGTCTTCTCCAGGCGGGCCCGCACCTCCGCCGGACCGCTCACCTCGGGCATGGGTGCTACTCCAGGGCGGCCAGCACCGCGCGTCGGGTGAGCACCCGGGCCAGGTGCGCGCGGTACTCGGGTGAGCCCGAGGGATCGGACGAGGGGTGCGTGCCCTCCGCCGCCGCCTCGGCGGCCCGTGCCACCGCGCCCGGTTCGGCGTCGGCGCCGGTGAGCGCCGCCTCGGTGGACGTGGCCCGCAGGGGCGTGGAGCCCATGTTGGTGAGCCCGATCCGGGACTCGGCGAGGTGTCCGTCGTCCCGCCGGACGAGCGCCGCCACGCCGACCACCGCCCAGGCCTGCGCGACCCGCTGGAACTTCTCGTAGTGGAAGCCCCAGCCCTCGGTCGACGGGATCTCCACCCCCACCAGCAGTTCGTCCGGGCGCAGCGCGGTCTGCAGATAGTCGACGAAGAACTCGCGGGCCGGGATCGCGCGCCGCCCCTCCGGTCCCACCGCGATCAGGGTCGCGTCGAGCGCGAGGACCACGGCGGGCAGGTCACCGGCCGGATCGGCGTGTGCGAGCGAACCGCCGAGGGTGCCGCGATGGCGTACGGCGGGATCGGCGACCGTGGCGGTGGCCGCAGCCAGGAGTCCGGCGTGCCGGCGCACCAGCGGATCGCGGATGACGTCGTGGTGCGAGGTCATCGCGCCGATGACCAGCGTCCCGGCGTCCTCGCGGATCCCGCGCAGCTCCGGGATCCGGCCGACGTCGATGACCAGTTCGGGGAAGGCGAGCCGCAGCCGGAGCAGGGGCAGCAGGCTCTGCCCGCCGGCCAGCACCTTCGCGTCCTCGCCCGCGTCCGCGAGGATGCGCACGGCCTCGTCGACGCTCGCGGGCCGCGTGTAGTCGAATGCGGGGGGAATCATGCCGACGCCTCCTCACCGGAGCGGGCGGAACCGTCGGCCGCCCGAGCGGACCGAAGGGCTTCCCAGACCCGCTGTGGCGTGCAGGGCATCCTCACCTCGGTCACTCCGAGAGGGCGCAGCGCGTCCACGATCGCGTTGACGACGGCGGGCGTGGAGGCGATGGTCCCCGACTCCCCGACTCCCTTGGAACCCAGGGGATTCGATGTCGCCGGTGTTTCCGTCCGGTCCGTCACGAACTCGGGCAGGTCGGCCGCCGAGGGCACGAGGTAATCGGCCATCGTGCCCGAGACGAGGTTGCCCTCGTCGTCGTACACGGCCTCCTCGTACAGCGCCTGCGCGATGCCCTGCGCGACCCCGCCGTGCACCTGACCCTCGACGATCATCGGGTTGATGACGCTGCCGACGTCGTCGACGCAGACGTACGAGCGGATGGTGGTCCGTCCGGTCTCGGTGTCGACCTCGACGGCGCACAGGTGGGTGCCGTGCGGGTAGGAGAAGTTGTCCGGGTCGACCAGGTGCTCGGCGTTGATGGTGGGCTCCATGCCGTCGGGCAGGTCGTGCGAGGAGAACGTCTCGAACGCGACCTCCTGGATGGTCTTGCGCGCCTCGGGCGAGCCCTTCACGGAGAACACGCCGTGCGTGAACTCCAGGTCGTGCTCGCTCGCCTCCAGCAGGTGC
Organism: Streptomyces sp. GbtcB7; assembly: GCF_019091445.1. Taxonomy (NCBI): domain Bacteria; kingdom Bacillati; phylum Actinomycetota; class Actinomycetes; order Kitasatosporales; family Streptomycetaceae; genus Streptomyces; species Streptomyces sp. GbtcB7. Next base: position 71,623 of record NZ_JAGXJM010000025.1, read on the forward strand.
GCGGCCACCTTCCGCGCCTTCTCCACCACCTTGCGCGCCGCGTGGTGCACCGCGGCCCCGCCCACGACGAGCGAGCGGGAGCCGTAGGTGTCCATGCCCTGGGGCGCCGCCCTGGTGTCGCCGTGCACCACCTCGATGTCCTCGAAGGGCACCCCGAGCACATCGGCGGCGATCTGGCTCCAGCAGGTCACATGGCCCTGCCCGTGCGGGCTGGTGCCGGTGACCACCTCGACCTTGCCGGTGGGCAGCATGCGGATGCTCGCCGCCTCCCAGCCACCGGCCGCGTACCGCAGGTCACGCAGCACCCGGCTGGGGGCGAGCCCGCACATCTCGGTGTACGTGGACACGCCGATGCCCAGGCGTACCAGGTCGCCGCGCCGGTTGCGGTCCGCCTGCTCGGCGCGCAGCTTGTCGTATCCGAAGAGGGCGAGCGCCTTGTCCGTGGCGGCCTCGTAGTTGCCGCTGTCGTAGGTCAGACCCGCGATGGACGTGTACGGGAACTCCTCGTGCCTGATCCAGTTCAGCCGCCTCAACTCGATGGGATCCAGGTCGAGTTCGACGGCCAGCTCGTCCATGATCCGTTCGATCGCGTACGTCGCCTCGGGGCGCCCCGCGCCGCGGTAGGCGTCGGTCGGCGTCCTGGTCGTGAAGACGCCGGTGCACGTGAAGTCGTACGCGTCCATCTTGTAGATCGCCGGGTACATGAAGGCGCCCAGGATCGGGATGCCCGGGGTGACGAGCATCAGATAGGCGCCCATGTCGGCGAGGAGGTCGACCTTGAGGCCGAGCAGCCTGCCCTCGTTCGTGGCGGCGATCTCGATGTCCTGGATCATGCCGCGGCCGTGGTGCGTCGCGAGGTAGCCCTCGGAGCGCGACTCGGTCCACTTCACGGGCCGTCCGAGCCGCCGGGCGACGGCCAGGGCGAGGGCCTCCTCGCCGTACACCTGGAGCTTGGAGCCGAAGCCGCCGCCGACGTCGGGGGCGATCACGCGCAGCTTCTGCTCGGGGATGCCGGTGACGACGGCGAGCATGATCCGCAGGATGTGCGGGATCTGCGTGGCCGAGTAGACGGTGTACTCGCCGGAGGCGGCGAGCGGGGTGACCACGACGGCGCGCGGCTCCATCGCGTTGGGGATCAGGCGCTGCTGGACGTAGCGGCGCTTCAGGACGACGTCCGCGCGCTCCCGCACGGCCCCGTAGTCCGCACCGGTCGCCAGCGGCCAGACGTAGCAGCGGTTGGTGCCCTTGTCGGAGTGGACCAGTGGGGCGTCCTCGGCGAGGGCGGCCTCCAGGTCGAGCACCGGGGGCAGGGGTGTGTAGTCGACCTCGACTGCCTCCAGGGCGTCGGCGGCCGCGTACCGGTCGCGGGCCACGACGACGGCCACCGGGTCTCCCGCGTACCGGACCTCGTCGACCGCGATCGGCGGGTGGTCGGGCAGCACGATGTCCTCGGTGACCGGCCAGGCGCAGGGGAGTGAGCCGAGGCCCTCGGCGAGGTCCTGGCCGGTGAACGCGGCGACCACGCCGGGGCGCTCGCGGGCGGGTGCGACGTCGATCCGGTCGATCCGGGCGTGTGCCATGGGGCTGCGCAGGATGGCCAGGTGGAGCAGTCCGTTGACGTTGATGTTGTCGGTCCAGTTGGTCTGCCCGGTGACCAGACGGGCGTCCTCCTTGCGTGGCCGGGAGCGACCGACCTCGGGTTCGACGATCTGGTCCGTCACGGCGAGACCTCCTGTCGGGAGGCGGCGAGGACCGCGCGCACGATGTTCTGGTAGCCGGTGCACCGGCAGAGGTTGCCCTCCAGGGCCTCCCGTACCTCCTGAGGGCCCGGGGCCGGGTTCTCGCGCAGCAGATCGCGGGCCGCCATGATCATCCCGGGGGTGCAGTAGCCGCACTGGAGCGCGTGCCGCTCGTGGAACGCCTTCTGGAGCGCGTGCCACTCCCCGTCGTGCGCCAGCCCCTGGATGGTGGTCACTTCGCTCCCGTCCGCCTGGACGGCCAGGACCGAGCAGCTCTTGACGGTCTCCCCGTCCAGGTCGACCGTGCAGGCCCCGCAGTTCGACGTGTCGCAGCCGATCGGGGTGCCGGTGAGACCCAGGTGGTCGCGCAGATAGTGGACCAGGAGAAGGCGGGGTTCGACCTCGTCCTCGTACGTGGTGCCGTCCACCTTCACCGAAATGCGGGTCATGTGCCCTCCCGGAGAGCCAGGTGAGGGGTATCAGCCATTTTACGTGGTGTGCGTCACTCTAGGGCCGGGCGGGGAAGGCGGCGAGTGCTGCGGCGGGGATTTGTTGAGCGTTAATCCGTTGCTGCCGGGCGAGGTCGCCTGCTGCACTGAGAGGGAAGCGTCCACCAAGATCAGGGAGCAGCGATGCGCACACCGTTCATGTCCACCCAGGAAGGAATCACTCCCACTCCAAAGGACATGACACCCGGTGCATATGCTCAACCTGGGAATCCTGGCGCACGTAGACGCCGGTAAGACAAGCCTGACCGAGCGGCTGCTGCACTCGGTCGGAGTCATCGACGAGATCGGCAGCGTCGACGACGGGAACACCCAGACCGACTCCCTCGCGCTGGAGCGGCAGCGCGGTATCACGATCAAGTCCGCCGTGGTCTCCTTCGCGGTCGACGACGTGACCGTCAATCTGATCGACACCCCGGGACACCCGGACTTCATCGCCGAGGTGGAGCGCGTGCTGAGCGTGCTCGACGGCGCCGTGCTGGTGATCTCCGCCGTGGAGGGTGTCCAGGCGCAGACCCGTGTGCTGATGCGGACGCTCCGGCGGCTGCGCATTCCCACGCTCGTCTTCGTCAACAAGATCGACCGCGGCGGGGCGTGCTGCGAGCGCGTGCTCGACGCCGTCGCGGCGCGGCTCACCCCGGCGATCGTCCCCCTGGGCGAGGTCCGGGCGCAGGGCACGCGGGACGCCCGCTTCGGCCTGTTCGACGAGGCGCGGCTCGGCGCCCCGTTGCTCGACCTGCTCTCCGAGCACGACGACGCGCTGCTCGCCGCGTACGTCGAGGGCCGGGTGTCGTACGACCTCATCCGCGCCGCTCTGGTGCGGCAGACCGGGCAGGCCCTGGTACATCCGGTGTTCTTCGGCTCGGCCGTGACGGGCGCGGGGGTGGACGAACTGATCGCGGGGATCAGGGAGTTGCTGCCGCGCGCCGAGGCCGATGTCGACGGCCCGGTCTCGGGCAGCGTCTTCAAGGTCGAGCGCGGGCCCGCCGGGGAGAAGATCGCGTACGCCCGGATGTTCTCCGGGACGCTGCGGACGCGCGACCGGCTGCCTCTGGGCGACGGCGCGGAGGGCAGGGTCACCGCGATCAGTGTCTTCGACCGGGGTGCGGCGGTGCGCGAGCAGTCCGTGGCGGCGGGGCGGATCGGCAAGCTCTGGGGCCTCGCGGACATCCGGATCGGCGACACCATCGGCGTACCGCGGAAGTCGTCGGCCGGCGAGCACCACTTCTCGCCCCCGACCCTCGAAACCGTCGTCGAGCCCTGCCGTCCGGCCGACAAGGGCGCACTGCACGGCGCCCTCACCCAATTGGCCGAGCAGGACCCCCTGATCGATCTGCGCCAGGACGAGACGCGCAAGGAGATCTCCGTCTCGCTCTACGGAGAGGTGCAGAAAGAGGTCATCCAGGCGACTCTGGCCGATGAGTTCGGCATCGACGTCCTGTTCCGCGAGACGACACCCCTGTGCATCGAGCGGCCCCTCGGCAGCGGCGCGGCGGTCGAGTTCATCAAGAAGGGCCCCAATCCCTTTCTCGCGACCGTCGGCCTGCGCGTCGATCCGGCCCCGGTCGGCTCCGGGGTGGAATTCCGGCTGGAGGTCGAGCTCGGAGCGATGCCGTACGCGTTCTTCAAGGCGGTCGAGGACACCGTGAAGGAGACGCTCGCGCAGGGAATCCACGGCTGGCAGGTGGCGGACTGCACGGTCAGCATGACCCACTCCGGCTATTGGCCCCGGCAGAGCCACGCCCACCAGGGCTTCGACAAGAGCATGTCCAGCACGGGCGCCGACTTCCGGGGCCTGACTCCCCTGGTGGTGATGGACGCGCTGCGGGCGGCGGGCACCCAGGTGTACGAGCCAATGCACCGCTTCAGGCTGGAGGCCCCGGCGGACACGCTGGGCGCGGTGCTGCCGGTGCTGGCGAAACAGGGAGCCGTCGCGGGGACCACCGAGCTGCGGGGCGCTTCGTGCGTGCTGGAGGGCCGGATCCCGGTCGCCCGGGTCCATGGGCTGGAGCGGCAGCTCCCGGGGCTGACCCGCGGCGAGGGTGAGCTGGAATGCGCCTTCGACCACTACGCACCGGTTCTGCGGGGCGCGGTCCCCGACCGCCCGCGCACCGACCTCAACCCGTTGGACCGGAAGGAGTACCTGCTGAACGTGACGCGGCGGGTCGGCGCCTGAGTCCGCACGCGGCGACTCGTCTCCCCAAAAGAGCTCCAGAAGATCTTCAGAACATGAAACTTACTCTGGAGTCAGAAGTATTGACGCCTTCTTGCGCACCCGCGAATGTTGTGGACATGTCGAAGTTACGTGCGCGTCTGCTCGGCGTCCTCGTGCTCCTCACCGGCTTCCTCTCGGCGGTGGGCGCCCAGCCCGCCGCCGCGGACGGACTCCCCGACTCCCTGTGGTTCGACGCGCCGGCGGCGGCCACCCTCACGGTCGACAAGGGCCGCTTCCTCGACGGACTCGGCCGCGAGGTCGTCCTGCGCGGCTACAACGTCTCCGGCGAGACGAAACTCGAAGAGAACAGCGGTCTGCCCTTCGCCTCGGTCGCCGACGCCAAGAAGTCCGCGACGGCCCTGCGGGCCCTCGGCGGCGGCAACTCCGTGCGGTTCCTGCTCTCCTGGGCCCACGCCGAACCCGTACGCGGCCAGGTCGACTCCGCCTACCTCGCCGCCGTCACCGACCAGATACGCGCCTTCCTCGACGCCGGAATCCGCGTGTATCCCGACTTCCACCAGGACCTCTACTCCCGCTACCTCTTCAACTCGGGCAGCTGGTACACCGGCGACGGAGCCCCCAAGTGGGCCGTGGACGCCGGAAACTACCCGAGCGAGTCCTGCGGGATCTGCATCTTCTGGGGGCAGAACATCACCCAGAACGGGGCCGTGAAGCAGGCGCAGTACGACTTCTGGCACAACGCGTACGGCGTCCAGGACGCCTTCCTCGTCACGGCCCAGGCCACCATGACCTACGTCAGACAGCACCTCACCACGGCCCAGTTCGCGGGCCTCGTCGGCTTCGACCCGTTCAACGAGCCGTACGCGGGCACCTATGACTCCGGGCAGACCAGCCGCACCTGGGAGCGGGACCTGCTCTGGCCGTTCTATGTGAAGTTCCGGGCCAGGATGGACGCGGCCGGCTGGCAGGACAAGCCCGCCTTCGTCGAAGCCAACCTTTTCTGGAACTCCAACATCGACTCCCAGAAGCAGGAGGGCGGCCTGCTCGACGCGGGCACCCTGGGCCCGCGCTATGTCTTCAACACCCACTTCTACGACCAGAAGGCCATCTCGGGCATCCTCATGTGGGGCAATGCCGCGGACGGCCAGTACGCCACCGACTTCGGGACGGTCCGCGACCGCGCCTCGGCCGCGGGGACGACGGCGATCGTCAGCGAGTTCGGCCATCCGCTGTCGGGAACGGTCTCCGGCAAGGCCCCCACGGTCGACAAGGCGATGTACCAGGCCCTCGACTCCCGCCTGCCGGGCGCCACTTGGTGGACCAAACCGGCGTCCTCCGGCCCGGTGCTCTCCGGCAACCAGTGGCAGTGGGACATCTACAACGGCCGCCATCACGAGCTGATGAACGGCAACGCGAGCAAGGTCCTCACCTCCGGCGACGCCTGGAACGACGAGGACCTCTCGGCCGTACGCCTCGACGACTCCGGCGCGGCCGTCCTGCGCCAGGACGCCCGCCTGCTCGACCGGCTCTATCCGAGCGCGACCTCGGGCAGCACGGTCGCCTTCACCTACGAGGACCGCTCCCGGGACGGCTCCACCACCCTGACCTGGAACCCGGTTCCGTCGTCCCTGCCGCACGTCTCCCAGCTGGTGGGATCGGGCCAGTACGGGCTGCTCCTGTGGCGCTCGGGCGGCGGCAGCGCTCCCACCGAACTCCATCTCCCGGCGTCCTTCCCGACCGCGTCCACGACGGTGGTCTCCGACCTCGGGGCGACGATCTCCCCGCCCGCCTACACCACGACCACTCCGATCGCCGTGGCCCCCGAGCCGGGCGGTACCGGCAGTCGCCGACTGCTGCTCACCGCACCGGACTCGGGGACCCTGCACTACGCGCTGGTCACGAACGGGGCGACGGCCCCGTCCGCCGATCTGCTGAGCGCGGCCCGTTCCGAACTGAGCTCATGGGCCGCGTCGACGGTCAACTAGTCGAAGGACCGGTCCAGTTCGCCTCCACGTGGCCGAGGCGAACACGCTGGGGGTGGTCGCCGACCGGCACCGACACCGTCTTCTGCCCTGTGGCGAAGTCGATGGCGGTGACCTGGTCGGCGCCGCTCTCGGAGACGATGCAGTCCTTGCCGTCACCGCTGACGGTCGCCCAGTACGGCTTCGAGGCGGTGACGAGCGGGCCCTCCTGGAGGGTGGCCCGGTCGACGACGGTCGCATAGTCGTCCATCGTTCCGGCGACGCACAGTTTGGTGCCGGACGGGTTCATCGAAATGCCGTGGTGGCGCGAGTCGTTGACCCAGGTGGTGCGGTCGGTGCTGGTCGCGGGGTTCATCGGCAGGGTCTTCACCCGGGTGATCCGGTCGGAGGCCACGTCGTACTCCAGGAAGCCGTTGAAGAACGACACCTGGAAGTACAGCTTGGACTCGTCGGGGCTGAAGACGGCGGGCCGGACCGCGTCGGAGAAGTTCGTGAGACCGATCGCGTCCAGCCGCTGGCGCATGTCGATCACCTTGACCTGCTTGTAGGTGGTCGCGTCGACGACGGTGATGTGCCGGTCGCCCTTCGTCCAGTCCAGCCACGGGTCGTCGAGTGCGGTGTTCACGTCGCCGATGGCCATGTTCCAGATGTACTTGCCGTCCCGCGTGAAGATGTTCTCGTGCGGCTTGTCGCCGGTGGCGAAGGAGCCCAGCTGCTTGCCCGTGTTGATGTCGAGCACGTGCACGGTGTTCGCGGTCGAGGCGGAGACCGCGACGCGAGTGCCGTCGGGGGAGACGGCCATGTGGTCGGATCGGTAACCGGCCACGGGGAAGCGCCAGTTGATGTTCCCGGTCGCCAGGTCGATCGAGACGACATCGGCGAAGCTCGGGCGGGAGACGACCACCGACTTGCCGTCGGGCGTGGAGTACATGTCGTCGACGAACTGGTCGTGGCCCTCGCCGACACCGTTGCGGATGGCCTGGAAGTAGATCCACTTGATCGGATCGGCGTTGATCTCCGCCATCCGCGCGTCCTTGTCCGGGACGACGTTGATCCGGCCGACCTTCGCGAAGTCACCGGTGGACTTGATGACGTCCGCGGTGCCGTCCCAGTTGTTGCCCACGAACATCACTTCACGCAGGTCGGTCGCGGCGGCCTGGGCGGTGGCCTGCGCGGAGGCCGCGGTCGCCGTACCGCCGAGGGTGAAGGTGAGGGCGACGGCGGCGGCGAGCGTACAGAGGTGTCTGGGTCTGAGGGCAGACATGGTGGTCCCTTGTCTAGGCGGGGGGTGCGGGTACCGAAAAGTCTGAACACGACAGCGTTCAGAGTGGACTTACTGGAAAGTAAGGAAGGGTCGGCGTTCTCCACAAGGGTTCGTGCACGACAAAATCATCGGAGGGACGAACGGTTCGTCCCTCAGGTGAGGGAGGAACGCGTGGCGGGCAGGATCAAACAGCCGACCGGCCGTTACGGAGGCAGGACCGCCGCGGAACGGCAGGCCGAGCGACGCTCGCGCTTTCTGGACGCCGCGCTCCAACTCTTCGGAGACAGCCCGGGGTTCAGATCCACGACCATCGCGGCGCTGAGCGAGGCCGCGGGACTGTCGACGCGTCAGTTCTACGAGGAGTTCCGCACCCTCGAGGACGTGCTGGCCGCCCTCCACCTCCAGGTCAACGACTGGGCCGAGCAGGCGGCTCTGGCCGCCCTCGCCGACGCCCAGGACCTGCCGCTCACCGAGCGCGCCACCGCGATCTTCCGCGCCTACGCCGCGAACGTGACGGCGGACCCGCGCCGCATCCGCATCACCTTCGTCGAGATCATCGGCGTCAGCCCGCGCCTGGAGGAGCAGCGGCTCGCCCGCCGGGCACGCTGGGTCGACTTCATCTGCGCCGAGGCGACCGCGGCCGCCGACCGCGGCGAGGCGGTGCCCCGCGACTACCGGATCGCCGCCACCGCCTTCATCGGCAGCGTCAACGGCCTTCTGCACGACTGGCGCGCCGGTTGGGTGGCGGCCACGCTCGACGAGGTGGTCGAGGAACTGGTCCGTCAGCTGTTGGGGATCCTGCGACCGGCGGGGTGGAACCCGCACGGGCCCGGAACCCCGTGACGTGGCCTCACCGTGGGTGCCGTGCCGTGCCGTGCCGGACCGGACCGGCCGCCGGTCGAGGTGTCCTCGAACCCGGCGGTGAATCCCTGGGGATCCGCCACCGGGTTCGGGACCCGCGCGCCGCTCCCCGTCCCCACGGGTCCGGCGCAGTGGGGCCGCCTCCGCGCGAGGATGCCCCTGCCGGCAGCCCACGACCGGGGGAAGCCGTGGGCTTGCTCGGCCCGAGGGCCCAGAGGCGGAGCTGTGAACACGGTCGCTCCCTGGGCGCCGCCCATCCTGTCCGACCGGGACCCGCCGCGTCGTCGTGCGCGTGCCGAACATCGCGCTACTCGGAATGCAGGAGATGAGCTCAGCCATGTCCTCCGGAGGTAGGACGGACGCGGGGGAGGGCCCCCACGGTCGTCGGCCCGCGGGCGGGGCCTGCTGGCATGATCAGGGCGTGATCGGTGAACCTGCTCGGCCCGGAGCCAAGAAGTATGTCCTGTTCGATGTCGATGGCACGTTGATCGATGCCGTGGACAACCAGCGCCGGGTCTGGAGGGTGTGGGCGGAGCGATACGGACTCGACCCCGATGAGGTCCACCAAGTGGCCTTGCGGACGAGGCCGATGGAGACCTTCGCGCAGGTCGTTCCGGACCGTGACCCGCAGGAGTGCCTGGCCACACTGCATGAACTCGAGGACGAGGACGTCCGGTCCGGCGTGTACGCGGCCTTCGACGGTGCGTCCGAGCTGCTGGACGCTCTGCCGCCGGAGGCCTGGGCGCTGGTGACGTCGAACTACGAGCACCGGGTGCGCGGCCGCTTCGCCCGGACCGGCCTGCCGGTCCCGAGGATCATCGTGGATGCCGCCTCCGTCGAGGAAGGAAAACCCTCGCCCGCCCCTTATCTACTGGCCGCCAAGCGGCTCGGTGCCCAGCCGAGGGACTGTCTGGTCATCGAGGACGCACCCTCCGGCGTGCAGTCCGGACTGCGTGCCGGGATGACGGTGTGGGGGGTCAACGCACCCGCCGCGGTGGACGGGGTGCACCGTCACTTCGGGAGCCTGCGCGAAGCGGTCCGCGACATCCTCGCCGTCACACCCTGGTCCCAAGCCGAGACCACACCATCGCCGAACCAATGAAGAACTAGCGCAAAAGCCGTGGCTGAAAGTCGCTCTGGTTGCCCTTCAGCCGGAGTGATCGAATCGGTGCTCGATTCAATCTCGGTGGTGAGGGGTCTCCACGTGCGTTCCATGTCCTACTTGGATCTTCATCGTCGGTTTTCGATGGACATCGACGCGGAGATGGAAGCCACGCTGGAAAGACTCTCCCCTCAGGCCGGCGCGGTGCGGGCCGCGGTCGCGGAACTCGTGCGGAACCGCGAGTTCACGTACCCGCTCTCGGTGCTGCCGCTGATCGTGCATGCCGTGGAGACGGGCGCGCCCGAACCGGCCGTGCCGCTGGCCGTCGTGCATGAATTGTGGTGGATCTCGGCGTGCCATCTCGACGACCTGGCCGACGGGCAGAGCGCCCACCTCGCCGGTGACCTCGGCGGAGCTGAGGCGCTGCTCGCCGCGCTCGTCAGTGGGGCTCCACTCCCTCTGCTCGTCGTCCAGTCGCAGGCCGTCCCGGAATCGGTGCGCGGCGCCCTGTCGGCCGAGATCGTGAAGTGCTGGATCGTCGCGACCGAGGGCCAGTTGAGTGACCTGCGCGGAGACGCGGCGACGGCCACGCGCGACTCGGTGGTCACGGCCTACCGAGGGAAGTCCGGCGGCCCCTTCAGCATGGTCACCGCAATGGCCGCCGAATTGGCGGGTGTCGAGAAGGAGAGAGTGGAGCTCTGGCGGGATTTCGGTGATGTATTCGGCATCCTGTGGCAGATGTTCAACGACCAGGAAGACATCCTGTCCGGCCGCAACGAGGACCTTCTGAACGGCACGGTGACGTATCTCCTGGCATGTGCCCTCGACACGTCCGCGTCCCGCCCCACCGAGCGCATCCTGAGACTGCACGCCGACGCGAGGAATTCCCGTGACGCCCGAGCGGAACTCATCGACACCCTTCTGACACCGGTCGTTCTTGGTCGCTACGAGGACGACATCAACGAGTTCCGCGGCGAAGCGCACCGCATTCTGGACGAACTGGGTGGCGACGAGCCTTACTTGTCGGTGATGCGGAATCTGGTGGACGAATCGTCCAGGATGCTTCTGCGTGCCGGCCTCGCTCGCGAGGTCACCGTCGGCTGACCGCATCGACGGTCACCAGGGCGAAAGCGGCACCGAGGAGGAACACCGCGCAAAGGCGCCGACGCAGTGCGCGGTACCTCGCCTCGTACTCGGCGCGCAGTTCCCGGCCGCGCCGTGCCGTCCGTTCCCAGGAGCGGCGGGTGAGGGCCAGGTAGGTGTCCGCGAAGCGTTCTTCCACCTCTTCGCGTTGGGTGTCCGTCAGGCAGGCCAGGGAATGGGTGAGACGAGCCGCTTCCGACCGCCCCTCGGCCTTGGTGGCCTCGATGAGTAGATGGCCCTCCAGTTCGTCGATGAGAGCCCGCGGGGTCGGCGGTCGATCGTCCATGGTCGTCATCGCAGTTCCTTCCGGGGCGTCTCCAGGCGCGCGGCCGCGGCCGTGACCTCCGGGTGGTGCAGGTCGAAGGCCGGGGACTCGCTGCGGACGCGCGGCAGGGTGAGGAAGTTGTGGCGAGGCGGGGGACAGGAGGTCGCCCACTCCAGAGAGCGGCCGTAACCCCACGGGTCGTCGACCTCGACCTTCTCGCCGTACTTGGCGGTCTTCCAGACGTTGTAGAAGAACGGCAGGAGGGAACTGCCGAGGAGGAAGGAGAAGATGCTCGAGACGGTGTTGAGGGTGGTCAGGCCCTCCACCGCCAGATAGTCGGGGATACGGCGCTGCATTCCGTTCGCACCCAGCCAGTGCTGCACCAGGAACGTGCCGTGGAAGCCCACGAACAGCGTCCAGAAGGTGATCTTTCCGAGGCGCTCGTCGAGCATCTTGCCGGTGAACTTCGGCCACCAGAAGTGGAATCCGGAGAACATCGCGAACACGACCGTACCGAAGATCACGTAGTGGAAGTGCGCCACCACGAAGTACGAGTCCGAGACGTGGAAGTCCATCGGCGGCGAGGCCAGGATGACACCGGTCAGACCACCGAAGGTGAAGGTGATCAGGAAGCCGACCGCCCAGAGCATCGGGGTCTCGAAACTCAAGGACCCCTTCCACATCGTTCCGATCCAGTTGAAGAACTTCACGCCTGTCGGTACGGCGATGAGGAATGTCATGAAGGAGAAGAACGGGAGCAGTACGCCACCGGTGACGTACATGTGGTGCGCCCACACGGTCACGGACAGACCGGCGATGGAGATCGTCGCGGCGATCAGGCCCATGTAGCCGAACATCGGCTTGCGGGAGAACACCGGGATGACTTCGGAGATGATGCCGAAGAACGGCAGGGCGATGATGTACACCTCCGGATGGCCGAAGAACCAGAAGAGGTGTTGCCAGAGCAGGGCACCGCCGTTCGCCGCGTCGAAGACGTGGGCACCGAACTTGCGGTCCGCCTCCAGCGCGAACAGGGCGGCGGCCAGTACGGGGAAGGCCAGCAGCACCAGAACACCCGTGAGCAGCACGTTCCACACGAAGATCGGCATGCGGAACATCGTCATGCCGGGAGCGCGCATGCAGATGATGGTCGTGATGAAGTTGACCGCACCGAGGATCGTGCCGAAGCCGGAGAGCGCCAGACCCATGATCCACATGTCGGCGCCGACACCGGGCGAGCGGACCGCGTCCGACAGCGGGCTGTAGGCGAACCAGCCGAAGTCGGCCGCTCCTTGAGGCGTCATGAACCCGCCCACGGCAATCAGCGAGCCGAGGAGATAGAGCCAGTACGCCAGCATGTTCAGCCGCGGGAACGCCACGTCGGGCGCGCCGATCTGCAGCGGCATGATCCAGTTCGCGAAACCGGCGAACAACGGCGTCGCGAACATCAGCAGCATGATCGTGCCGTGCATCGTGAATGCCTGGTTGAACTGCTCGTTCGACATGATCTGAAGCCCCGGCCGGGCGAGTTCGGCGCGCATCAGCAACGCCATCACCCCGCCGACGCAGAAGAAGCCGAACGCCGTGACCAGATACAGCGTGCCGATCGTCTTGTGATCCGTGGTGGTCAGCCACTTCACCGCGGCGAGTCCAGGACGCCGCGCACGCGCGGGAAGGGCTGCGGGCGGCGTCGTCACTGTGGTGCTTTCCATGCCCCGCCTGTGTCCGCCGCCGGCCCCACCGTCACACTTGAACGAAGCGACGAGCGTCACACCCGTACCTGTGACGATCGCGCACCTGCCGGACACCTACGGATTATGAGCAACGACGAGACCTTCGCCGCTGCCTATCGCGAGCACTACTGGGCGGTCAGCCGCTACGTGGCGAGGCGACTGGACGGCCGGAACAGTGATGTCGAGGAGGTGGTGGCGGAGGTCTTCACCGTCGCCTGGCGGCGCCGGTCCGACCTCCCGCCGTCCCCGCTTCCCTGGCTGTACGGGGTGGCACGCCACTGCCTGGCCAACGCCGTACGCGGCTACGGGCGCCGCCGCAGGCTCCTCGACCGGATCGGCAACGACGAGAGCGCGCACGGCAGACAGGTCGTCGACAGCCCCGACTCCGCGTCGCCGGGCGACTGGGTGCACGAGGCGCTGGCCCGGCTCTCCCCGGCCGACCAAGAGGTACTGCGCCTGACCGCCTGGGAGGAACTCGGCGTCGACGAGGTCGCCGTCGCCCTCGGCTGTGGCACCCGCGCCGCGGCCATGCGCCTGCACCGAGCCCGCCGCCGGCTCAGAGCCGAGATCGACCGCATGCACATCACCGTGGCCGGCGGTACTGCTTCGCCCCGCCGCGACACCCCGAAGGAGCACGGCCATGGCTGACGAACTCGACATCCTGCGCCGCGCCAACCCGGTGCCGGCCACCGACCCCCGCTTCCACGACCGCCCCCTCGACCAGCACGCGCAGCGCCGCCTCAACCAACTGCTGCACGGCGAACGGCACCGCACGAGCCCCCGTCCGCTGCGCCGCTGGGTCTGGAGCGTCGGAACCGCGGCCGCCGTCGGTGTCGTCGTCCTGACGCTCACCCTGTCGGGATCGACCACCACCCCGGCCGTGGCGGCACCCCGCCCGCTGATCGTCGAGGCGGGCTCCGCCCCCGTACCCCTGGACCGGCTCGCCGACCGAGTGGCCGCGTCCGCGGGCTCGCAGCGGCTCGTCCAGGGCACCCACGTACAGACCTGGAGCATGGGCCTGACCTCCGGACCGGGGGCCCGGCCGCCGATCACCCTCCCCGAAGAACGCGTGGTCCGCTGGAAGGCCGACGGCAGCCACACGGAACTCGTCGTGGCGACCGACCCCCGTCATCCGGGCAGGCCGGTCGTCACCGACGCCGACCCCGTCCCCCGCACGGTCGAGGACGGGCACGTCCTCAGCCGGCGGACCTACCCGCCGAGCTGGAGCGACGCCCCGCCGGTGGCCCGGCCGCCGCACGACGCCGAGCGGCTGCGTGCCTACCTCGATGAGATCGACCGCATCGAGGCCATGGGTACATCCGAACTTCTCGACGCCGTCGCCGAGTTGCTGAACAACTGGACGCTGGGCGCCCGTGAGGACGCCGCGCTCGTCCGCGTCCTCGCCGACGCGAAGGGGCTGCGCCCGGCCGGAGCGGTCACCGACCGGCTGGGCAGGCAGGGACAGGCGTACGTGTACGACGACACCGCGCACTCCGTGCGCCGGATGCTGGTCCTCGACCCGAGGAGCGGCGCCGTACTCGGGATCGAGGACACCGTCACCAAGGACGATCCCGAGTACGGCGTCAAGGCGGGGGATGTGATGTCGTACAGCGCGTGGATGCGTTGAGCGGACCGAAGTCCTGTGAGCGAACCCGAAACGCTGTAGCCGAACCCGAAACCCTGTAGCCGAATCCGAAACGCTGTGGCCGAACCCGAGACGCTGTGGCCGAACCCGAGACGCTTTACCGGAGGCTGAGTTGGCGCTCGGCCCCGGTCACGGTCTGCTCCAGCAGGACCGCGATCGTCATCGGGCCGACACCGCCCGGCACCGGCGTGATCAACCGTGCCCGCTCGCGGGCGGTGTCGAAGTCGACGTCGCCGACGTTCCCGAGGTTGTAGCCCGCGTCGATCACGACGGCTCCCGGCTTGATGTCCTCACCGCGAATCAGCCGGGGCCGGCCCACGGCGGCCACCACGATGTCCGCCTCGCGGACGACCGAGGAGAGACCGGTCGTCCGCGAGTGGCAGTAGGTCACCGTCGCGTCGCGGCCGAGCAGCAGCATCCCGACCGGCTTGCCGAGGATCGCGCTGCGCCCCACCACGACGGCGCGCCGGCCCGCCGGGTCGACGTCGTACTCGTCGAGGAGCCGCATGATGCCGCCGGGGGTGCAGGACACGAAGCCCGGCAGCCCGAAGCTCATCGCCGAGTACGAGCTGAGCGTCACCCCGTCGACGTCCTTCTCCGGCGCGATGGCCTCGAACGCCGCCCGCTCGTCGATGTGCGGTCCGACGGGGTGCTGGAGCAGGATGCCGTGCACGGTCGGGTCGCCCGACAGCGCCTTCAGCGTGTCGACCAGCTCGGCGGTGGTGGTGTCGGCGGGCAGGGCGACGTGCCGGGACTCGATGCCGGCCTTGCGGCTGCGGTTCTGCTTCATCCGGACGTAGGTGACCGAGGCGGGATCCTCGCCGACCAGCACCGTCGCGAGACACGGTGCCATCCCCGTGCGCCCGGTGAGTGCGGCCGCGCGCTTCGCGGTCTCCTCGACGATGCGGCGCGCGAGACCCGCGCCGTCCATGAGCTGGGCCTGGGACATGAGCTACTCCTGAGCGTCGCTGACACAATCGCCCAGGCGCGCGGCAAAGACCCGTTCGTCAGGCCGCTCCCCGGTGGTACTCCACCTCAGCGCCAGTCACGGCCCGCGACCAGGGTAGCTCGTACGATCAGCTGCCCGACTCGGCGGGAGCGGGCGGCGCCGTCGGGTCGACCCCGGCCAGGAACCCCCTGGCCTGTGCCTCGGTGGTCACGGCGCCGATGGCCCCGGCCCAGCGGGCGATCTCGCGGACCAGCGGGACGGCCCCGGCCTCGTCGCCCGCGTCGCGTGCCAGCACCGCCAGGAGCAGCTGCTGCGAGAGGGTGCCGGGGACGGTCCCGGCCCGGGCGCCGAGCTCGGTCGCCCTGCTCCAGCGCTCCCGTGCCCGTGCGTGGTCACCGTGATCGTGGTCGTGATCGCCGAGGTGCCGCAGCGCTTCACGGACGAGCAGATCGTCACCGCAGGCGCGTGAGCCGCCTGCTTCACCCGTTGCACCTGCTTCACCCGTTCCACCTGCCGCACCCGCTTCACCGGCGCGCAGCGCGGCTTCGTAGTGGCCGGGCGCGATGTCCCGCTCGGCGAAGAGATTGTCGGCGACGAGGCCCAGATACATCTCGGCCCAGCCCCGGCGCACGTCGTCCGGGGCCTGGCCGCGGAGCCGCTCGGCGTGCGTGCGGAGGGCGGCCGGCGCGTCCGGGTCCTTCCCGTCGGGTCCGAAACGGAAGGCACCGTCGACGCGCACCTGCCCGAGGTAGTCGTGGCGCAGCCGGAGGAAGTCCAGATCCCAGCGGATGTCGGAGTGCGCCTCATCGGCGGGTTTCCCGTCGAGGCTCGCGATGAGGACCTCGACGAATTCCTCGGCGGCGGCGAGCCGTGGCTCCGCCAGGGCGGTCCCGCCGAACCAGTCGCTCTCCAGGGCGACTTCGGCGGCGGCCAGGGCGAGGCGGGCACGGGACCTCGGACCGGTCGCCTCGGTCGAGTCGAGCAGGCGCGTAGCGCGCTCCCAGCGGCCGCCGATCCTCAACTCCCTTGCAGCGGCGATGAGTTCGTCGAGCGGTACGGCCGTACGAAGGGTACTTGCGGTGTTCGTCATGGCAGGAAAAGTAGTAATCAGAAAAACTATCCACAAGAAAACTACCTACGGAGTGGCGCATGGAAGATGTGAAGGCGGGAGATGCGATGGCGGGAGATGTGAAGGCGGAAGAGGCGAAGTCCGCGCGGGGGCAGACGTCGGCGGCGGACTCGGTCGACCGGCACGTCGCGGTCTGGGCGAAGGAACTCGACTGGATGGACCCGGTCAAGGAGGAGATCTTCGTCCGGCTCGCGATCCTGGCCCGGCACGCGGCCCAGGCCCGCCGGGACGTGCTCGACTCCGACGGGCTGCGGCACTGGCAGTTCAAGGTGCTGCTGATGCTGCGCAGACTCGGCCCGCCCTACGCGGCGAGCCCCTCGCAGCTCGCCGACATGCTCGGGCTGACCCGCGGCGCCCTGTCGGCGCGGCTGGGTCCGCTGGAGGAGGAGGGGCTGATCGCCCGTACCCACCACACGGCCGACCGGCGTCGCGTGGAGGTACGGATCACCGACGCCGGATACGCCGCGTTCGAACAGCACGCGGTGTCGGAGGACCGGGGTGAGAACGCGCTGCTCGCAGTACTGACCCCAGCAGAGAAGCGGACGCTCGCAGACCTGCTGCGGAAACTGGTCGTGGCAGCCGAGGCCGCTGCGAGCGCGAGCGACCCATCTCGGCCTTCGCCGAGAAGGTCCAGGTCAGGCGAGAGTTGATCTGGACCTTCGGCCAGTTCCTTCCTACTCGTCCCATGCCTGGAGCAGCGTGTGTTCGACGATCTTGCCGTCCCTCAGCGAGACCATCGAGCTGGCGAATACCCGCACGCCGTCCGGGTACTGGCAGGACTCGGTGAACGCGACGTGGTCGCCCTGGACGACACACTCTTCCAACTTGTGGGTCATGTCGCGGCTGTAGACGTCGTTGAGCATTTCGGCGATCTCGCCGCGACCGTGTTTGATCATCGGGTGACTTGGCTGGGTGTTGCGGTCGACGATGGTCATTTCCGCGTCGTCCGCGTAGAGCGACAGGAGATCCGCCGCATTGTGTCCTTCTATGCCCCGGCGTAGCGCTTCGGTGTCGAAGGCGGGGCCTGCCATGGTGCCCATGTCGACCTCCTTGGAAGGCCGCGGTCCGCTAAGGAAGGGACCGCGAAGGGCCTCTCTACCGAGACTCCTCCGCCCCATGGCCCACGGCAAGCCCAGCCGGTGCGATGCGCCTCTCGGGTGAGGAGCGGGGGACGGCCGTGACCGCGCGCCGTCCGTGACCGTTGCTGCAAGCATGATCTCAACACGACGTATGGTCGCCGCCGTTGGTCTCGCCGTCGGTGTCACGGGCCTCGCCGCGCCGATGGCGTCCGCGGCCGAGGCCCCGGACGCGGGGAAGCTGAACCCCATCACCCAGCTCGACGCGCTCGCCGTCAGCGACATCCCCGCGGAGCACCAGGCCGACATCCCGCGAATCTCCGAGCAACTGGGCGGACTCAACCGCCTGAACGACCTCAACCAGTTGCATCAGGTCACCGACCTGGTCGCCCCCGTCACCGGACTCCTCCCGGGCCTCCAGGCCTAGGACCCGTCTTTCGGGTCGGGCCTTGGTCTGTCCGCCCGCGTCTGCCCCCGGCACCCCGTGCCGGGGGCAGACTGCTATGTCGTGGGCCGAGTGAAGGAAACTTCGTACGGAGAACGCGCGACGATCCGCTCTCCTCAGCCCGCCGTCGCGAGGAACTGGGTCGCGGCCAGCTCCGCGTAGAGCGGGTCCCCGGCCACCAGTTCCCGGTGGGTGCCCACGGCGCGGACGCGGCCCGCGTCCATGACGACGATGCGGTCGGCCATCGTCACGGTCGACAGCCGGTGTGCGACCACCAGGACCGTGGTCGTGCGGGCCACATCGGCGACCGTGTCGCGCAACGCGGCCTCGTTCACCGCGTCGAGCTGCGAGGTCGCCTCGTCCAGGAGCAGCAGGCGGGGGTGGCGCAGCAGCGCGCGGGCGATCGCGACCCGCTGGCGTTCGCCGCCGGACAGCTTGGTGCCGCGGTGCCCGACGAGCGTGTCCAGGCCGCGCGGTAGCCGGGCGATCAGCCCGTCGAGCCGGGTCGTCTTCAGCACACGCGTGACATCGGCGTCGTCGGCCTCCGGGTTGCCCAGCAGCAGGTTGTCGCGCAGGGAGCCGGACAGGACCGGGGCGTCCTGCTCCACGTACCCGATGGCCGACCGGAGCCGGGGCAGGTCCCACTGCTCCAGGGGACGGCCGTCGACCGTGATGACGCCCGCCTCGGGGTCGTAGAACCGCTCGATCAGCGAGAACACGGTGGTCTTGCCGGCGCCGGAGGGGCCGACGAAGGCGGTCATGCCGCGGGCCGGGACGGAGAAGGTCACGCCGTGGTGGACGTACGGCAGGTCGTCGGCGTACCGGAAGCGGACGTCGTCGAAGGCGAGCGCGGCCGGCGCGGCGCCGGGGGTCGGCAGCGGCGCGGGCAGCGCGTCCGGTTCGGCGGGCAGCCGCAGCGCCTCCTGGATGCGGGCGAGCGCGGCGGCGCCGGTCTGGTACTGGGTGATCGCGCCCACGACCTGCTGGATCGGCGACATCAGATAGAAGACGTAGAGGAGGAAGGCGACCAGCGTGCCGACTTCGATCGCGCCGGTCGCGACCCGTGCGCCGCCCACCGCGAGGACCGTGATGAAGGCGATCTGCATCGCGAGACCGGCGGTGTTGCCCGCGGCCGCCGACCACTTGGCGGCCCGTACGCTCTGCCGCCAGGACTCCTCGGCCGCCGCGTGGATGGTCTGCTCCTCCCGGTGCTCGGCACCCGACGCCTTGACCGTGCGCAGCGCGCCCAGGATCCGCTCCAGCGAGGCGCCCATCACGCCCACGGCGTCCTGGGCCTGCTTGCTGGCCCGGTTGATGCGGGGCACGATTACGCCGAGCACCGTGCCCGCGCACAGGATCACCCCCAGGGTGACGCCGAGCAGTACCACGTCGACCAGGCCCATCATCACCACCGTCGCCACCAGGGTGAGACCGCCGGTGCCGATGCCCACCAGCGAATCGGTGGTGACCTCGCGCAGCAGCGTGGTGTCGGAGGTGATGCGGGCCATCAGGTCGCCCGGTTCGCTGCGGTCCACGGCCGGTATCCGCAGCCGCAGCAGATACGAGGACAGGGCGCGCCGCGCCCCGAGCACCACCGACTCGGCGGTGCGCCGCAGTACGTACGAACCCAGCGCCCCCACCGCGGCGTTGGTGACCACCAGCGCCGCCATGCCGATGAGCGCCCGCCCGATGGGCCGGTCGTGCGACAGGTCGTCGATGAGCCCCCGCGCCACCAGCGGCAGCACCAGGCCGGTGGCGCCGGTCGTCAGCGCCAGCAACGCGCCCGCCAGCAGCGCCCATCGATGCGGTCGTACGTACCCGAGGAGCAGCCGCCAGGCGGGCGGTCCGGCGTGCGGCTCTGCGATGCTCACGGTGCTCCTAGCGGGAGTTCGGTGCGGAGCATTCAGGCTACGTCGGCGCGGCCCCCGGAGGGGAACGGGCCACCCGGTGTCAGGGGCGGCCTCGCCTGCCTCACCAGTGACGCAGTCCGGTGGGGGAGGCCAGGCCCGAGCGTTCAGGGAGTGAATCTCCAACACCTTTCCGGAATCCTTACCGGTGCTCCCCCGTTGACACCCCGCGCCCGCCCTCCTAGGGTCACGCCTACGTTCCGAACGTGTGACGACATTTCGAACGGTCGAAAGGCAACTGCCCTGTGCATCACCGGAGTTGGAACACGTGTGGACGTAACCCCGCGGCGCAGCCCGACGTGCGTTCAGGTGCACACCGGCAGAGGGGTCACGCGAGTCGACAAGACCCGGATGCCTGGGCCACGACGCGTCGATCGGCGATCCGCGAGGCGCCGAGGCTCCTGAGTCCCGACTCCACAATGTTGCGGAGAACCTGACCGTCGGTCACCTCGTCAGGGAATACTGGTGGGTCACTCCCATGGAGATGTGCACCAAGACCCCCGACGACCTCGGTGGCTGCGTGCGGATCTGCAAGGTCGCCGAGCTGATCCGCCGCGGCGCACCGCTTCACCTCGGGTTCGGGCTGTTCAGGGCGCCCGGCATCCACCCGTACGGCACCCATGCGCGGGGACCTCGGCCTGGCTGCGGCACGGCACCGACTCGCGCTCGACCTGCTCGTCGGCCGCCCGGCTCGCTCCACCGCCGCCTCCTCACAGACATCTGACATGCCGTCATCTTTCTCAACGTCGAGAAGAACAAGGAACGATCACCATGCGCAATCGCAGAGCCGCCTTCGCCGCCATCGCCGGAACTGCCTCCGTCGCTCTCACCATGTCCGCCTGCGGCGACCAGAACAGCACGGGCAGCTCCAAGGGCGGCACGATCGGCATCGCCATGCCGACCCAGGCCTCCGAGCGCTGGATCACCGACGGCAAGAGCGTCGTCAAGGACCTGCAGGCCAATGGGTACAAGACCAAGCTGGTCTACGGCGAGAACGACCCGGCAACCCAGGTCTCGCAGATCGAGAACCTGATCACGCAGGGCGTCAGCGCACTGATCATCGCGGCCATCGACAACAAGTCGCTGAACAAGGTGCTCCAGAAGGCCGCCGACGCGAACATCCCGGTGATCTCCTACGACCGGCTCATCCTCGGCACCAAGAACGTCACCTACTACGCCTCCTTCGACAACGAGCAGGTCGGCCGGCTCCAGGCCCGCTTCATCATCGACAAGCTCGGCCTGGAGCACGGCAAGGGCCCGTTCAACATCGAGCTGTTCGCCGGCTCCAGCGACGACAACAACACCAAGTACTTCTTCAGCGGCGCGTTGCACCTTCTGCAGCCGTTCCTGGACAGCAAGCAACTGGTCGTCCAGTCCGGCGAGACCGCGCTCAACCAGGTCACCACCCTGCGCTGGGACGGTGCCACCGCGCAGAAGCGCATGAACAACATCCTCGCCACGTCGTACAAGACCAAGAAGGTGGACGCGGTCCTGTCGCCGTACGACGGCATATCCATCGGCGTCCTGGCGGCGCTGAGGTCGGACGACTACGGCTCCCTCAGCAAGCCCCTCCCGGTCATCACGGGGCAGGACGCCGAACTGGCCTCGGTCAAGTCGATCATTGCGGGTCAGCAGGCGCAGACCGTCTACAAGGACAGCCGACTGCTCGCCGATGTCGCCGCGAACATGGTCGACGACGTGCTCAACAAGAGGAAGCCGCAGCTCAACGACACCAGGACCTATGACAACGGCGCCAAGGTCGTGCCCGCCTACCTGCTGCAGCCCATCAGCGTCGACAAGACCAACTACGACAGTGTTCTGGTCGCGGGCGGCTACTACACCGACGCCGAGCTCAAGTAGCCGAACAGCCATGGCTCCGCAGATGCCTTCCAGCGTTCGGTCGAGGGCCAGGGCCATCTGGGAACGGGCGTTGTCGAAGACCGGCGAATCCGTCGCCGTGATGTTCTCCGGCGTGGCGGCCATCCCCTTGCCGACCGCCGCGTGATCCACGGGCAGCAGCAGGAACTGTCGCAGGGCCTCCCGGGTCCACTCCAGCCCGGCCGGGCACCCCGTTCTCTGTGCGCTCCGCCTGACCTGGACCGGCCCGTGCCCCGCCGATCCCGCGGCGACACACAGGGGGCATGGACCACCCTGTCCACGCCCCCTGCGCAGGGCGGTTTACGGTGCGTCCACCACCGTGCCCGTCAGCACGGGATGGCCGGGAAGCGGTTCGGCGTTGTCGTCGGTCAGCGCGAGGCGTAGCGACTCGGTCGGCTCGGCCAGTTGGTCCGTCACCGTCGGCACGGTGAAGTCGGCGGTGGTGGTCCCGGCCGGGATGTCCGTCCACAGCCACAGGTTCGCCCGGGAGAGTGCGTGCTCCGGGTCGGGGAGCTCACCGGCGCGGTCCATCAGCCACCGCGGGTCCACGTCCTTGGTGGACAGCTCGGCGCCCTCGGTGACCGCAAGCACCCCCATCGGCTGCAGGATGTCCACCTCGGCGGGCTCGGAGAGCGAGATCCGCCACGTCAGCGTCCCTCCCTCGGTCACCCGGTCCGTGACCGGCGTCAGGGTGACCGAGGGTGCGGGGTCGTCGTTCACCGCGGTGACGCCGCCCCGGTACGAGCCGATGACGGCGCCGCGCACGGCCTTCGCGACGACGTCGTACTGCTCGTCGTAGCCGAAGCGTGTGTCGCCCTTCACCCTCACGGGCACGTCGATGGGGGCGCTGCCCGGCCGTACCGTGACCAGCTTGTCCTTGGCCTGTCCGGTGTCCGGGTCGAGGACGGAGAAGCGGACCTTGCCGCTGCCGTGCCCGGAGACCTGGACCGGGATGTGGTAAGTCAGGGTGCCCGAGTCGCCCTCCTTGACGGTGAGTCGGCCGATGTCGACGCGTGGCAGCGTCGCGGCCCTGGCCGCCGGGGTACCGGGGGCCCAGCCCCAGGCATCCATCAGCCAGGCCTGTCCGGACAGTGAACGCGGGGTCAGTTCAAGGGACTTGACGTGCCTCAGGTCGAGGCCGGCGCGGGTGGCCGCGGTGACTGGGACGCGCAGCTCGCGCGCCCAGTAGGAGGCGGTGCGGTCGGTGCCCGGCAGCCCGTCGACCTGGACCTGGCCGAGCTCGGCCCGGCGGCCGTTGGAGTCGGTGACGGCCACGTCCAGCTCGGTGCCGGTCGTGTTCGGCGGCACGAACACGCGAAGGGCAAGGCTCTTGGCGCCCGAGAGGGACACCGGTGCGGCGGGACGGACCTTTGTCGCCGCCCCCGGCGCCGACCACTTCAGCGCGACCGCGCCGCGGCCGGCCTCCTTCTCCGTCCACCACCGCGCGAAGTGCGGCGACCTCCCCACGGCGTCGGGGTCGAGGCATGCCACGGCCGGGTCGGGGTCGAGCGCCGAGCACAGCCTGCCGCCGGTCACCTTTACCGGGGCATCGGGCAGGAAGCCGCCCGTGCGGCGGGCGCCGACCGCGTGGGTCAGCACGCGGGCCGGGTCGGCCGAGGGGGCGCGCCGGCCCGAGCCGTCGAGCAGCGGGCGCACCCGGTCGTCGCCGACGACGAACAGCCTTGCCGCGGCGGCGATGTAGGTGGCGCCGGCCTGGTGCTGCTGGTCGGCGGTCAGCCGGGTGCGGGCGCCCGTGGAGCACACCGGGTCGGGGCGCTGTTCCGGGTCGTCCCAGAAGTCGTCGAAGGAGGGTGCCTCGGACTTGCCCGGCGTCCACTCGGTGTTGAAGAAGTTGTGGTCGGCGCCGACCATGTAGACGGCGCTGTGCAGGGCGGTGCCCCGGCCGACCCCGCGCGTCCCGTCGACGTACACCTCGCCCTGGAGGTCGGAGACGTCGCCGTCGCAGCCGGGGAGGATCGTCGTGGACGGTACGTCGGCCACCGGATTCTGGCCGAAGATCGTCGGTCCGATGAGGACGGTCCCGCGGATCTTCCAGCGCACCGGGCCTCGGTAGCCGTCCTGCGCGGCGGGCGGCGGGTAGAGGCTGTCCATGGCGGCCCGGTTGACGCCCTCGCCGCCGCGCGAGTGGCCGACGAGCAGCACGCGGGACAGGTCGGCCTTCGCCGCGTCGGGCACGGCCGCCGGGGCGGTGCCCGGGTGGGCGGCCCAGCCGGCCCACTGGGCGAGGTGCTGTCGTACCAGTGAGGAGCGCGCCTGCGCACCGCCGTCCTCGACGTCCCCGTCCTGGCCGTTGATGCCGTTCGCCGAGATCGACACCGTCACATAGCCCTGGGAAGCCAGCAGCTTCTGGTCCTTCAGGTAGCCCTTGTGGCTCGGGATCGGCCGGGTGCCGGCCGAGCAGGGCCACTCAAGGGTCACGTCGTCCTCGGACCCGCCCGGCTTGAAGCAGGTGGCGTGGCGGCCGTGGAGGAACAGGGCGAGCGGTCGCCTGCCGGTGGCGCCGGTGGGCGCGACGACGACGGCCTGCATCTCGACCGGCTGGGCGAAGCCGGGGAGCTTCACCGGGTCGAGGTGATACTCGCCGGTGACCGTGCGGTACCCGCCCGGCCTGCCCGGGTCCACGGAGTTCGCCGGGAGTGGGGCCGGGGGCTGCGCGGCCTTCAGGGAGTTCTTCGGTTTCTCGCCGGTGTCGTCGGCAGGCGCGTCCAACCGGCGCCCGGCCGCCAGGACTTGAAGATCCTTGAGCGGGCTGGCTCCGTGGAGAGCGAGCCGGAACGTGTGGCCGTCCTTGGCCGCCTTCGGTATGCCGAGCAGTCGGCCGGCCGCGTGGAACTCGACACGGGCGTCGCCCACGGGCACGGCCCTGTCCGACCGCCAGACCAGCTCACGTGCCACGCCCTTCCCGGTGACGCGCCAGCCCGGTGGCAGTGCGCTGTCCGCCTTCTGCGTCAACGGCTGTACCCTGGCCGGATGTTGGGCCTGGGCCAGTCCTGGTGAGCCCGCCAGGGCCGCGAGAACGGCCACGGCGGTGACCGCTGTGCGCCGGGTACGGTTCAAGGATCCCCTCCTCACACTTCGAGCGCGGGCGCCCCGTCGATACCGGGAGCCCCTCGCGCCTCGAAGGAAGGGAAACGGGACCTGTGGGTTGCCTGTGCCGCGGAGGTGTGCCCGCGCAGGACAAGAATCGGGTCACCCGGGACTCCCCGCGCGGACGCCGGAAATGGCCCCCTCCATGGGCCGAACTCCCCCTCTCCGCACGGCCCTCGTCGGCACCGGCCACCGCGCCCGCATCCTCGGCACCGCCCGGGGCACCGGCGACTCCCTCACCGTCGCCTCGCCCACCGCTTCAACCCTGGCCGCGTGCGAACCGTCCCGTGACCTCGCGGACCGGCATCCCGCCTCGGCCGCCGACGTATGGCGTCAGGGCCACGCGCGGACCACGCCCAGCGTCACATAGCCCTCGCCGGGGCCCGGCGGCCGGTTCCAGGGCCGGGTCCGGAAGCTGTGGAGACGTCCGCGACTGAGGGCGAACCGGGGCAGCCGGACGCCGAACTCGGCGGCAAGGGCCTCCAGGGCACGGCGCTCGCCCAGCCGCTCGGCGTGCGCGTCGTCCTGCGGGAAGAGACGGTCCGGGTCCAGCGCGGCCGGCACGGACCCCCGTCTGCTGACCGAGGTCCCCCGGACGGTGAACGCGTACCGCTCCTCGCCGTCCTGCGTGACGGACAGATGGAAGACACCGGGACGGTGGGTGCGGCTCGGCTCGCTCCACACCGTCACCGCACGGGTGCCCCGGGAAGCGGCGATGCCCGGGGAGACGAACCTCCGCTCGTCGAAGCTCCCGCCCGGCCGTGGCTCGAAGGCGAAGCTCCAGCCGGGGCCCGCCCGGCCGACGGCGGCCAGCGCCTCGTCCTCCCACGTCACGGTGCGGTTGCCGGGGAAACGCGTGCGCGAGTCCCACAAGGTCGTCGGCGCGTTCAGCACGGCGTTGTCGGGGGCGCCGATACGACCGGGCAGCTCGGCCGGCTCCACCGACTCCACGAGGACGAAGCGGTACGACACCAGGAAGTTGCCGGGATCGCCTTCCGCCAGCCACGCCAGGCCCGGCGGATCCAGGTCGGCCGTGGGAGCCGGTGTGTCGCCCCGCTGTCCGGCCCGGGGTGTGGCCAGCAGTTCCCGGCCCCGCTCCGGGGTGATCAAGGGGCCGAGGAGCGGGTCGGCGCACAGGCCGACCGGCGCGAGGTGCTCGGGGCCGATCGGCCGCCACTCGGGCAGCGCGGCGCGCAGAGTGCGCCAGGCCGCGTCCCCGTCGCCCCAGCGTGCCAGCTCCCGCGCCTCCTCCACGGCACGGCCGAAGGGGCCTTCGGCGGTGTAGCGGAAGGTGCCGTCCCCCACCTGCCGCAGGGTCTCGCCCACCGCCTCGCACACCTCGTCGGAGGCGCCTCTCAGGTGATGGGTCGACGACGGGCGGTCCCGGTGGTGCCGTACGTCCTCGGCCGCCAGCACGGCCAGAAACTCGGGCGCGTACAGCGGGTCGGCCGTGAGCCTCGGGAAATACACCATGTAGGTCTCCCCGAGCAGCCGGCGGATCTGGTCGCGCAGCCCCGTCGCCCGGGGCCTGCCGTACGCGATCGCCTCCGCCAGGGACGCCGAGGCCCGCTCGTACCTCCCGCCCAGCGCGTCCAGCCGCGCGGCCTCGACGGACGCGTCCAGGGCCCTCGTCGTCGCGTTGACGAACTCCGCCCCCGCACGCTTCGAGCGGCTCACCTGCAGGCTGTGAAACTCGCGGTACATCGCCTCCACGAACGCGCCGAACGACGCGTACCGTTCCGGAGGACTCGCGCGCCACGACGCGTAGCAGTACACCGCCCACTCACCGGCGTCGTCCACGTCCCCCGGGTCCAGCAGCACGTAGACCGCGTCCGACTCCACGTCCAGCTGCAGCGCCCGCTCCCACATCCCGGCGAGCAACACGTCCTCGGGCGTGGGGTCGTCGTCCAGATCCCCGGGAAAGTACTCGGCCAGGCCCGCCGCGTCCTCGTGCCGGCGCACCGCGTCGGTACCGGCGAGCAGCCAGACGAAGCCGCCCGCGTGCCGCCAGCCGTCGCTCACCGCCAGAAACGTCCGGTACGAGGGCGGCAGCCGGTGCCCGAGCCGCTCCTCCAGGGCGCGGATGCGCTCCTCGGACGCGGGCGGGAACCCCAGCCAGCGCGTACGCAGAGGCTCCTCGTCCCACACGTGGCGCTCGCTCCCCGGTGCGTCGGGGTCTTGCGCGTCTGCCCATTCCTGGCTCCAGCGCACCAGGAAGGACCGCCAGTCGTCCATGAGGTCCGTCATGTCGCCGATCCTGCCAGCCACCACTGACAACGCCCCTGCCGTCTCAGGCACTTCGGGTCGGCAGGCCAGGCCTCGGGCCTGGGGGGGGGCGGACGACCGGGTCCGGCACGACGGACGGTGCCCCGGGCACGACGGACGGTGCCCCGGGCACGACGGACGGTGCCTCGGGCACGACGGACGGTGCCTCGGGCACGACGGATGTCAGCCGCCGATGATCAGGGTGAGCCCGTAGACGGCGACCGCCAGGCACGCGCCGAAGCACAGCAGCGCCGCCGCGGTGGCCGTCCGGTTGGCGCCGCGGGAGCGTTCTCCGCCGTGGCCTCCGCCGTCGCCACGGGGCTGGGCGGCGACACCGAGGGAGAACAGCACGACCGTGAGCAGCGTGATTCCGAGGCTCACACCGAACACGCCGCCGAGGGCGGCCCAGTGGATGTCCATCGTCGCGCCTCCTTTCGCTGTCGGACGGGACGGGACGGTCGGCCGGCTGGCATTTACGCCGCAGGCTCTGCCACGGGCTCGGTCGGCCTGGCGGGCAGTTCGTTGACGTTGTCCGGAGTCACGGGCCGGTGGCGCGACAGTGTCCAGAACCCGGCCGCCGCCGCGGCCGCGACGGCGGCCACCAGGGCCACGCCCGCGGTGCCGTGGTCGGCGGTCCAGGCCGCCGCGCCGCCGACGGCCGCCGCCGCGGGCAGCGTGAGCAGCCAGGACAGTGCGATGCGCCCGGCCACGCCCCACCGCACCTGGGCCAGCCTGCGGCCCAGGCCCGCGCCCAGGATGCTGCCGGTGCACACCTGCGTGGTCGACAGGGGGAATCCCATGTGGGACGAGGCGAGAATCACGGCCGTCGCGCTGGTCTCGGCCGCGAAGCCCTGCGGCGCCTCGATGTCGGTGAGCCCCTTGCCCATGGTGCGGATGATGCGCCACCCGCCCGTGTACGTGCCGAGCGCGATCGCCATTCCGGAGATGAGTACCACCCACCAGGGCGGCGCGGAGTCGTGGGCGAGCGCCCCGGTCGAGATGAGGGCCAGGGTGATGACCCCCATGGTCTTCTGCGCGTCGTTGGTGCCGTGGGCCAGCGCCACCAGCGACGCCGAACCGACCTGCCCCCGACGGAATCCCCGCCGCGACTGGTCGGGCGCCGTCCGCCGGGTGATGACATACGCGAAGTAGGTCGCCAGCAGGGCCACGACACAGGCGACGAGCGGCGAGACGACGGCGGGGATCAGGACCTTCTCGACGATCGCCCCGAACTGCACCGCGGATCCGCCGGCGCCCACCCACACCGCGCCGATCAGCCCGCCGAACAGCGCGTGCGACGAACTCGACGGCAGCCCGGCGAGCCAGGTCAGCAGGTTCCACAGCAGAGCGCCCACCAGCCCGGCGAAGATCATCACCAGGGAGACCTTGGCGTCGTCCACGATGCCGCCGGAGATGGTCTTGGCAACCTCCGTGGACAGGAACGCGCCCGCCAGATTCAGCGCCCCCGCGACGGCGACGGCCACGCGTGGTCTCAGGGCCCCGGTGGCGATCGACGTCGCCATCGAGTTGGCCGTGTCGTGGAACCCGTTGGTGAAGTCGAAGGCCAGGGCCGTCAGGACGACCACGACGAGGAGGAACGAGACGGTACCCACTGGGGGACCTCCGAAGACAGGACGGCCCCCACGTCCGCCGTGCCGTCCCCCGCCCGGACGTGTTCCACGCTAGGCGGCTCCTCCCGGGCCCGCGACCGGGGGCCCGGCTCACGTCGGCCCCGGAGCCGCTCACGCGGTCGCCGACGGCCGGTCGCCGGGCGAAGCGTCGCCACCCTCCCGACCAGCGC
Source organism: Streptomyces sp. GbtcB7 (assembly GCF_019091445.1). Classification (NCBI taxonomy): domain Bacteria; kingdom Bacillati; phylum Actinomycetota; class Actinomycetes; order Kitasatosporales; family Streptomycetaceae; genus Streptomyces; species Streptomyces sp. GbtcB7. The sequence continues at coordinate 100,597 of NZ_JAGXJM010000025.1, forward strand.
GAGTTCGGCCGCCGCGCCGTACGGCCGTCGCCGCCGTGCCCGATCTCCAGGGCAAGGTCTCGACGAGGTGGGGCCGCCGGTTCTGGACGTCGTGGCCCACGGCGAGTGGGTGTACCTCCACGTGTCCCACCCGTCCGAGCCGCGCGCGGCGACCGGTGGCTTCGCGGTCGTCCGTGAGGGGCCAGCCGGCGTGGTGCTCGCCATCGGCGCGCCCCTCGACCCGGTGCCGCGCGCCACCGGGGGGTGCCACCGCGGGGCTGGATCTCGCGGACGTCGTGCTCGTCGAGCCCCACCGGCGCGGCACATCCGCCCGGCACGTCACCGAGACGCTCGTCCATGTGCCGCACTGCCCGTCCTCGTCCCCGTGAACCGCCCTCGACCTCGCCCTGCCCGACGGCCATTGCCTGCCAGGCAACGAGTGAGGGTTCGGTAACTCCCCTTTGTTCCGGATGAATTGATTCGGCAACCCGTGCTGGCTGAAGTGGTCCTCACAAGCAGCGCCGAGGTGCCACCACCTCTACCTCTACGCCTCGCATGGAGGATTTCATGCCCGAACTCAGGAGCACAGGGTGAGCCCCCGGCTCGCGGGGGCCCACTATCCGGTGGCCGTCGTCGGCGGGGGCCAGGCGGGACTGTCGGTCAGCCACTGCCTGCGCGAGCGCGGTATCGAACACGTCGTGGTCGAGGCGCACCGCGTAGGCCACGAGTGGCGCGAGCGCCGCTGGGACTCGTTCTGCCTGGTCACCCCCAACTGGCAGTGCAAACTGCCCGGCTACCCCTACCGGGGATCCGACCCGGACGGATTCATGGTCCGCGACGAGATCGTGCGCTACCTGGAGGAGTACGTCGCCCTCTTCGCGCCGCCGCTCGTCGAAGGCGTCTCCGTCACCGGACTGCACCGCACCGCCCGAGGAGTCTTCGAACTCACCACCACCCGGGGCGAGTTCACCGCCGAACAGGTGGTCGTCGCCACCGGCCCCTACCACACGCCCGCCATCCCACGGATGGCCGAGCGGCTGCCCGGTCCGATCGAGCAGATCCACTCCTCCCGCTACCGCAACCCCGACCGGCTCCCCGACGGAGCGGTCCTGGTGGTGGGCACCGGACAGTCCGGCTGCCAGATCGCCGAGGACCTGCACCTCGCGGGACGCCAGGTCCATCTGGCCGTCGGCAGCGCACCCCGGGTGGCCCGCTTCTACCGCGGCCGGGACTGCGGGGCCTGGCTGGACGAGGTGGGCCACTACGCCAGGGGCATCGACAGCTTCGCCGACGCTCCCCCCGTCCGGATGCGGGTGAACCAGTACGTGACCGGGAGGGACGGCGGTCGCGACATCGACCTCCGCGCCTTCGCCCGCGACAGAATGCGGCTGTACGGGCGGCTGACCGGCATCGACGAAGGCGTCCTGGAGTTCGCCGACGACCTCAAGATCAACCTCGACCGGGCCGACGCCGTCGCCGACGGCATCAAGGACGCCATCGACGCGCACATCACCGCGCACGGTATCCAGGCCCCGGACGAGGCACGCTACCGTCCCGTCTGGGAACCCGCGCGGCAGCCGGACGCACTCGACCTCGCCGAGGCCGGCATCACCTCCGTCGTCTGGTCCACCGGCTTCACCCGTGACCACCGATGGATCGGGATACCCGCCTTCGACGGCCGCGGTTATCCCATGCACCGGCGTGGCGCCACCAGCACCCCCGGCCTGTACTTCCTGGGTCTGCCCTGGCAGTACTCGTGGGGCTCGGGCCGCTTCGAGGCGGTCGGCAGGGACGCCGAGTTCCTCGCGGACCACATCGACGCCTCGCGGCGCCTCGCCGACGTCTGCGGCGCCCTCACCGGCGCCCCCACCGAACTCGCCGCCGCCCTCCCCGTCGGCTGAAGGCATCGCCATGGTTTACGACGCACACCGTCACATCGGTGTCCTGCCCGCCCACCCCTTCTACGGCGGTCCGCCCGTCCACCCCGACGTCAGCGCCCGCGCCACCGTCAAGCAACTCGTCGCCGACCTCGACGCCGAGGGCACCGAACGCGCCCTCGTCATCCCCAACTACGGCGTCCCCGATCCCGCCGTCGCTTTCTCCTTCAACGAACTGGCCGTCGAGGCCGCCCAGAGCGACGACCGCATCCGGGCCGGCCTGTGGGTCTCCCCGCGCATCGAGGACGAGCACCGCACCGCACAGGCGCTCGCCCTGGCCCGCGAGGACGGCGTACGCGCCCTCAAGCTCAGCTTTCTGCTGGGCGGCCGCGCCTCCGACCCCGCCTGCCGCCCCGTACTCGACCGGATCTTCCATGAGGCGGCACGCCTGAACCTCGTCGTGCACGTCCACACCTCGCCCGGCGCCGCCTCCGACATCGACGAGGTCGGACATCTCGTCGACCGGTACGCCGACCGGGTCGCCCTCCACCTCGTGCACTTCGGCGGCGGAATGAGCGGCCACATCAAGCTCGTCGGCTCGCGCTTCTTCGACTGGATCGAGGGCGGCAAACGCGTCTACACCGATCTCTCCTGGGCCATCGGCTTCGCCCCGTACTGGCTGGCCCGGGAGATCGAGCGCCGCGGCATCGGTCACGACCGCGTGCTCTTCGCCAGCGACCAGCCGTGGGGTGACTACGTGGGCGAGTACGCCCGGATGACCGCCGCGACCGGCGGTGGCGAACTCGGCGAGCGGGTCTTCAGGGACACCTTCGCCGCGCTCTACGACTGACCCCGCCGCGCTCTCTCACACACGATCTGACCCCCCGCTCGCTCACACACAAGGAGACAGCCATGTCCGAGACGGTCACCGAACTCAGCGACGTCGAGCGGAAGTCCCTCGACGAGATCCCGCACCCCTCCCTCCCCGAGGGCTCCAGCATCTACGGCTCCACCAAGGTCTTCCCCGACTACCAGGCCGAGGACGGGGAGACCTACTTCACCCTCGTGCACGGCATCGCCCACGAGTCCTCGGTCTCCTTCGTCGCCGTCCTGCAGGCCACCCGAGCCCTGCGCAAGGGCTTCGAGACCGCCATCTACTTCTACGGACCCGGCTCCCTCAACTGCCTCGCCACCCGCGGCTTCCCGACCACGGGGAACTCCGCCTTCCCCGGCGAGCACAACATCAACAACCAGCTCAAGACGTTCATCGCCGAGGGCGGCAAGGTCTTCTGCTGCCGGTTCGGCCTGTCCCTGCACGGCGCCCGCGAGGAGGACCTGATCGAGGGCGTCATCCCCACCCACCCCCTCGACGTCCAGGACGCGCTGATCCACTACGCGCGCAAGGGCGCCATCATCAACTCCACCTACCAGCTCTGAGGGGTACACCGTGAGCGTTGGCACCAAGTCGACAGCGGTGGACGTGCGGATCACGACCCGCTCCGAACTCGCCCTGCACGGAGTGCGGACCGAGGCTCCGGTGCGGCGGCCCGACGGCGCGGGACCGAGCGACGACGGACATTTCGTCCTGGGTACCGGTCCCGTCGACGGTGCCAACGCCGCGCTGCCCCGCAACCCCGCGAGCCCCTACTCCGTACGCGACGGCCGCGTCTGGCTCGGCGACGAGAGCGGGACCCCCACCGACACCGGCCTGACCCTGACCGCCGTACCTCGGCCGAAGTTCTACGACCTGACGACCGCCGAGGGCATCCCGTACGAGCACATCGCGCGCCTGCACGGGGCCGACGTCCTCGCCACCACCGTCGTCCAGACCTGTATCCGCTACGCGGAGTCCGACCGCTGCCGCTTCTGCACCATCGAGGAGTCCCTGCGCTCCGGCGCGACCATCGCCGCCAAGACCCCGGCACAGCTCGCCGAAGTCGCCGAGGCGGCCGTCCGGTTGGACGGGGTCAAGCAGATGGTGATGACCACCGGAACGACGACCGGCCCGGACCGGGGCGCCCGCAACCTCGTACGCTCCGTGCGTGCGGTCCTCGAAGCGGTGCCCGGCCTGCCCGTCCAGGTGCAGTGCGAACCGCCCGGCGACCTGGCGTGGATCCAGGAGCTGTACGACGCCGGGGCCACCGCCATCGGCATCCACGTCGAGTCCCTCGACGACGCCGTACGACGGCGCTGGATGCCCGGCAAGTCGACCGTCCCGCTGACGGAGTACGAGGCCGCGTGGGACGAGGCGGTCCGCGTGTTCGGACCCAACCGGGTCTCCACCTACCTCCTCGTCGGCCTCGGCGAGGACCCCGACGAACTCATCACCGGAGCGGGGGAGTTGATCGACCGGGGGGTCTATCCCTTCGTCGTCCCCTTCCGTCCGATGCACGGCACGCTCGCCACCCGCGACGGAGCCCGGGCACCGGACGCCGAACTGCTGCGCCGCGTCACCGAGGGCGTCGCGGCGAAGCTCCGCGCGGCGGGAATGACCGGCGCCGACCAACGCGCCGGCTGCGCGGCCTGCGGCGCGTGCAGTGTGCTCAGGACGGCGGGTGGGTGAACCGTGTATCTCGACGGATCCACCACCGTGCCGGGGCCGGAGCGCGCTCAGGACATCCTGGCGCTGCTCGGCGATCGCAGCACGCTCGCCCGACAGCCCGCCTTTCTCATCGAGGACACCCCGGGGAAGCGGGAGTCGAGCGCCTACCGGCGGCTGCGCCGGGACACCTTCGTCCACGAGCAGGGGCTCTTCGCGGGCCATGACCTCGACGACCGCGACGAGGACCCGCGCACCCTCGTCCTGGTCGCCAGGGACCGGGACGGCACGGTCGTCGGCGGGGTGCGGCTGGGCCCGGTGGACGACGGCCCCGACCTCGGCTGGTGGGCGGGCGGGCGGCTGGTCGTCGCGCCCGGGGCCCGGGGCCCGGCCGGGATCGGCGCGGCCCTGGTGCGGGCGGCGTGCGCACGGGCGGAGGCCGAGGGCGCCCTGCGCTTCGACGCGACCGTACAGACCCGAAACCGGCCGCTGTTCGGCCGACTCGGCTGGGAGACGGTCCGGGAGGTCGTAGTCGCGAACACCCCGCACGTCCTCATGCGGTGGCCGATCGGCCGGATCGCCGCACAGGCGGCGGCCACCAAGGCCCCGCTCGGACCGCTTCTCGGACCTCTTCTCCGACCCCTGCCCGGCCCGCCGCTCCAGGGGCCGCGCGGTTACCTGGGCGACGACGGAGCACCCGTCCCGGGCACCGATGTGATCGCCGCCTGCCACGCGATCGTGCCGTGCATGGTCGAGCGCGACCCGGAATGGGCGGGCTGGTGCCCCGTCCTCGTCCACGTCAACGACCCCGCGGCGATGGGCGCCGCGCCCGTCGGGCTCCTGGACGCGGTGGGCGCCAAGGACGCGGCGCACGCCCGGCGGATCCTCGCGGGACTCGGACGCGCGGCCCGGACGTACGACGTTCCCGTCCTCGGCGGCCACACCCAACTCGGCGTCCCCGCCGCACTGTCCGTCACCGCCCTCGGCCGCACAAGCCACCCGGTACCGGGCGGTGGCGGGCGCCCCGGTCACGCGGTCCGGCTCACCGCCGACCTCGGCGGCGGCTGGCGCGCCGGCCACCGGGGGCGCCAATGGGACTCGTCCACCCAACGTCGTACGGACGAACTGCGCGCCATGACCGCGGCGGTGGCCGTCGCCCGGCCCGCCGCCGCCAAGGACGTGTCGATGGCCGGGATCGCCGGGACGCTCGGCATGCTCGCGGAGGCGAGCGGCTGCGGAGCCGTCCTCGACGTGGCCGCGGTGCCCCGGCCGGGCGGGGCGTCCATGGGGGACTGGCTGACCTGCTTCCCGGGGTTCGGGATGCTCACCGCCGACGAGCCGGACGCTCCCCGGCTGCCCGCGGGCCCCGCCGTCGGTGCGGTGTGCGGAGAACTGACCACAGGACAAGGCGTCGGCCTGCGCTGGCCCGACGGCGAGATCACCGAAGCGGTCACCGGACCGGTGACTGGAATGGGGACGGCGTGAGCACCCTTCGTATGGCGGCTGTCGCCGCCGAGTTCGGCCGCGACCTCGAAGAGGACTTCGCCGTCGTGGAGCGGCTGATCAAGGAGGCCAAGACAGCGGGTGTACGCCTCCTCGCCCTGCCGGAGGCCTGCCTCGGCGGCTATCTGCTCAGCCTCGACGACTCCGCCTCGGACGAGGGCCCGCCCGCACTCGCCCTCGACGGACCCGAGATCCGCCGACTGGCCGCCCTCGCGGGGGAGTTGACCGTCGTCGCGGGCTACTGCGAGGCCGACGGGGACGCCCGCTACAACAGTGTGGTGTGCGTGAACGGCGACGGAGTGCTCGGCAACCACCGCAAAGTCCACCAGCCGCTCCGCGAGGACGCCAGCTACGCCTCCGGCGACCGCTTCCACGCCTTCGACACGCCCGTCGGCCGGATCGGCATGATGATCTGCTACGACAAGGCGTTCCCGGAGTCCGCGCGGGCGCTGGCGCTGGACGGCGCCGAGATCGGCGTCTGTGTCTCGGCCTGGCCCGGCTCCCGGACGAACGCCGCGACCGAACTCGCCGACGACCGCTGGAAGCGCCGCTTCGACCTCTTCGACCGGGCCCGCGCCCTGGAGAACCAGATCGTGTGGATCTCCGCCAACCAGGCGGGTACCTTCGGGTCGCTACGTTTCGTCGGCAGCGCCAAGGTCGTCGACCCGGGCGGCGAGATCCTCGCCGACACCGGAGTCGAAGCGGGTCTGGCGATCGCCGAACTCGACGTCACCCAGGCCCTGGAGACCGCGCGCCGCTCCATGGGGCACCTGCGTGACCGGCGCCCGGAAACCTACACGCACGCAGGAGCAGTCAGCACATGAGCAGCGACCGATGAGCGCAGTCCGGATCGCGGCCGCCGCCGCCCACTTCGGCCGCGACCTGGAGTTCGACCTCGCCCGCATCGCCAAGATCATCGACGATGCCCGGGGCTCGGGCGCCGGACTGCTCGTCCTGCCCGACGCCGCGCTCGGCGGATACCTCGCCGACCTGCGCCACCCCGACCCCGAGGCGCTGCCCCCGGCCCTCAAGCCGGACGACCCGCTGATCCTCCAGGTAGCCCGCCTCGCCGCCGAGATGGTGGTCTGCGTCGGCTACTGCGAGGACGGCGGCGACGAACGCTACAACGCCGCCGTCTGCGTCAGCGGCGACGGCGTCCTCGGCCGCCACCGCAAGGTCCACCTGCCGGCCGGAGAGGTCGCCGCCTACGCGCCCGGCGACCGCTTCGACGCCTTCGACACCCCGGTCGGCCGGATCGGCATGCTCATCGACTACGACAAGACGTTCCCGGAGTCCGCGCGCTCCCTCGCCCTGGACGGCGCCGAGATCCTCGCGTGCCTGTCCGCCTGGCCCACCAGCATCACCAACCGCGCCCCGCGCATGGCCCAGGACCGCCAGGCCAAACTCTTCGACCTCTACGACCAGGCACGCGCCGCCGAGAACCAGGTCGTCCTCGCCTCCTCTAACCAGACCGGCGCCATGGGCGGCATGCGCTTCCTCGGCCAGTCCAAGGTCGTCGGCCCCGGCGGCGACATCCTCGCCCGCACCTGGGCCAAGGCGGGCCTTGCCGTCGCCGAGGTCGACATCGCCGCCGAGATCGACCGCGCCCGCCGCGTGCTGCGCCACCTCGACGAACGCCGCCCCGCCGCGTACCGATAGACCGGGGAGCCCCTCGTGAAGATCGCCCTGCTCAGCTACTCCACCAGGCCGCGCGGTGGTGTCGTGCACACCCTCGCGCTCGCCGAGGCGCTCGCCGCGGCCGGCGAGGACGTCACCGTCTGGTCGCTCGGCCGGGGCGGCGACCGCGGCTTCTTCCGCGAGGTCGACGACGAGGTGCGCGTACGGATCGTCCCGTTCCCCGACGGCCCGCGGGAGGAGACCGTCGGCGCGCGCATCCTGCGCTCCATCGCCACTCTCCGCGCCGCCTTCGCCCCGTGCGCGGCGGCGTACGACATCGTCCACGCCCAGGACTGCATCAGCGCCAACGCGGCGGGCCCCTGCGTCCGCACCGTCCACCACCTCGACCACTTCACCACCCTCGAACTGGCCGCCTGCCACGAACGGGCCATCGTCGAGCCGTACGCACACCTCTGCGTCTCGCGGTCCGTCGCGGACGAACTCCGCGCGGGCTGGGGCCTCGACCCCGCCGTCATCCCCAACGGAGTGGCGTACGAACGGTTCGCGACCACCGATCCCGCGGCCCGCGCCGCCTGGCGCGCCCGCCTCGGCCCGTACGTCCTGACCGTCGGCGGGATCGAGCCGCGCAAGGGCTCCCTCGACCTCATCGAGGCCTACGCCCTGCTGCGCGCCGCGCGTCCCGAGGTGCGGCTGGTGATCGCGGGCGGCGAGACCCTCTTCGACTACCGCGACTACCGGGCGAGGTGGGAGGCCCGGGCCGCCGGACTCGGCATCGAGCCGGTCGTCCTCGGCGCCGTACCGGAGTCCGACCTGCCGTCGCTCGTGGCCGCGGCCGACGTCTTCGCGTTCCCCTCCCTCAAGGAGGGCTTCGGACTCGCCGCGATGGAGGCGCTCGCCGCGGGCGTCCCGCTGGTCGTCCGTGATCTGCCCGTCCTGCGTGAGGTCTTCGGGTCCGCCGCCCGCTTCGCAGACACGCCGGAGGCCTTCGCTACCGCGCTCGGCCACGCCCTCACCTCGGACGATCCGGTACGCGCCGCCCTTGGCCGGAAGCTGGCCGCCCGCCACACCTGGACCGAGGCGGCCGCACGCCACCAGGCGTTCTACCGGTCGGTTACTGGCGGGTCACACCGTAGGGTCGGTTGACGAACGTCGATCTACGGAAGGGTTCACCACCATGGCGCAGGAAGTACGTGGCGTGATCGCCCCGGGCAAGAACGAACCGGTGCGCGTCGAGACCATCGTCGTGCCGGATCCGGGGCCGGGAGAGGCCGTGGTGAAGATCCAGGCGTGCGGGGTCTGCCACACCGACCTGCACTACAAGCAGGGCGGCATCAACGACGACTTCCCCTTCCTGCTCGGCCACGAGGCGGCCGGGATCGTGGAGTCGGTCGGCGACGGTGTCACGGACGTGGCTCCCGGCGACTTCGTCGTCCTCAACTGGCGTGCAGTGTGCGGGCAGTGCCGGGCCTGTCTGCGCGGGCGACCCTGGTACTGCTTCAACACGCACAACGCCAAGCAGAAGATGACGCTCAAGGACGGCACCGAACTGTCCCCGGCCCTGGGCATCGGCGCCTTCGCGGACAAGACCCTGGTCGCCGCCGGACAGTGCACCAAGGTCGACCCCGCGGTCTCCCCGGCGGTCGCCGGTCTGCTCGGCTGCGGAGTGATGGCGGGCATCGGCGCCGCCCTCAACACCGGTAACGTCGGCCGCGGGGACTCCGTCGCCGTCATCGGCTGCGGTGGCGTCGGCAACGCCGCGATCGCCGGAGCCCGGCTGGCCGGCGCCGCGAAGATCATCGCCGTCGACATCGACGACCGGAAGCTCACCACCGCCTCGAAGCTCGGCGCGACCCACACCGTCAACTCCACCTCGACCGACCCCGTCGAGGCGATCCAGGGATTCACCGGCGGCTTCGGCGCCGACGTCGTCATCGACGCGGTCGGCCGCCCGGAGACGTACAAGCAGGCCTTCTACGCCCGCGACCTCGCCGGCACGGTCGTCCTCGTCGGCGTGCCCACCCCCGAGATGAAGCTCGAACTGCCGCTCCTCGACGTCTTCGGACGCGGCGGCGCCCTCAAGTCGTCCTGGTACGGCGACTGCCTGCCCTCCCGCGACTTCCCGATGCTCATCGACCTGCACCTCCAGGGGCGACTGGACCTGGACGCGTTCGTGAGCGAGACGATCGCCCTCGACGGGATCGAGGCCGCCTTCGAGCGGATGCACCACGGTGACGTGCTGCGTTCGGTGGTGGTGCTGTGATGATCGCCCGGGTCGAGCACCTCGTCACCTCGGGCACGTTCTCGCTCGACGGCGGCACCTGGGACGTCGAGAACAACGTGTGGATCGTCGGCGACGACCACGAGGCGATCGTCATCGACGCCGCGCACGACGCCGACGCCATCGCCGCGGCGGTGGGCGACCGGCGGCTGCTGGCCATCGTGTGCACCCACGCCCACAACGACCACATCGACGCCGCGCCCGCCCTCGCCGAGCGCACCGGCGCCACGATCTGGCTCCACCCCGACGATCTGCAGCTGTGGAAGCAGACCCACCCCGACCGGCTCCCCGACGCCTGGCTGCAGGACGGGCAGGTGATCGAGGCGGCCGGCGCGGACCTGACCGTCCTGCACACGCCCGGCCACGCCCCGGGCGCGGTCTGCCTCTACGACCCGGGCCTGGGCACCGTCTTCACCGGTGACACGCTCTTCCAGGGCGGGCCCGGAGCCACCGGGCGCTCCTTCTCCCACTTCCCGACGATCGTCGAGTCGATCCGCGAGCGCCTGCTCACCCTCCCGGCCGACACGGTCGTCCGCACCGGGCACGGGGACTCGACCACGATCGGTGCCGAGGCCCCGCATCTGGAGGAGTGGATCAAGCGCGGTCACTGACCGGGCCGGGCCCGTCGCGACACACCAGCGAATCACGACAGGAGATGTCCGGCTTCCGAGGGACTCTCGTGGGGACACACGGGCGAAGGCAGCCCGTGAACGCCACGAGCACGGAGGTCGGACATGCCAGGGCCGTTGGACGGCAGGGTCGCGCTGGTCGCGGGAGCGACCCGAGGAGCGGGCCGGGGAATCGCGGTGGAGCTCGGCGCGGCCGGCGCCACCGTCTACGTCACCGGACGCAGCACGCGCGAACGGCGCTCCGAGTACGACCGCCCCGAGACGATCGAGGACACGGCGGACCTGGTCACCGCGGCCGGAGGCGCCGGCATCGCGGTGCCCACCGACCATCTGGTCCCCGCCGAGGTCGCGGCCCTGGTCGCCCGCATCGCGGACGAACAGGGCCGCCTCGACGTCCTCGTCAACGACGTCTGGGGCGGCGAGAAGGACTTCGAGTGGGACACCCCGCTCTGGGAGACCGACCTCGACCAGGGCCTCGGGCTGCTGCGCCGGGCCGTCGAGACGCATGCGATCACCAGCCACCACGCACTGCCCCTGCTGCTGCGCGCCCCCGGCGGCCTCGTCGTCGAGATGACCGACGGCACCGCCGAGTACAACCGGGACACCTACCGCGTCTCCTTCTTCTACGACCTCGCCAAGGCGTCCGTCCTGCGCATGGCGTTCTCCCTCGGCCACGAACTCGGCCCGCGCGGCGCCACCGCCCTCGCGCTCACCCCCGGCTGGCTGCGCTCGGAGATGATGCTCGACAACTTCGACGTCAGCGAGGAGAACTGGCGGGACGCCCTCGAGCGCGTCCCGCACTTCGCCATCTCCGAGACGCCCTCCTACGTCGGCCGTGCCGTGGCCGCGCTGGCCGCCGACCCGGACGTCGCGCGCTGGAACGGACGCTCGCTCTCCAGCGGTCAGCTGGCCAAGGAGTACGGCTTCACCGACCGCGACGGCAGCAGGCCCGACGCCTGGCGTTATCTCGTCGAGGTCCAGGACGCGGGCAGGCCGGCGGATGTGACGGGGTATCGCTGAGATCAGGTGTGCTGCACAGGCTGCACCGGCCAGCGCGCGGAGTGGCCCGGGGGCAGCGCCAGATCCTCCCGCACGGCCGCGTAGTAGCCCTCGCGCCCGGCGCGCTGCCGCTCCAACAGGGTCTGCCATGCCTGTGGGTCACGCGTCCCGTCGCGCAGGAACTGCTCCATCTCCATCACCCCGACCACCCACGCCCGGGCCCGCTCCACCACCTCCGGACTGCCCAGGAGGATCAGCGCCTCCCCGGACGGATCCCGCGCGAGGGTGGCCTCGGCCAGCAGCGGCTCGGCCTCCTCCGGGGACAAGGGGTGCGGGTGCGGGTCGTTGCCCAGGTGTGACGCCACCCGGTAGGTCAGAGTGACGCTCTTCTTGAGCGACCGCGCGTAGTCGCCGTACACCGCGAGCCGCCGTTCCTCCCATCGGGCCGTCCGCTCCCGACGGAAGCGGGCCCGATCGCCTCGCACGATCGCCAGATACGAGCCGAGCGCACCGATGACCACGCCGATCAGTGCCGGAAGTTGTTGTATGAACGCGGACATGGGCGCACGGTATCTGTCATGAGGCGCTTTGAAGGATACGGAGTCCTGATCACGGGCGCGGCCCGCGGCATCGGCGCGGCCACCGCCCGCCGGCTGGCCGAGGAGGGCGCCCGGGTGCTCGTCACGGACGTCGACCCGGCCGAGGCGGAGAAGACGGCCGCCGCGATCCGCGAACTGGGGGCGCGCGCCGAGGAGTTGGCGTGTGACGTGGGGGACCGCGCGGCGGTGGAGGCGGCCGTCGCGTACGCCGTGGACTCCTTCGGCTCGCTCGACGTCCTGGTCAACAACGCGTACGGGTGCTCTCCCGACGCCCCGCTCTTCGAGGACGAGCCGGACGAGGTGTGGGCCCGTGACCTCGACCTCACCCTGACCGGCGCGTACCGCTGCAGCCGCGCGGCCCTCCCGCACCTGGTGGCCTCGGGCCGGGGCGCCATCGTCAACATCGGTTCGGTGAACGGCATCCAGGACTTCGGCAACCATGCCTACAGCGCGGCCAAGGCGGGCCTCATGTCCCTCACCCGCACCCTCGCGGGGCACGCGGCGCCCCGTGGTGTGCGGGTCAACCTGGTCGCGCCGGGCACGGTCCGCACCCCGGCGTGGGAGGGCCGCGACGACGATCTCGCCCAGGCGTCGGGGATCCATCCGCTCGGACGGGTCGGTGAACCGGACGACATCGCGGCCGCCGTCGCCTTCCTCGCCTCCGGGGACGCGGCATGGATCACCGGGACCACGCTGTGCGTGGACGGCGGCCTCACCGCGGTCAACACGGGTTTCCGGAGCGCGGTGAGGCCGTGAGGGCGGCCGACCGCAGGACGGAGAACACCCTCTCGGTGTCGGCCTTGGTCGTACGCCAGTTGCTGAAGGCGGCCCGCAGCCCCTGAGTCCCCGCGTACACGGTCGGCGTCACGTAGGCCTCGCCCGAGGCCGCGACCGCCGCCGCCAGCGCGTGCACCCGCTCCCGCGTGGGCTCGTCTGCGAGGGTGAAGCAGACGACGTTGAGCCGGACGGGCGCCAGGAGCCGCAACTCCGGTACGTCCGTGATGCGTTCGCCCAGCAGCCGGGCGAGCGCGATGTTCCGCTCGACGATCTCGCGATGCCCCTCGCGTCCGTACGCCATCAGCGAGAACCACGCCGGGAGCGCCCGCAGCCGGCGCGAGTTCTCCGGTGTGAGGTGCAGGAAGTCGGGGTCGCCGGTCGGCAGGCCCAGGTACGGGGACTCGTTGTGGAAGACCCGGACCTGGAGGTCCCGGCGGCGCGTGAACTGCACGGCCGCGTCGTAGGGGACGTTGAGCCACTTGTGCAGGTCGACACAGACGGAGTCGGCCGCGTCGAGCCCGTCGACGAGATGCGCGTACGACGGCGACAGCGCGGCGAAGCCGCCGAACGCCGCGTCCACGTGCAGCCAGAAGTCGTACCGCTCCTTGAGCGCGGCGATGGCCCGCAGATCGTCGAAGTCGACGGTGTTCACGGTTCCGGCGTTCGCCACGACGACCGCCGGGCGCCCGCCGAGCGCCTCGAGGGCGGCGGCCAGCCGCTCGACGTCGACGGCCTCACGGTTCCCGGGCAGCACCGGCACCGTGCGCAGCCGGTCCCGGCCGATGCCGAGCACCGACAGCGCCTTGGTGACGCTGGAGTGCGGGGAGCCGGACAGGACGTCGACCGGTCCGAGCGCGGCGGCGCCCTCCCGTGACACGGACACCCCCAGCCGCTCGCCGAGCCACTCCCGCGCGATCGCCAGACCGACCGTGTTCGAGACGGTCGCGCCGGTCACGAACGCCCCGCTGTGCGCCTCGCCCAGTCCGAACAGCTCGCGCAGCCAGCCCACCGTCTCCCGCTCCAGCGCGCTCGCCGACGATCCGGCGCCACCGGACACGTTCTGGTCGTACGCGCCGGTCAGCCAGTCCCCGGTGAGCGAGGCGGGCGTCGCGCCGCCGGTGACGAAACCGAGGTAGCGCGGGCCCGCGGAACCGGAGAATCCGGGCGCCCAGCGCTCGGCGAACCGGCTCAGTGTGCCCTGCGCGCCGCGCCCCTCGGCCGGCAGTGGCTCGGGATCGGGCACCTTGCCGGGGTGGGCGACGGGACGCCCGTCGAGTCCGTCCACCTCCCCGGCGGCGAAGTCACGGGCGGACTGCAGGAGCTCGGGAAGCCGGGAGAGATCGTCGGCGAGTGCGCGGTGCATGGCGGCAGCGTAGGCCGGGCTCCGCACCCGGAGCCTGGTCCAATCCGAGGTAACTGGACTGCTCCCGATGTCACCGTTTCGTCGCAGACCGGACAGCCGTACAACGCCTGCGCCCCGACGCGGGTCTAGCAGGCGGAGAACGAGGGAAACACCCGGGAACACGCAGACAGAAGGGCCTGACATGGGGGACATACGCAGACGGGGAGCCGTCGCTCTGGGGATCACCGGACTGGTCGCGCCGCTGACGCTCGCGCTGGGCACGGCGCCCGCGCAGGCCGCGAGCTGCACGACACAGACCGGCCCGTACCAGAAGCAGGTGGAGAAGTTCCTCGGCCGACCGGTCGACGGCCGGCAGTCCACCGCCGACTGCAAGGCGATCCAGGCCTTCCAGACCAAGCACGGCATCACCCCGAACGCGGGCTACGCCGGGTCCGTCACCTGGGGCGTGATGGACCTGATGAACAAGCAGAAGGCCGTCGGCAACAAGCCCAACAAGGACGGCAAGTGTCCCGTCAACAAGGGCCGCATCGCCTGCGTCAACCTGACGCTCCAGCTCAGCTGGATCCAGGACGGCAGCAGGCTCGTCTACGGTCCGGTTCCGGTCCGCACGGGACGCGACGGGTACGAGACCCGCACCGGTCTGAAGAAGATCTACTGGCGGGACATCGACCACGTCTCGACCATCTACAACGTGCCCATGCCCTACAGCCAGTTCTTCGACGGCGGCCAGGCCTTCCACTCGGTCGGCCTGAGCATGTGGAACCCGCCCGGCTCGCACGGCTGCGTCAACATGACCACGACCACCGCCAAGAAGTACTGGTCGCTGCTGAAGAACGGCGACGACGTCTTCGTGTACGGCCGCAAGCCGGGCACCTGACGGCACCCGGCCCCGCCCGGGGACCTCACGCCCCGGGCGCGTCCCCGAAGTCCGGGATCTCCAGCCTGACCCCGCCCTGCCGCGCGGACTCGTGCGCGACGATGCCCGGCAGGGTGTAGCGGGCCGCGACCCACGCGTTCACCGACGGCAGCGTCCGGGTGTCGACCGCGGTCACGAAGTCGTCCACCAGGAAGTGGTGGCTGCCCTCGTGCCCGTTGTGCAGGTGGTCGAACTCCCGGGGGAGTCGCGCCCGGTCGTGCACGGGCGCCGACCCGGACGTGAACGCGGCCCGCAGAGCCGGCGCGATGTGCCGGAGCGAGGGATCGTCCGGCGCCAGCGTCGGCTTGGGCTCGAGCAGCTCCGTGATGTCCCGCACCCCCTTCTTGTCCTGCCAGAAGCTCACCGTGGCGAGCTGTTCCATGCTGGCGTCGGTCCCGAAGAACCGGAAGCGGGACTCCCGGATGTGCGAGGGATATCCGACCCGCCGGAACTCGTTCGTACGGAACGAGCCGCCGCCCGCCACCTCGAACAGCGCCGTGGCGTTGGAGAAGTCATTGCCGAACTGGCTGACCTCCTTGTCGAACACTCCGTCCCCGCGCTCGTCGCGCACTCCGATGGCCGACACGCTCACCGCGTGCGTCCGCCAGGCGCCGAGCACCCCGCCCACCGAGTGCGTCGGGTACAGGAGTGGGGGATAGCTGGCGGTCGCCTTCCAGTTCTCGCCGCCGCTGTACTGGTACGCCTCGTAGAACCCGAGATCCATGTCGTGGACGTAGTCGCCCTCGGCGTAGAACAGCCGCCCGAAGGCGCCCTCGGCGATCTGGTTGCGGGCGTGGACCGTCGCCGGGTTGTACTGGCTGGTCTCGCCCATCATGTACGTCAGTCCGGTCTCCCGTACCGCGTCGATGATCGCGGCGATCTCGTCCCGGGTGATGGCCATCGGCACCGTGGAGTAGACGTGCTTGCCCGCCCGGAGTCCCTGGAGCACCAGCGGCCCGTGGGTCCAGCGCTGGGTGAAGATCGCGACGGCGTCCACCGCCTTCGACTCCAGCATCGCCTCGTACGAGGGGAAGGTGCCCGACAGCCCTTCGGTGGCCGCCAGTTCCTCCGCCCGCTCGGGGAGCAGATCGGTGACGTGGACATCGGCGACGCCGGGGTGGGCGAGAAACAGCTTCGCGAACTGGCCGGAGAACTGGCCGGCGCCGACGATGCCGAGAGAGAACGTCATCTGAGCAACATCCTTCACTGGTGGAGACTTCACGGGTCGGGCTCGTCCTGGACTCATTTACTTTTGATGCGGAACAATCAAGGCGTCAAGAGTCCTGTGCGTATCTTTTCCGGCGAACTGTCGCGCCATAGAGTGATGTCATTAATTCCGAGGCGAAATAAAATCTTGTGGGAGTTCGACCCTCATGACCACACGTGCCGCCGCCGGCTGGCTGCCCCTGAGTCCGGGTGAGCGGGCGGTGGCGATCGAGGTGCTCGTGCACGGGCCGCTGTCGCGCAGCGAGATCGCGCGCCGCCTGAACCTGTCGGCGGGCAGCCTCACCCGGCTGACCAAACCGCTGATCGAGTCCGGCCTGCTGATCGAGGCCGCCGAGTCGGGTGAGGGGGAGAGCGCGGAGGTACGGCAGGGGCGTCCCTCACAGCCCCTGGACATCGTCGCCGAGTCCCGCTCCTTCATCGGATTCAAGATCACCGAGGACATGGTCTACGGCGTCGTCACCACCCTGCGCAGCGACATCGTGGCGCGTCACGACCGCCCGCTCACCACCCACACCCCGGCCGAAGTCGCCGACCTGCTGGCGGAGATGACCGAGGAACTCACCCGTTCCTTTCCCGCGCCGGCCGGAATCGGCATCGGCGTCGGCGGCCGTGTCGAGAAACGATCGGTCGTCGCCGAGTCGGCCTTCCTCGGCTGGACGGACGTCCCGCTGGCCGAACTCGTCGCATCGCGCACCGGGTTGCCGGTGGTCGTCGAGAACGACGTCGCCGCCCTCGTGGAGGCCGAGACCTGGTTCGGCGCCGGCCGTGGACTCGACCGCTTCGTGGTCCTCACCATCGGCGCCGGGATCGGCTACGGCCTCGTCCTCGGCGGCAGCCGGGTCGCCTCCGTCGAGGACGGGCGGGGCGTGGGCCGCCGCTGGATCGTGAACCCGTACGGCCCCCTCACCCCCGAAGGGGAACGCGGCAGCGCCATCTCCCTGCTGACCATCCCCAGCATCCGCTACCAGGTCAGTGCCGCCACCGGCGAGGACCTGACCTACGAGGAGATCCTCGCCCGTGCCGCGGCGGGTGACCCGCTGCCGGCCCGCGTCCTCGACGAGGCGGCCCGCGCGCTCGGCACCCTCGTCGCACAGATCGCCAACTTCGCCATGCCGCAGAAGGTCCTGCTCGCCGGAGAAGGCGTCGGACTCGTCGACGTGGCGGGCCCGGTCGTCGAGGAGACGATCCTCACACACCGCCACCCGCAGGCCGATCCGGTCGATCTGGAGACGAAGGTCTCCGACTTCCACGACTGGGCGCGCGGGGCCGCGGTGCTGGCCATTCAGGTGCTGGTGCTGGGGACGGGAGAGGGACGGTGAGCAGGTGCGGGGGGTGATCCCACGTCGGACGAGTGATCAGGTTCACGGTCCGTATTGTCGTAAGGCGCACCTTTACTCACAACGCCTTCACGCCAAGGCCCGTATGCTTCACACCATGTCCACCACTCCTGAAACCGACTCCGTGCGGTCCGCCGCCGATGTCAACGAGGAGATCCGGGCCCTGTGGTTCCGGGCCGGTGGGACGCTGAGCATGGAGGAGCGGCGGGAGTACCAGCGGCTCGTCCTGGAGTGGGCGGAAGCCGCCCCCCAGTCGCCCATACAGGCGGCGTGAACCCGCTCGGCCGCCCCGCGGGCCCGTGACGAACGGGGCGTGACTCCTCGTTGGGAGTCTCCGCCCCGTCCCCTCGTCCGCCGTCCCGGCCTCAGCCCCAACTCTGCGAGTACTGCCGCCGGTAGCGGTTGCGATCCTGTTCCGTACGGATGTACCGCGTGGCGACCAGCGCGATGATGCTGCCAGCGATGACCAGCAGCCCCGGACCGATGTTCTGCGGGTCCGTGAGGCGGGTGAGGAGCGGCTCGGAGGCGCCTGACCCGACCGCCTGGACCGAGCCGGGCGCGGCGGATCCCGGCACGACGGCCGCACCCTGCGAGGACGCGGGGGCGGGGGAGGACTGGGCGGTGGCTCCCGCCGCGCCCTGGGCGGCCGCCCCCGGTCCGGTCAGTTTCACCCCGAGCGCCGTGAGCGCCTTGGTGATCGGCTGGAAGAACGTCGTACCGCCCGCGGTGCAGTCCCCGTTGCCCCCCGAGGTCACGCCGAGTGCGATGCCCTCCGAGAACAACGGACCGCCGCTGTCGCCCGGTTCGGCGCACACATTGGTCTCGATCAGACCGGTCACGGTGCCCTCGGGGTAGTTGACCGTCGCGTTGAGCGCCTTCACCTCACCGTCGTGGAGTCCACTGGTGCTGCCGCTGCGGAAGACCCGCTGGCCGACCGTCGGATCGGCGGCGCCGATGATCTGGACGCCCTTGCCGCCCCCGATCGACACGACGTTGTTCCCGGTGTCGTTCTCGCCGTTGTTGTACTGGATGAGGGAGAAGTCGCTGCCGGGGAACGCCGTGGTGACCGTCTGCCCCAGTTGCTTGGCGCCCTGGTTGTCCCCGAACCAGACGGACCCGGCCGGCCCGCAGTGCCCGGCCGTCAGGATGAACTCGTTGCGCCCGTTGGTCACGTTGTAGCCCGCCGAACAGCGGCCGCCGGTCGAGAACATCGGCAGGGCGGCGTTGAGCCGTGTGGTGAACGTGCCCTCGGTCCGCTCCATGCGGACCGAACTGCCCATGCTCGCGGCGAGCTTCTTCATCCGGGACCAGTCGGAGGCGGACACGGTGCGGTCGGCCTGCACCACCACCTCGTTGTGGACGTAGTCCATGGCCCAGGCGGTGCCCGCGACCCGTGGCGCCGCCTTCAGCGCCTTCGTCACGGACTTGAGGTCCTCCATGCTGTGGCTCACGACCTTGGGGCGGGCGCCCGCCTTCTGCACCTCGGCCGCCGCGGCCGAGTCGGTCACCGCGACCACGGGGCGCCCGTCGGCGGCGATCCAACTGCCCGCCGTACGCGAGGTGCCGAGGGTCGACACCAGACCCGCGCCCTTGCCCGCGGCGGCCAGGGTGGCGCTCTGGGGGGCACGTGACGCGGCGGACGGCTCGCTCGCCATGGCGTGCGTCACCATCAACCCTCCGCAGAGGACCCCGCCGACGGCCGCGAGTCGCGTCCCTCGTCGGACGATCCGTCGTCGTGCGTGCCTCATGCATGGGCTCCCGAAGCCGTACGGTGCGGCGTCGACGCCGCCGGGGCTCCGGTCGTGAGCCCTCCTTCCATACGTGCGCCCGTGCCCTCGCGTTCACCCCCGGCCGTTCTCCGGTTCAGGGTTTGTGGCCCACCCCGCCGAACATGGCCACTTCCGCCGGTTCGTCCCCGTCCGTCGGCTGCGGACGCCAGCGCGAACAGGAGACGACACCGGGCTCCAGGAGATCGAGACCGTCGAAGAACCGGGCGACCGCCTCGGGGGTGCGCTGGGTGATCCAGGGAGTGCCGTGCTGGTTCCAGTAGGAGACGGCGGCGTCCACGTCAGGCATCGCCGGGCTGGTGATCGTGTGCGAGAGGACCAGATGGCTCCCCGAGGGCAGCCCCTCCAGCAGCCGGCGCACGATGTCGTACGCCTCCGCGTCGTCGCCGATGAAGATGACGACCCCGAGCAGCATCAGCCCGACCGGCTCGCTCAGGTCCAGTGTCCTCGCGGCGCGTTCGAGGATGGCGTCCACATTGCGGAGGTCCTCGTCGAGATGGTCGGTGCGGCCCTCGGGGGCACTGGTGAGCAGGGCGCGGGCGTGCGCCAGGACCAGCGGGTCGTTGTCGACGTAGACGATCCGGGCGTCCGGTGCGAGCCGCTGCGCCACCTCGTGCGTGTTGTCCGCGGTCGGCAGGCCGGTGCCTATGTCGAGGAACTGGCGTGTTCCGCACTCGGTGACCAGATGGCGTACGGCGCGTCCCAGGAACAGCCGGTCCGCCCGCGCGTAGTCGCCGATGCCCGGGTGTAGTTGGCGGATCCGCTCCCCGGCCGCCCGGTCGACCTCGTAGTAGTCGCCGCCGCCGAGCCAGTAGTTCCAGATCCGGGCCGTGTGCGGGCGGGTCGTGATGATCCGGCTGAGCACCCCCTCGGCGGGGAGTTCCGAGGCGGCCGGGTTCTCGGGCACGGAATCAGCTCCTGGCATTTCCTGCGATGACGTGTCGACCGGCAATGTAGGCGTCAACAAGCCATCGGAAAAGGGAAGTTGCCACTCTCCTGTCAGCCGTACCGGCGGCAACCCCGGGGCCTGCCATGATGGGCGCATGCGTGTGCTGATGCCGGTCCCCGACCGCGACTTCGACGTCACCGAAGTGGCCGTTCCCTGGCGGATCCTCACCGATGCGGGGCACGAGGTGGTGCTCGCCACCGAACGCGCGAGCACCCGGCCGGAGGCGGACCCACGGCTGCTGACGGGGGTGCTCTTCGGACAACTGGGTGCCGCCGAGGAACCCCGGCGGTTCTACGAGCAGCTCACGAAGTCACCGGAGTTCACCACCACCGTCTCCTGGGCCGAGGTCGACATCGAGGAGTACGACGGCCTGTTGCTGCCCGGCGGACACGCACCCGGCATGCGGCAGTACCTCGGCTCGACGGCGCTTCACCAGCAGATCGCCCGCTTCTGGGCGCTCGGGCGGCCCGTCGGCGCGATCTGCCACGGCGTCCTGGTGCTCGCCCGCGCCCGCGACCTCACCACCGGCCGGAGCGTCCTGGCCGAACGGCGCACGACCTGCCTGCCCAGATACATGGAACGCACGGCCTACTTCACCACCGCCTGGCGCCTCGGCCGCTACTACCGCACCTATCCCGCGTACGTCGAGGACGAGGTCAGGGCGGCCCTCGCCGACCCGGGAACGCAGTTCGTACGCGGCCCCCGCACCCTGACCCGGCGTGGCACCGCCACCGACGACACGGACGCGTTCGTCGTCGAGGACGGCCGCTATCTCTCGGCTCGCTGGCCGGGTGACGCCTACCTCTTCGCCCGCCGTTACCTCGCCCTCCTGAACAGCCCCGCGTCCGCGGCGTGATCCGCCGGACAGGCCCTAACGGCTCAGGCGGGCGGCGACCTCCTCCGGCGTCAGGTACCTGTCGGTGTGCTCGAATTCCCGCAGGGTCCCCTTCCGGTCGGCGAGGAACCCGGTGCGCACGAAGTCGTCGCCCGCGACCGCGTTGAGGAACCAGTTGGCGGCCGTACGGAACCGGGCCGAGCCCGTGCGCAGCGCGTACAGGTGGTATCCGCGGGCCACGACCTGTGCGGGCACGCCCTTGAGAGCGATACCGAGCGGCTTGGACACCGCGTCGTGGCCGCCGAGGTCGACGACCAGGCCGAGGTCCTTGTGCTTGTACGGCGTCATGGGCTGCCCCCGCAGCAGCGCCGCCAGATTCTTCGCCGCGTGCCGGCCCTGCCGGGCGGCGTGCTGGGCGGTCGGCGGACAGTAGGAACCGTCGGCCCTGGCCAGGTCGGGCACGGCGGCCGCGTCGCCCAGCGCGAACACCCCGTCCAGGCCCGGCACCTTGAAGTCCGCCTCGGTGAGGACCCGGCCGCGTACGGTCTCCGCGCCCAGCGAGTCGACCAGCGGACTCGCCGCGACACCGGCCGTCCACACCAGTGTCCGTGACGGCAGCACCCGGCCGTCCGTGAGGGTGATCTTGCCCTCCGTGGCCGAGGCGACGGTCGTTTTGAGGGAGATCTCCACACCGCGCTCGCTCAGCAGACGCAGCGCACTCGCCCCGAGCTTGTCACCGAGCTCCGGGAGCAGCTTGGGGGCGACGTCCACCAGGTGCCACTTGATGAGCCCGGGATCCAGGCGCGGGTGGTAGCGCTTCGACGCGGCGGTGGTCAGGCGCTGCAGGCAGGCCGCGGTCTCGGCGCCCGCGTATCCGCCGCCGACCACGACGAACTGCAGTCGCGCCGCCCGCTCGTCCTCGTCCGACGTGGCCGCGGCCAGGTCGAGTTGGGCGATCACATGGTCACGCAGATACACCGCCTGGGCGAGCGTCTTCATCCCGCGCGCCTCGTCGAGGAGACCGGGGATGTCGAAGGTGCGGGTCACGCTGCCCGGAGTGAGCAGCAAGTAGTCGTACGACAGATCGACGAACTCCCCCGTGATCTTGCGTACGACGCACCTCTTGGACGCGGGATCCACGCCGATCACCCCGCCCGGCAGGAACGTCGTACGGCGCAGGATCCGGCGGAGCGAGGGGGCCACGGACTGCGGGGTGACGACACCGGCGGCGACGTGCGGCAGCAGCGGCAGATAGAGCTGGTAGTCGGTGGGGCTGACCAGGGTGATCCGGGCGTCACCCGGCTGAAGGGCGTGCTCGAGTCCGCGTGCGCACTCGACGCCGGCGAACCCGCCGCCGACGATCACGATGTTCGGTGCGTCCATCCCAGCTACCTCTCTCCGTGTGCCAGACATCGCGGCCCGCCACCCGCGAGCCCAGGCTCACACGGGATGACACCAAGTGCCACCCCGCGTCGGAGGGGAGGGCGGCGGCCACGAGTTCTTCTACCGATCAGTAACTTCGTCTTCCCTTCTTGTACATCCTTAGGCACGATCATCTGTCCAGCGGCGACGGTCGAGGCACCTCGCCGCTCCGACATGAAAAGGGGACGAGCATGACAGGACGCGGTGTGGGGCGCCGGATCGGCGCGGTCTCGGCGGTCGTGGCGCTGGGCATCGGGGGGACGGTCACCGCCGCGGGGACCGCCGCCGCGGCTCCGGCCCAGACGGCGGTGAGCGCGACGGCGACGACGGCCGCGGTCGACTACGCCACTTGGCAGAGCGACGTCAAGGCGGTCATCGACCAGGCACGGCCCTACGTCGAGCAGCGCACCGCGAACGCCGCCGGGCAGAAGCTGGCCCTCGTCTTCGACATCGACAACACCACGCTGGAGACGGACTTCCACCCGTGGTACGAACTGCCGACCCCGGCGGTCAAGCCCTCGCTCGACCTCGCCCGCTACGCGCGCTCCCGCGGCGTCGACATCTTCTTCATCAGCGCACGTCCGGGCATCATCTCCTCCTTGACGCAGTGGAACCTGACGACCGTCGGCTACCCCGTCTCCGGTCTCTACACGCGCGACCTGCCCGATCTGTTCGACGAGGTCAGCGCCTACAAGACCAGCAAGCGCGCGGAGATCGAGTCGCGGGGCTACACGATCATCGCCAACGTCGGCAACAACGACTCCGACCTCGTCGGCGGCCACGCCGAGCGCACGTTCAAGCTGCCGGACTACAACGGCCAGCTGTCCTGAACGGGCGGCGTGGACTCCCGGCCGTGACTGCTTAGACTCCCCGCATGGACGAGACGAAACTGGACGCGCTCGCTTCAAGCAAGTTCCTGCTGATCACGAGCTACCGCAAGAACGGTACGGGGGTGGCGACGCCCGTGTGGGTGGTCCGGGACGGTGCGGCGCTCGGCGCCTGGACCAGCGCGGACTCCTGGAAGGTGAAGCGGATCCGCAACCGGGCCGACGTCCTGGTGGGTCCGTGCGACGTGCGCGGCAATCCGACCGGCGAGCAGGTCCCCGCCACGGCGGAGATCCTCGACCCGGCCGCCACCGCGCGCTACCGCCGGCTGATCGCCGGCAAGTACGGCATCCTCGGCCGTCTCACCCTCTTCGGCAGCCGTCTGCGGCGGGGCACGGACGGCACGGTCGGGATTCGCATCTCCCTGACCACGTGAGGAGCGGGTGAGGGCCCGGCCACCGCCGGGCCCTCACCCCCTCCTGTCCGTGCTCCTGTCCGTGTCCGGACAACTCACCTGTACGGGCGGGAAGTTCATGTAGAACTTCGGCCCCTGGTCGAAGGTGCCGTCCGGGCGCAGACAGCCGAAGGCGCGCGCGGTGTCGGCGTACGCGGCGAATCCGCCACCCACGCTCGCAAGCGGAACGCATGCCTGGTTGTCCGGTGGGTGGGGTTGTCGGGGGCCTGTCGGGGTTGTCGGTGACCTGTAGGTGATCTGTCAGCCGCTGTTGCGACCTTGGAGCCGTCCCGTCGTACCCAGCACCAGGAGCCTGCCTCATGTCGTCCATGTCTCGTACCCGGCCATGGGACGTCCGTCGACTGCCGCGCGCCGACGGCAGCACCTTCCTGATCACCGGCGGCAACGCGGGCATCGGGTACTTCGTCGCCGAGCAGCTCGCCGGGACCGGGGCCACCGTCGTCCTGGGCAGCCGGGATCCGGCGAAGGCCGAAGCCGCCATGGGGTCGATCCGGTCCCGCGTCCGCGGTGCGCGGCTGCGCAGTCTCCGGTTGGACCTCGCCGATCTGGCATCGCTCAGGAGCTCGGTGGACTCGCTGGAGACGGAGTGCCTCGACGCGGTGGTCTGCAACGCCGGCGTGGCGCTGGACGAGCCGCCGCGACGGTGGACCGGGGACGGCAACGAGCTGATGTTCGGGACCAATCACCTCGGGCACTTCGCGCTGACCCGGTGGCTGGCGCCGCTGCTGTCGGCCGCACCGGCGGCCCGCGTCGTGACGGTCGGCAGTTTCGCGGCGCGGTCCGAGCGGCTGGACCTGGACGATCCGCAGTCCGGCAGGGACTACCGGCCGAAGCGCACCTACGGGCGTTCGAAGCTGGCGCAGATGACCTTCGGATTCGAGCTCGACCGCCGTCTGCGGGCGGCCGGCAGCCCGGTGCTGAGTGTGGTGGCTCATCCCGGCGGCGCACTGGACTCCCTGACCCCTTCCCGACCGCCGGTGCACGTGCGCGGTGCCGGTGAACGGCTGCGCGGCCTGCCTGCCGGCCTCCTCGTTCAGGGCAAGGAGGCCGGTGCGTGGCCTGCGGTGCGGGCCGTCCTCGACCCCGGGGTGGGAGGAGGGCAGTTGTGGGGGCCGACGGTCTTCGGCCTGCGCGGCGAGCCGCGGCTCGAACCTGTCCGGGACCACTTCGCCGACGCCCGGGTCGCGGCTCGGCTGTGGGACATCAGCCGCGACCTGACAGGCGTCGAGCCGAGTTTCGAGCCGCGGTAGACCCACGCGAGGGGGACCATCCGGCCGCACGGCTCCACTCCTCAGGGGGTTTCGTAGCCGGTCCAGGCATGGAGCTTGTCGGGGTTGATGACCATCCACACGTCGGTGACCAGACCGTCGTGGATGTCCAGGGCCACGACGGCGATCGTGGTACCGGCGATGCGGACGCTGACGCCGGGGGTGCCGTTGACGTCCTCCTCGACGAGTTCGACTCCGGGTTCGTTGCGCATGAGGCCGAGGAAGAGGCGGGCGACCTTGTCCCGGCCGATGACCGGGCGCAGGGCGGCGCGGACCCTGCCGCCTCCGTCGCTGCGTGACTCGACGGCGGGGTCGAGGAGCGCGACAAGCGTGTCGAGGTCGCCGGTCTGGCAGGCGTGGCGGAACGCGGTGACGATCTCCCGGTGCTCTTGTGCGGTGCTGCTGCCGGGACGTCGGTCGGCGATGCGCCGGCGGGCGGAGGAGGCGAGCTGGCGGCAGGCGGCGGGGGTGCGGCCCACGGTGTCGGCGATCTCGGTGAACGGCATGCCGAAGATGTCGTGGAGGACGAAGGCCACGCGCTCCGCGGGAGTGAACGAGTCCAGGACCACCAGCATGCCCATGCTGACCGACTCGTCGAGGGTGATCCGGTCGGCCGGATCGGCCCCGCCCTCATCGCCGGTGCTGGTCCACGTGGCACTGTGCCGGACGGGCTCGGGCAGCCACTCACCGGTGTAGTGCTCGCGGCGGACGCGGGCCGAGGTGAGGTGGTCGAGGCAGATCCGGGAGGCGACCCGCGTCAGCCAGGCCAACGGTGCGCCGATCGCCTGCTGTTCCTCCTCGGGCAGGCTGTACCAGCGGGCGTAGGTCTCCTGGACCACGTCCTCAGCGTCCTGCAGGGACCCGAGCATGCGGTAGCCGATGTTGAGCAGGCGGCGGCGTTCGGCCATGAGCGTGCCGAGGGTGGGGTCCTGGGCGGGTCCCGGGGGTGTGGACACGGGGTCGTCATCCTCCCTGGCGGGCGTGGTGAGGGGTGCGGAGGGTGAGCCATTCGTCGAAGGTCTGGCTGCCGCGGGGGCCGGGGCCGGCGGGAAGCAGGCCGCCGCCGGTCATGGCCGTGCCGGTGGCACCGGGCATTTTCACGGGCAGCAGCAGCCGGTGCTGGTGGCGGGCCCGCAGCAGCCGGCCCGTCATGTCGACGAGCTGTTCGACACGGGGGCCGGCCAGTTCGGGCGCCATGCCCTGCGCCGGGGCGGAGGTGAGCTGTACGAGGTGGTGGGCGACCTCACGGGCGGCGACGGGCTGGGTCCGCATCCGGGGTACCACCGCGAGTGGTCCAGGGACGCGGTCGAGGGTCTGCCGGGCGAACTCGTGGAACTGGGTGGCGCGCAGCACCGTCCACGGCGTCCGCCCGCTCTTGAGCACGCTTTCCTGGCGCAGTTTTCCCTGGTAGTAGCCGAGGCCGACCCGGTCGATCCCGACGATCGACAGCAGGACGTGGTGGCGAACCCCAGCCTGTTCACCGGCGTCCTGGAGGGTGTGGGCGACGCGGTCGAAGAACGCGATGGCTTTCTTGCCGCTCGTGGTCGTCACGTTGGTGACGTCGACGACCGCGTCCACGCCGGCCAGGGCCCCGTCGAGTCCGGTGCCGGTCACGAGGTCCACGCCCGTGGATCGGGCCAGTACCACCGGGTGGTGCCCGGCCGCCGTCAGCTCCTCGACCACATGCCGTCCCACCAGTCCGGTTCCGCCTGCCACCGCCACCCGCATGCCGGGCTCCTCCTTCGCGCTCACGCTGCCTGTGTCGCCGTTGTCGCCGTTGTGGGTCATCGTGTGCGGTCCTGTCGTGCGGGGAGGGCGGGGAGCAGCAACAGGGCCGCGAGCAGGATGAGTGCGGCGAGGAAGACTACGTTGAGGATCTGGTCACGTGTGTTGTACATGTCGAGGTGCTGGACGTGGTAGCTGAAGTGCAGCACGTTGAAGAGCAACCACACGGCACCTGTCGTCTGGACCAGCCGGGTGTTGTGTACGGAGCGCAGGGCGATGACGGTCAGGACGGCCAGGGCCAGGAACATGGCTCCGGCGTCCTTGGCGAGGTGTTCGTTGTAGGGGCCCAGCTGGGGCAGCCAGCTCAGTCCGAGGCCGGGGAAATTCGCGTACCAGCTCGTCGGGGAGCAGTAGGCCCAGGCGCCTGTGTACAGCCCGGTCACGGCCAGGAGGCCGAGACTGGCGTACCTGATTTTCGAGTTCATACCTCTATGACGAGACAGCCTCCTCGAATGTGAGGCGGGTTGCCCCGACCGTGTGAGGCCGGCCGGTGCCGACCGCCCAGGCCATGGTCCCGCCATCCGCACGGTGCCGAACTTCGACGCCTGCCGCCACACGCCTCCTCGGTCGGGAGGCGTCCGGAGTGGCGGGGCCCGCCGTTCGGTCGTTCCGCGTTGAACAACCAAGCCGAGGCCATGACTTCGTCCGATGCTGTCAGGCCACGGACAAACCTTCAATCAAGCGTCTCCCGGTCCGGTCAAAGGGTCTACCCGCATAGACGCTCCTGGTGCTGTCATGCGCACGACCGCCCGGAAACTCCTGCCGGGCACCACATCGGGAGACCCCCACGATGTCGCGCATATCCCGCCCCCTCGTCACCTCCCTGTCCGCCCTCGCCCTCGCCGCCGCCGGCCTCACCGTCGCCACCGGCAGCGCCCACGCCGCGACGTGCAGCCAGGCGTACCTCCCCCTGCCGGACCCCAGCTGCCAGCCCGGCGACCTCAACCCGGACGTCACCCAGTCCACCATCGACTCCACGATCTGTGTCTCCGGTTGGACCGCGACCGTACGGCCCTCCAGCTCGTACACCACCGCCCTGAAGAAGAAGCAGATCGTCGAGTACGGCTACACCGACACGAGCACCTCGGACTACGAGGAAGACCACTTCGTGCCCCTGGAGCTCGGCGGCGCCCCGAAGAGTGAGCTCAACCTCTGGCCCGAGCCGCAGTACGGCACCAAGACCGCGGCCAACAAGGACACCGTCGAGAACAAGCTCAAGAAGGCCGTCTGTGCGGGTACGGTCTCGCTCTCCGACGCCCAGGACGCCATCATCAACGACTGGACCACCGCCCTCTCCGACCTCGGCCTCAGCTGACGCGCCATCCGTCGCGACGCGGCCGAACAACCTCGCCGGGCCCGATCCCTCCGCGGATCGGGCCCGGCTTCCTTGTGTCCACCGACCTGGCGGGGCAAGGGAGTTGACCGGATGTGTTCTGCGCGAAGCGTTGACTAGAAAGCGCTTGCCCCTTACGTTTCCCGTTCAGCAGCCTGACCCGCGCCTGGCATCTCAAATGCGAGACATCAGATCTCCGAGCCGCATCACCTGGGAATGTGCGCACTCCCTGGCACTGATGATTCTCGCTGTAGGTGCCATGGGTGCCTCATGTTGTTCGCCATGGTGCACATCGTTTGCGTATATGACAAACGGCACTCCCGAAGGGACGCACCCGCATGCGTACTCGCCCCCCACGGACACGCACGCGCAGACTGGCCCTGGCCACGGCTGCCGCTGCCGCACTGGCCGTCACCACCGCTCTCGTCCTCCCGTCGTCCGCCTCGGCCGCCGACACCTCGCCGGTCGGCTTCGGTGCCGGGACCACCGGCGGCGGGGGAGTAGTCGCCGTCACGGTCTCGACCCTCGACGCGTTCAAGGCGGCCGTCACCGGCGACATGGCCAAGGTGGTGCGCGTGAACGGTCTGATCACGCTCGGTGGCCAGGTCGACATCGGCTCCAACACCACCGTTCTCGGCGTGGGTTCGGCGTCCGGCTTCACCGGCGGCGGACTGCGGCTGAAGAAGGTGACCAACGTCGTCGTCCGCAACCTGAACATCAGCAAGCCGCTCAAGCCGGCCGACGGCATCACCGTGCAGGCGTCGACGAAGGTGTGGATCGACCACAACGCCTTCTCGTCCGACCGTGACCACGGGAAGGACTACTACGACGGTCTGCTCGACATCAATCACGGCTCCGACCACGTCACCGTGTCCTGGAACACCTTCAAGGACCACTACAAGGGCTCGCTCGTCGGCCACAGCGACAACAACGCGAGCGAGGACACCGGGCATCTGAGGGTGACGTACCACCACAACTGGTTCGACAACGTCAACTCCCGCATCCCCAGCCTGCGCTTCGGCACCGGCCACTTCTACGACAACTACGTCGTCGGGGCCGACACCGCCGTGCACTCCCGCATGGGCGCCGAGATGCTCGTCGAGAACAACGTCTTCCGCACCACGACGGTCGCCGTCACGACCAACCGTGACAGCGACGTCGACGGATACGCCAACCTGCGCGGCAACGACCTCGGGGGAGCCGCCACCGAGATCTCGCAGGTGGGCACCTTCACCACCCCGCCCTACACCTACACCGCCGAGCCCGCCTCGAGTGTCGTCGCCTCGGTGACGTCCGGCGCGGGCGCCGGAAAGCTCTGACCGCCCCCCCGTTCGTTCAGAAGGAGGAAACGGACATGACCTCATCAGCACGCCCGCGCGCCCGACGGCGCGCCCTCACCGGCTCCCTGGCCGCAGTCGGCCTGTCCGCTGTCATGATCATGGCAGAGGGTGGCCTGTCTCCGGCGAGTGCCGCCACCTGGCCCACCGCGAACGGCAGTCAGGCCGTCTCCGCCACCATCTCGGTCTCCGGTACCAAGGACTACGGGATGAAGCGGCTCTACGGCACCGGTGACCTGGGCTCCGGCAGCCAGGACGAGGACCAGGGGCCGATCCTGGAGCTGGCCGCCGGCACCGTTCTGAAGAACGTCATCATCGGCGCCCCCGCCGCGGACGGCATCCACTGCCTGGGCAGCTGCACGCTGCAGAACGTCTGGTGGGAGGACGTCGGCGAGGACGCGGCGACGTTCCTGGGCTCCTCGTCGTCCAACGTCTACACCGTCTCGGGCGGCGGCGCGAAGGAAGCCAGCGACAAGGTGTTCCAGTTCAACGGCGCCGGAACGCTGAACGTCTCGAACTTCGCGGTGCAGACCTTCGGCACGTTCGTCCGCTCGTGCGGCAACTGCAAGACGCAGTACAAGCGGGCCGTCAACCTCAACGGGATCGAGGCCACCTACAAGGGAAGCAAGCTCGTCGGCATCAACACCAACTACGGCGACAGCGCGACCCTCAAGGCCATCAAGATCGTCGGGGATTCCAGCAAGAAGATCATTCCCTGCCAGAAGTACATCGGCAACAACACGGGGGCCGAACCGACCACGAACGGGACCGGCCCCGACAGCACCTACTGCAAGTACGCGACGTCCGACATCACGTACGGCTGAGGGTTCTCTCCCGGTGGCTGGGCGAACCGGCGGCGCGCGCCGATTCGCCCAGCCACCCCATGTCAACTCCAGCCGCGATAGGGACCGTCGATGAGTTGGAACACCGGTTGGCTGCGCACCGGGTCCTGGGCGGTGGAGAGTTGGACCCGGTCGCCGCTGTGGACGTCGGCGGGCGCGCCCATCACCCGGCCACGCACGGTGAACCCCTCCGCCATCTCGATGAGGGAGACGTTCCGAGCCGCCGGGGTGTTGCGGTGGACGATGGTGGAGTGGCGTACGACGCCGGCCCCCGCGCTCGTCTCCGTTCGCAGGTCGCTGCCCGCGCAGACCGGGCAGAGAAGTCGGTGGTACATCGCCGTCCCGCACCAGCGGCACCGCTGGAAGAGGAGAGCATCCGAGGTCGACGTCCCGTTCGGCGCGGAGTCGCTGCCGAGTATGTCCGTCGCGGGTCCGACGCCCGGATGAAGGGCGATTCCTGAGGGGTACACGATGTCATCTCCCTGTCCCTGCACTGGGCCGGAGTCTGAGGTGCCCGGAACGCCGCGCACGAGCCACAGAGTATGGCACTGAGTGCCACTCGTAAAGGCACTCGGTACCCTCATATGAGGAAGCGGGTGTGATTCGCCGTTCACTCCCGGCCGAGCGCGGACTCGATCTCTCGTACGACGCGCCACATCGGTGCCCCGCGCCGGGAGATCACGACGACCACGTCCTCCTGCTCCTCGCGCGGCGCGCCACCGTCTCCGGGGGAGCCGCCGAACGAGGCCTGTACGTATCCCAGCGCGTGGTCCACGGCCGTGTCGGGATCGCTCTGTCCGTCCGAACGCAGCCAGGAGCGCAGGGCGTTGTTGTGCGCGGCGACCACCGCCGCGGCGATGACGTCGGCCTGCAGGGTGCCGTCGGGGCGGCCGGCGAAGCGGCCGCGCAGATACTCCGCGAGCGCGCGCTCGTAACGCCAGACGACCGACAGCTCGTACGCGCGCAGGCCGGGGACCTTCTTGGTGAGGCGGTAGCGCTGCACGGAGAAGGTCGGGTTCTCGGCGTACATGCGCAGCACCAGCCGGGCGGCGTCACACACCCTGCGTACCGGCTCCTCCTCGCCGGTGCCGGCGCCCAGGAACGCCGTCATGTCGGTCAGGCAGCGCTCGTGGTCCGGGAAGACCACGTCCTCCTTGGAGGGGAAGTAGCGGAAGAAGGACCGCCGGCCGACACCGGCGAGCGTGACGATGTCGTCGACCGTGGTCTGCTCGTACCCGCGCTCCAGGAACAGCTGGAAGGCCGCCGCGACCAGCGCGTCCCGCATGGGCGGCTTCGCCGTCGTCGTGTCCGCGGTGTCGCCGCCACGGGGTTCCTCGCTCATGGACGGAACCTAGCATCGCGCGGAACGTGTGGCACTCAGTGCACATGATCGAGGGAACTGAGTGCCCCCCGGTGAAGGTGCTGGTCGATCGCATGCCCCGTCGGCGTCGGCGTCGGCGCTCGGCCTGACGCGGGCGACTGCGGACCGGCCGCCGTCGAGCCGTCGCGGAATCGCTGATTCCCTGTGCGTCGGAAATGTGGCGGCACGTGAACTCATTGTGTTTTCAAGGAGGTTGACAGCCCCTGCAGGGTGATCGACTATGTGGTCGAGCTGTGGCCCATGTGACCAATGGGCCCAGTGTTTCTTCGACCACTCATCCCCGGTGCGGCCCCCGGCTGCTTTGTGCTGCCCTGCCGCCGACGACCGGGTCTTGGATCATCAAGATGGGATCTGCATGTCCATAGCGAGACGTGTCACCCTTCGCTGCCTGCTGGGGACGGGCGCGGCGGCCCTCGCCCTCTCCGCGGCCACCACCAGCGCCTGGGCCACGGGCACCCCCGGCGGAGACGGCTGGGACAGCGGCAACAGCGCCTACAAGCCCGGCCAGGGCGCCGGTACGGTGACCGCGGCGGATCGCTGCGAGTTCTCCCTGGACGGGACGAACTTCTACGACTGGGTCCGCGTCGACGACCAGAACCTGAAGCCCACCGAAGACGGCAAGGTGCACATCAAGGTGCGCGCGGCGGGCGACGCCGGGTCCTGCACCGCTTCCCTCGCGGCGTACCGCACCCACGGGGCCACCTTCAAGACCTCCGGTGAGCAGGTCTTCCACGACTTCGACAGCGTCAAGGTCAAGCCGGGCGAGACCGACTCCCTCGACATCGCGGTGCCCGACGCCGGCTGTTACGCGCAGATCGACCTCTACCGCGGCGCCGTGAAGTTCGACGGCAAGTTCGACGCCAACGACGGCTTCGAGCACGGCGACCTGCCCAAGGGGCCGGACCGGGCGGTCATCAAGGACAAGCTGATCATGGCGTGGAACGGCGGCAAGAAGGACTGCACGGCGCAGCCGCCGAGCACGCCCGAGACCACGCCTCCGGCCTCGACTCCGCCGGCCTCCACGCCGCCCGCGGAGACCCCCGGCAGCCCGACCCCGACGACGCCCGACGAGCCGTCGACCCCGGAGACGACGCCGGCCACCCCGTCGGCCTCCGACTCGACCACGCCGCCGGCTCCCTCGCCGAACGGCGGCCAGTCGACGCCGCCCGGCGACCTCGCGGAGACGGGCGGTGGCAACACCCTGCCGATCGCCGCCGGCGCCGCGGCCCTGGTCGTGGCCGGTGGAGCGATCACCGTCGTCACCCGGCGTCGACGCTCGACGCGCACCAGCTCGTGACGTCTGTCGTCGGGCGTCTGACGGGTGTTTTTGAAATCTGAAATCTGAAATCTGTCGTCTGACATCTGAAGCATCGGATCGCGACGACTCTTCGACGGGCCCCGGCACTCACCGAGTACGTGAGCGCCGGGGCCTGTTGCGTGATTCAGATTGATGAAGCGAGCTCACGGACATGAAATCGCCTTCAGCGATCCGCCGCTCCTCAACTCCAGCGGAGTGCACGAGCCCCTCGCGCTGTGCTGTGTCCTGCGACTCGTCCCGGAGGACGGCACCGTGGGCCTGGGCGAGACCCCCGGCGGCGCTGACCGGCTCGAACGTCTGCCGGCCGCCGGGAAGGTGATCGTCGGCATGGACGTCTTCGACACCACGGCCGTCGCCGCCATCGACGCCACCCTGCTGCCCACCGTGCCCGGCTCCCACGCGCGTGGCAGGATCACCTCCGCCGTGGAGGTGGCCTGTCTCGACGCGCAGGGCAGGCTCACCGGACGCCCCGTCAGCGATCTGCTGGGGCGGCAGGGTCCGCGACTCCGTGCCCTTCGCCGCGTACCTCTTCTACAAATGGGCCGAACACCCGGCACTCGACGGCCGCCCGGCGATCGGCGACGGCTGGGGCGAGGCCCTCGGCCCTCGCCGAGGCCTTCCCCGGCAGCCCGCTCCGCCTGGACCCCAACACGGCCTGGACCGTGGAGACCTCGCGGTACGTGGCACGCGAACTGGAGGGCGTGGTCGAGTACTTGGAGGACCCCACCTCCACCCCCGCCACCAACATGTGCGTGATCGCCTGGGAACACCTGCGCCCGGCCGTGGAACAGAACGCGATCACGGTCCTCCTCACCGATCACCACTACTGGGGCGGGTTGCGCCGCACCCGTGAACTCGCCGCCGTCTGCGAGGCGTTCGGCATCGGACTCTCGATGCACTCCAACTCCCACCTCGGCATCAGCCTCGCCGTGATGACCCACGTGGCCGCGGCCCTCCCGAACCTCGACCACTCCTGCGACACCCACTACCCGTGGAACTCCGCGGACGACGTGATCGTCCCCGGCCCGCTGGAGCTGCGGGACGGTGCGGTCCAGGTCCCCACCGGTCCCGGCCTCGGCGTCGAACTGGACCACGACGCCCTGGAGCGCCTCCACCGCCGCTACCTCGACTCGGGCCTGCGCGGCCGCGACGACACCGGCTACATGCGGCGATTCCATCCCGAGTACGCGCTGCGACTTCCACGCTGGTGATCCGGAGGCCGTGGACAACACATCAGAGGATCACCACGGTACGACTCCCTTGTCGTCGAACAGCTGGCCGGTAGGGCCGTCGTCGGGCAGAGCCGCCAACCGGATGGCGATCACCGCGCCCTGCCCAGGGGTCTGAGTACCGCTGAACCCATTGAGGTCGGTGGCCACGTACCCGGGGCAGGCGTTGTTGATCAAGATGTTGGTGTCGCTCAACTCCTTGGCGTACTGGATGGTGACGGCGTTGAGGTAGGTCTTCGTCGGCGCGTACGCCCCGCTGATGCCTCCGAGGTCGACACCGGGCGTGGTCTGCAGAGCCAGAGAGCCGACATGGCTGGACTGGTTGACGATCCGCGGGTGCGCCGAGTGGCGCAGCAACGGCAGCATCGCGTTGGTGACCCGGATGACTCCGATGACGTTGGTCTCCACCAGCCGCCGCGCGGTCTCGAGGTCGATCGTTGTGGGCTCCTCCGGCCAACCGCCCGCAACGCCTGCGTTGTTGACCAGCACGTCAAGGCGTCCCGCGCGCTCCTCGATCAACTGCGCCGCGGCGGTCACGCTTTCGTCGTCCGTCACGTCCAGGGGAACGCCGAACGCGTCGGCACCCGTCGCGCGCAGTTTCGCCACGGCGTCCTTCCCGCGCTGCCCGTCCCGAGCGCCGACACCGACGCTCCAGCCCAATGCGCCCAGCCCGGCCGCGATCTCGTACCCGATTCCCTTGTTCGCGCCGGTGACCAGCGCGATCGTCTTCTCACTCATGACAGCGAGCATGGCTGCGCTTCGACCAGGCACCAACACCATCTCGGTCATGCAGCGATACCTGAGCGACATCGATCGACCGTGCGCCGGAGTTAGTGTGAACGGATGGAGATACGCGAGTTGCGGTACTTCGTCGCCATCGCCGAGGAACTGCACTTCGGGAAGGCCGCTCAGCGTCTGGAGATGGCTCAACCGCCCCTGTCCCGCACGATCTCCCGGCTCGAACGACAGCTCGGGGTCACGCTGCTGGAGCGCACCAGCCGCAAGGTCACGCTCACCGAAGCCGGGGCCGTGCTGCTGTCCGAGGGGCGTGCGATCCTCAGCGCGGTAGCCGCGGCTGAGCGGCGTACCCAGCAGGCTGCGCAAAGGCGTCCCCGCCTCGTCCTCGCCGTCAAGTCCGGCACCGCCGGCGAGTTGTTGGCCAAACTGCTCGATGCCTACCGTACGGAGCCCGGCGCGGCCACCGTCGATCTGCTGCTCTGTGAGGCGCATCAGCATCAGAAACTGCTGCAGGACGGGCAGGCCGACGTGGCTCTGCTGCACTTGCCCTTCGATTCGACGGTCGGACTCGACACCGAAACCCTCTACACCGAGGGACAGGTGGCGATCCTGCCCAGCTCGCACTCACTTGCCGGCCGCTCTCAGATCCGGATGGCCGAGGTCACCGCACTGCCGGAACTCCCGATGGCACGCTGGCCCGGTCCTGGCGGCAACTACCCGGAGGGACCAGGGGCAGAGGTATGGAACCTGACACAGCTCTTCCAGCTGATCGCGCTCGGCCGTACCACCGTGATCACGCCCGAGTCCGCCGGCACCGACCTGCGCCGGGATCTCGCCGCCGTGCCGGTCCTGGATGCTCCGCCCGTGACAACGGTGATCGCCTGGCCGTCGCAGAGCCGACTTCGCGCGGTCGCCGACCTGATCCGCGTAGCGACACGTCTTTGACCGGCTGTTCTCCCCATGGGGGAGCCGTCATCAGCAGTGCGAGGGTGGCTGCCCTGCTGGGTCAGCGATCGCGCTCCCGTACGTGCAGGTGACCGGCGAGGGGGTAGGCGGGCGGTGCCGCGGGCAGGTGCGTGATCAGTTCGTACCCGCTCTTCTGCGCGACGCGGCATGACGCCGTGTTGTCCACTTGGTGCAAGAGTTCAAGGCGCTTCGGTCCGCCATCGGGGAAGGCGGTGAAGGCCCAGTACGTCAGCGCCCGCAGTGCTCGGGGCGCCACTCCCCGGCCGCGCGCATGCGCAGCGGTCCAGTAGCCGACCTCGGCGGACGAAGCGCCCGGGGTGACGTTCTTGAGGATCACGTGACCCGCCAACTGTCCCTCTACGCCCGCGGCTTGGGATTCCATGATGGCAAATCCGAAGCGGTCTCCCGCCTCCCATCCCCGCTGCTGGTCCTGAATCCACCGTGCCGCGCTCGCCTCGTCGTTCACGTTTGAGCTCGCCCATCGGCGCAGGGCGTCATCCTGATCCAGCTCAGCCAGGTCGGCAGCGTCTGTCGGGCTCCAGGGACGCAGTATGAGAGCGGGGGCTGACGGTGTGGCGTCCGCCTCCAGCCGTACATCGATCTTGTCCATCGGTCGAGAGTACGTGGCCGCGGTGGCCTTCGGCGCTACGTCTGGCTGTACAGCAGCCACCGGTGCAGCTCGGCGTCATCGCGGCGGCCGTGGGCGTCTGCGCCGCATACGACGGCGAGCTGCGGCCCTGCTGGTCGCAGTACGCGACGCGTCGCTGCGACCAGCGCTCTCCCGGCGGGTTCTAGGCGGTGGTGCCGCCCGAGTAGTCGCTGTTGAAGGTGGTCTCGATGGTGGTGGCAACGGCTTGGGCCACGCCGGTGCCCGTGAGGATGATGCCCAGTTCCCGGTTGTTGCTCAGCGAGTTGCTGCTGATGTTCATGGAACCCGCTTCCACCTTCTGGGTGGACAGGCCGTAGTCGGCGACCATCGCCTTGGCGTGGATGTAGAAGCCGTTGGGGTCGGAGTATCCGACGACGGTGCCACCGGCCGCCTTGATCGCGGACACCTCGCTGGAGTAGCTGGAGGGGCTCTCCAGGACCAGCCGTACGGCGACGCCCGCCTGCGCCCTGGCCACGATGGCGTTGACCACCGAGCTGTCGCTGAGTTCCAGTTCCTCGACGTCGAGCGTCGTGGTGGCGCCGTTGATCAGGGACAGCAGGCGGTTGCGGGAGTCGGTGGGGGACCAGAGCAGATGATCGCCGTCGGTCGGGGTGATCGCGCTGCCCGTGTAGTCCGCG
Source organism: Streptomyces sp. GbtcB7 (assembly GCF_019091445.1). Taxonomy (NCBI): domain Bacteria; kingdom Bacillati; phylum Actinomycetota; class Actinomycetes; order Kitasatosporales; family Streptomycetaceae; genus Streptomyces; species Streptomyces sp. GbtcB7. The sequence goes on from NZ_JAGXJM010000025.1 coordinate 138,035, forward strand.
TTGAAGACCTTCTCGATCGAGGCGACATCGCGGCTGTCGTCGTCGAACACGCCGTAGTCACGGCCGGTCGGGTAGTACTGGGAGGTGAGGTTGCCGGTGAGGATCAGCGACTTGGCGCCGTCCACCGTGACGGTCTTCTGGTGGGTGTAGACGAAGGTGGACGAGGACCAGACCACGCCCGCGCCCGCGCTCGTCAGGGCGTTGTACGCCGACTGGTTGGCGGACTTGTGCGCGCCGTCCAGGATCACCCGTACCGTGACGCCCTTGTTCTCCAGGGCTATGAGGTCGTTGACGGCGGTGGTGTCCTCCAGCTCGTACATGGTCATGTCGAGGGAGCTGGTGGCCGAGTCGATGAAGTCGTAGATGGTCGGCTGGCTGCTGCTCTGCGAGAAGGCGAACGCGGAGTAGCTTGCGGCGTTCGCGGGGACGGCGGTGGCGAGCACGGCGGCGCCGGCGGCCAGCGTGACACCCGCGCGGCCGAGGACCTTCCACAACATGCGTGGCTCCTAGTCGAGTTGATGCCCACCCGGGGGTCGGTGGGCACGTGCATGACAGCACGCGCGTAGAACGGTGAGGAAGGGAAGCTCGGTGAACGCGGAGTTACCGGCCGGCCGTGCATACGGACAAAGGGGACTTCATGCAGGTGGGAAGCGGTTCATGCGATCCTCGCGCGATCGCAAAATCTTCGTACGCGCAGTGTTCGGGGCGGGCCCGAACCGGCCGACGCCGGCGGCTGACCGAAAAGGACTCCGTAATTCGAGCGCACGGACACAGTCGTAGTCCCCTCGCGGCCTAGTCGCTACGCTCCCTGCAGGGAACGGGTGTGCGGATGGGGGACGGCGATGGAGTACCGGAGACGGGTGCGCCTGCGCTGCGGCACCTTGACCACCGGGCTGTTAACCGGGCTGATATTGGCGGGCTGTTCGGGAGCGGGCGGTGGCGAGGCCGCCGAGCCCCCCGGTTCCAAGAACGCGACCGCGAGCAGCGGCACACGCTCCAGCCCGGCTCCGAGCCCCAGCGCCACAGGCCTGGACTCACCCCCGATCCCGGCCGCGCGCCGAAGACCCGCGCAGAGGCCGAACGCCTGGCCCGCGCCGTCGCGGCGGCCCCCGTCAACTGGGGCCCCGGCTTCGTGAAGCGCGATCCGTACGAGAGCGACCCCGGCTTCTGGCCCGTGCTCGACGCGAACTGCGTCTGGCAGCGCGATCCACTGCCCGCGACGGTACTCACCACCCTCACCCGCTACAGCGAACTGCCCACGCAGGACGGCAAGGGCCCGATCCGCGTCGCCGCCGTCGTCACCGTGCACCGCTCCGCGAAGGACGCCGACCGGGAGATGGCCGAGAACCTCGAAGAGGCGCTGCGCTGCCCCGACCAGCAGCTCCGCCAGGGCGAGCGGATCACCGGACTGCTCTCCCAGGGGTCGGCCTTCGGTCTGCTGGGCAATTCCACCGCCGAGGACACACTCACCGAGGGCGGCCAGTACTACAGCGACGAACTCGGCGGCCCCTATTACTACTACTGGATGCAGAGCCGTCTGGGCCAGGTCACCGTGGCCGTCTAGGCAGGGGTTCCAAGGGCCGGTCGGGGAAAGAGGTCGATGCCGCGCTGCAGCAGGGAGTGGGGCAGATGCTGAGTCTCACCGAGAGCGAACTGGAGGGGCCGGGATGAGCGGGCGTCTGCTCCCCACCGACCCCGCCACGATCGGCGGACACCGGCTGCTGGCCCGCCTCGGCGCGGGCGGCATGGGCGTGGTCTACCTCGGCCGTACGGAGGCGGGGACACTGGCCGCCGTCAAGGTCATCCAGGCCGAGTACGCGGACGAGCCGGACTTCCGCGCCCGGTTCCGCCGCGAGGTCGAGGCGGCCCGCCGGGTGACCAGCCCCTGGGCGGTGCCGGTCACCGGCGCCGACCCGGACGCGGCGGCACCCTGGCTGGCCACCGCCTTCGTGCCCGGCCCCTCGCTGGAGGAGGCGGCCGCCCGCCACGGTCCGCTGCCTGTCCGGAGCATGCGCGTGCTGGCCCGGATGCTCGCCGCCGCACTGCGCGAGGTGCACGCGGCCGGTCTTGTCCACCGCGACGTCAAGCCCGCCAACGTCCTGCTCGCCGTGGACGGCCCGCGCTTCATCGACTTCGGGATCGCCCGCGCGACCGACGAGACCGCGATCACCTCCACCGACCTGGTCGTCGGAACCCCCGGTTTCCTCTCACCCGAGCAGGCCGAGGCCCGCGGCGCGGCACTGGGCCCGGCCGGCGACATCTTCTCGCTGGGCTGCCTGCTGGCGTACGCGGCGAGCGGCCGACCACCGTTCGGCACCGGCACGGCGGACGCCCTGCTCTACCGAACGGTCCACGACGAACCCGACCTGGCCGGCATCGAAGCCGAGGAGAACGCCGAGGACAACGAGGAAGCCGAGGAAGACACAGCGGGCACCGAGCTGCTGACGCTGCTGCACTTGTGCCTGGCGAAGGACCCGGCGGACCGCCCGACGGCCGAGCAGATCTGGCCGTGGAGGACTTCAACCCCCGCTCCCGTGAGGGACGGACCTTCGATGTGGCGCTGAAGGTCCTCGACGACGCCGGGGAGGCGAAGCGGGCCGAGGAGGTGGCCGGAAGGTTCGTCGCGGACCACGACGTGTACGCGGTCATCGGCCCGACCGGCACCGCCACGGCCGAGGCCGCCGTCGCCCGCTACGAGAAGGCGCTGCTGCCCATCGTGAGCGTCTCCTCCGCCACCGATGTGTACTCCAAGATCTCCACCCGCGCGTTCTTCCAGCTCAGGCCTGACGAGTACGCTCTGTCGACGCCGTTCATCCACTACCTCACCCACACCGAGAAGAGCCGCAGGACCGCCCTCATCGACGACAGGGCGGCGGGCCGCATCAGCTGGCAGATCGTCAAGGACCTGACCATGTTCCCGCCCTCCAACGGCACGACCACCACCCATGTCGTCCCCGCGGACAGCGAGGACTTCGGCCCGGTCGCCGCCGCCGTGCTCGCCGCCGACGCGGAGGCCGTGGTGTACGGCGGGGTCTCACCGCACCGGGCCGCCCGATTGGCCCGCGCGTTGGAACAGGCCCGATTCCAGGGCACGCGCATGGCTCCGGAACCGGTCCTGGAGACCGCGTTCCTCACGGAGGCGGGCCCGGCGGCCGAGGGCTGGGTGATCAGCGCGACCTACGTCGACCCGGCCGCGCTGCCCGCCGCGGCGCGTTTTGTGGCGGCGTACAAGAAGCGCTTCGGGGTGCGCGCCGTCGAGCGCTTCGCGCTGGAGGCGTACGACGCGCTGCTCTTTGTCGCCCAGGGTCTGCGCGAGCTGGGCAACGTCGAGGTCGAGCGGGGTGCCATGGTGCGCAGGCTCCGCGCGTCCACCTACAAGGGGTTCGCCAAGACCATCGCGTTCGACGCGTTGACCGACGAGTTCCACTGGGTCAACAGCCTCTTCCTCTACCGTCTGCAGAACGGCACCCCCTGCTTCCTCGGCCGCTACGACCAGGTCAAGAAGACCTGATCCGGGGCCTCTTGCCCGCGCCCGGTCCCGTCCCCGGCCGGGAGCGGATCAAGCTCGTGGTGCGCATCGCGCGACGCCGTCGTGGCGCGATCGACGCCAGGCGTTCGTCGCCACCAGCGTGGCAAGGCCGGCCGCCGCCAGCCCGGCGAGCATGGCCGCTCGGTCACCGACCGCCGTGGAGGCGTGCCGCGTGCGGTCGACCGCGTCGGCGACCGCGGGAAGCAGCGCCGCTCCGATCGCGGCGCCCAGCTGCCGGCTCGTGTTGATCACTCCGCCGACCAGGCCCTGGTCGCGGTCGGCGACACCGGCGCTGGCGGTGACCATGCTGCCGAACGCCATGCCGGCCGTGCCGCAGCCGACCAGCGTCACCGCCGCGAGCGGCAGGTGGGATCCACCGCTCCCCGGGAGCCGGGTCAGGGCCGCGAAGCCGATGGTGGCGGCGGCTCCGGTCACCACCAGCACCTTTTGTATGCCGAGGTGCCGTGCCAACCGGGCGCCGAGCAGGCCGGTCGCGAGCCCGACGATTCCCTGTGGGGCGATGGTCAGCCCGGCCGCTAGCGGGGACATGTGCAGGACTTGCTGGAGGTACACGGAAAGTACGAGCATCTCGCCGCCGTTCCACAGGCCGAGCAGCAGCATGAGGGCACCGGCGTTGCGCAGCCCGTGAAGACGCAGCAGAGCCGGCTGCATGAGCGGGTCGGCACGGTGGTGTTCGTTCGCTGCGAAGGCTGCCGCGGCCAGGGCGGACAGTGCGAGCGGGACCAGCACGTCGGCCGAGCCGATGCCGGCGCCGCCGCCGCGGGAGACGGCGAAGACCAGGGCGCCCACAGCGAGGGTGATGAGCAGCGCACCCGAAGTGTCCAGATGCCGCCCCGTACGCGGCGATCGCGACTCCCGCAGGGTACGGGGGGCGAGCAGCAGGGCGGCAAGCCCCACAGGAACGTTCACCAGGAACACCGAGCGCCAGCTGAGGAACTCCACCAGTACGCCGCCGAGCACTTGGCCGGCGACGAAGCCGACCGACGCCGTGGCGCCGTACAGGCCCAGCGCCCTGGTCCGACGCGGGCCTTCGGGGAAGCCCGTGGTGATGAGTGACAGTGCGGCGGGCGCGACCATCGCGGCCCCGCTCCCCTGCACCACGCGGGAGGCGATCAGCAGTACCGGGTCGCGGGCGAGTCCGCCGGCCAGTGACGCGGCGGTGAACACGGCGATCCCGGCGAGGAACAGGCGTCGGCGACCGTAGAGATCACCCGCCCGGCCGCCGAGGATCAGCAGGCCGCCGAAGGCGATGGCGTAGCCCGTGACCACCCACTGCACCGTGGCGGCCGAAACGCCGAGCTCACGCTGGATCGACGACAGCGCGACGTTCACGATGCTGAAGTCCAGCACCACCATGAAGGCGGCGACCAGGATGAGCGCCAGCCCCAGCCGTCCGTGCTCGGCCGTCGGGGCAGCGGCGGTGCCGGGGTGCTCCTGGTCCGCCACCGTGGTGACGGTGTCAGGGGGCTGCCTCGGTGCCGCGTACCGCGTGGTTGGGCCCGTGGGACAGGCGTGCGTCTTCATCGCCGTGCGTCCTTTCGCTGCGCCGGCTCGATCAGGCTGTGATGTAGACCGCGGACAGGTCGTTGTCGGCGTGCAGGAGGGCGGTCTGCCGCCAGCGGGGGAGTAGCGCTTCTGTGAGCGCGAGTCGAGTGCCACTGGAGTGCGCGGCCTGCACCGCGAGTTCGGCGTCCTTGAGGGCGTGTTTGAGCGCGAACGTGGGGGTGAAGTTGCCGGCCAGCATGGTGGTGGCCTTTTGCACCGCGTACGGGCTTCCGAGCGGGGTCGACCGCAGCAGTTCCACGATCGAGGCGGGGTCCAAGCCCAGGTGGCCGGCGAAGGACAGGGTTTCCGCGGTCGCTTCCACGAGGTTGACGAGCCAGCTGTTCAACACCAGTTTCGCCTTGGTGCCGTCGCCGGCCGGCCCCAGCCAGAGGGTGGCCCGGCCCAGCGCGCCGAACACGGGCGCGAGGACGTCCTGTACCCGATCGGGCCCGCTGGCCAGGATGACCAGTTGCCCCTCCTGGGCCGGCCCTTGACTGCCGGAAACCGGAGCGTCCACGAACGTCACTCCCTGCCGGGCGGCCATGACCGCGAGTCTCGCCGACCAGCTGGCTCCAATGGTGGCCATCTGCACCCAGATCAGCCCGGGAACCCGGGCCAGGAACCCGTCCGGGCCGGTCGCGGCCCGCTCGGTGGCGGGCCCGTCGGCCATCATGCTGATGACGATTCCGGCGCCCTCGACGGCTTCGGCCGGGCTGCGCGCGACGAACACTCCATGCCGGGCGAGGTCTGCGGTGCGGCTGGTGGTCCGGTTCCACACCCGCAGCTCGAAGCCGCCGTGGGCCAGGTTGGCGGCCATCGGGCCGCCCATCCGCCCGGTGCCCAGGAACGCGATCACTGGTGTCTTCGGGCGGTGGCCGCCGCTCTGGCGGACCGGGGTGCTGTGCTGTGCGGGGGTCTGGGGGGTGGTCATGCCATGCCTTCCGGGGTGGGACCGCCGACCGGTACCGCGGCGGTCATGATGCGATCGATCTCGGCCAGGTCGGACCGGGTGAGGGTCAGGTCCAGGGCGCCGAGGTTCTGCGTCAGGTGGGCCGGGGTGCGGGCGCCGACGATGGCGACCTGGACGGCAGGGTGGGCCAGCACCCAGGCCACCGCCAGCGTCGCGACCGATACGCCGCGATTGGCGGCGAAGGCGCGCAGGGCCGCGACGACGTCGAGATTGCGGGCGAAGCCGGGACCGGTGAAGGCCGGATGGTCGGCGCGCCAGTCACCGGGATCGAACCTGGTGCCCTCGGTGAGGGCTCCACCGAGCAGCCCGTGGGCCAGCGGCCCGTAGGCCAGCACCCCGATGCGGTGCGCGACGGCATAGGGCAGCAGGTCGGCTTCGATGTCGCGGCGGAAGAGGTGGTAGGGCGGCTGGACGGTCGCCACCGGCAGCACCGTGGCGAACTCGGCGATCTGCGCGGGGCTGTAGTTGGAGACACCCACGTGGCGGATCAGGCCTTCCCGTACCAGTTCGGCGAGCGCGGCGGCCGTGTCCGGGATGGGGGTGCCCGGGTCGGGCCAGTGCACCTGATACAGGTCGATGTGGTCGGTGCCCAGTGCTTCCAGGCTGGCCTCGACACCCTTGCGCAGCCATGCCGGGCCGGCGTCGCGGACCAGCCGATCGCCGTCCATGCGCAGTCCGCCCTTGGTGGCGATCACCACCGAATCACGCGCCGAGCGCAGGTCGTGGGCCAGAGCCGCCCCGAGCAGTCGCTCGGACCGGCCGAACCCGTAGGCCTGTGCGGTGTCGAAGAAGTTGATGCCCATCGACCTGGCGGAGCCGATCGCCTCGCGCGCCGCGCCCTCGTCCACGGGCCCCCAGTCCCCGCCGAACTGCCAGGTGCCGTAGGCCAAGGGGGTCACCTTCAGGCCGGTCGCTCCCAGTGTCACCGTCTTCATGTCGTCCTCCTCGGATGGCCGGAGCCCTTGATGGCTGGGGCCTTCCTTGTCGACGTTCACATCCGCGGGGACCGGCCGGTAGGGGCCGTCTGCTTGCCGGGATACAACCTGGCGTTGTGGCTGGTGGAGGCCGGTGCGGGGCGCAGCGGGCCCCGTGACGTCCGCTGGGGCCGGCCTGGGAGGCCGAGCAGGCGGGGCAGGGACCCGTACGCGCACTCCGTCGTCACATGCGCCGGGCCGACGCCATCAGTGGGTGGACCCGCGCGGTCACTGGGCTGGACGGCGCGTCTGCCTGCTGCCGCGTCGTTGATCGCGGTGGGTGAGGATGTGGGTGATCAGATCCCGTGCCACACCGCTGGGCGGGCTGGTGGCACCGTCCCAGATGACGCGCAAGGTCCTGCTCAGGTCGAGTTCAGGCGTCTGAACCCTGACGAGCCGACCCGTGGTCAGGTCGTCCTCGACGGCCAGTTCGCTGATGACCGCCGGTGCCGAGCCGACCAGCGCGGCCGCACGGACCGCCGAGGTGGTGGGCAGCCATTGCGCCGGGCCGGCTCGGGAGGAGCCGGGGCCGAGCGCGGCGGCCAGCGCGGCGGCCAGGGTCTCCCAGGTGCCGGAACCTGCCTCGCGGCTCACCAGCGGAGTGGCGGCCAGCTCGGCGGCGCCGACGGGTCGGCGGCGGCCGGCCCAGGGGTGGTCCGGAGCGACGACCACCGCGAGCCGGTCGTGTCCGACGACCCTGCCGTGGAGCCCGGCCGGCCGCTGTGGGCCCTCGGTGAATCCGATGTCAGCGGTGCCCTCGGTGACGTGGGTGATGACCGTGGCCGTATTGATCGCTGTCAGGACGATCTCCGGGGCGGCATCGCCCACTCGTCCTGCCGCGCGGAAGGAGGCCAGCCAGCCCGGCAGGAGCTGCTCGGCGATGGTCAGGCTGGCGCTGACCCGCAGCCGGGCGCGCCGGTCCGCCCGCAGGGCGGCGATCCCGGCGTCCACCTCGGCCGCGGCCTCCAGCAGCCGGGCGGCCCACTCGGCGATCATGACGCCTTCCGTGGTCAGCCTGGACCCGCGCGGACTACGGTGCACCAGCGTCACGCCGGTCTGGGCCTCCATCGCCCTGATCCGCGCCGAAACCGCCTGCTGGCTCACCCCCGCCGCCCTGGCCGCGCTGTTGAGGCTGCCCTCCTGGGCGACGCCGAGCAGCAACTCCAGCGCGGCCAGGTCGGGGACATGCGTGCTGAGCGCCATGGCACCGTCCTCCCAGCTGCAAGCCGGGGTTGTATCCCCTCAAGTTTACGGCCGCTACCAGGGGCCCTCAGCGTCTGCCACCGTCGAAACACGACCGCGCCACGGCGGGGAGCGACCCGTTGGCGGGACGTCGGGGGCGGGCCCTGTCTGCCAGGCCCGGCAGGCCTCACGGTCCGCCGAACGGCTGCGTCGCCCCGACGTTCCTCCCTGCTCCGGCGCCCTCAAGAGCCATGATCGGCAAGGAGACCCATTCCATGACCACGACGCTGTTGCGGCCGTCCGAGCACCAAGACCGGCGTTCGTTTCTCCTACAGCGTGCGCAACCCGCCATGACCGGACTGATCGACGGTTCGCTGTCCACGCTGGCACCGATCTTCGCCGTCGCGTTCGCCACGCACCAGCCGCGCTACGCGTTCTTCGCCGGGCTGGCCACCGCCATCGGCGCCGGTGTCAGCATGGCCTTCTCCGAAGGCCTGTCCGACACCGGAGACCTGACCGGCCGCGGCAATCCCTATCTGCGCGGAGCCATCACCGGGGCAGGCACCTTTCTCGGCGGAGTGCTGCACACCCTGCCCTTCCTGATACCGCAGTACCACGCAGCCCTCGCCGTGGAGCTGGCCACGATCACTCTCGAACTGGTGAGCCTGGCCTGGATCCGGTGGCGCTTCTTCGGCACTGGCTTCCTCCGCTCGTTCGTCTCCATCGCGATCGGCGGAGCGATCATCGCCGGCGTCAGCGCCATGCTCGGTGCGGTCACCTGACGGGGAGCCCCGTCACCGTGGGAGACGCCCATGCCGACAACTCGTTCAGCGGCTGCTCCACTTGCCGCGGGCGTCGCGGATGGTGCAGCCGCGTACCGTGACCCGGCCGCCCTCGCCGATCACCACCCCGGAGGTACCGAGATGTTCGAGGGCGCAGGACTCGATGGAGCTGTCCACCGCGGAGGTGACGACGACCCCGGCGCCGCCCGGATTGCTGATCCGGCAGTCCCGCATGGCCGACGAGCCGCTGCCGCGGGCGAGCAGCCCGGCCCAGGCCGCGCCCGTGACCTCGCAGCCGTCCATGGCGACCTCCCCGCGCGGGGCGTCGACGACCGACAGCTCGTCGTCCCGGCCGCGCAGCACGAGGTCGTCGAGCATCACGGCGTCCGCCTTGAGGACGACCGCGCTGCCCCGGCGGGGGGCTGTCCCGACGGTGCCGCGGGCCTGTTGCGCCACGATGGTGACCGGGATGGTGATGGTCAGGTTCTCCGCGTACGTCCCGGGAAGCACGCTGATGACGGCGCCGCTGCGGACCCTCGCCAGGGCCTCACCGATCGTCCGACAGCCGTCCGGCCGCTCCTGGCCGACCGTCAACAACTGGCGTGACGAGCGTGAAACCTCCTGGGGACGACACCGAGCCGCCACCGGACCGGGGTGTCTGACGGTGCCTGGCACGGGCAGCGCAATCATGCAGGACGAGGACGAGGACGAGGACGAGGACGAGGGCGAGGGCGAGGGCAGGACCAGGCCAGGGAAGGCCAGTTGTGTCGACGGCGGACCGTCCGGCGCAGTCACAGAGGATCGCAGTCCGCGGGAAAGCATTCCACTGGCGATATCGATTTGTCCTGTTATCATCACTACGTAGAGTTATGACTCATTGCGTGGCTGTGAGCGCCCTTGTCGTACAGCCCGTGTGTGATGTTCGGGAACGAGAGCGTGCCGGGACGGCCGGCCCTGAAGGGGTGTCCCCATGTGTGACCAGGTCGGAGTGCATGACATTTCACTGTTTGTGCGGTTATTTCTTGATCGCCCTATGCTGATGCCGTGCGGACTCGGGCAGTCGACGGCCGGTCCTGAGCCGGCGGGAAGCGGGCTTCCATGAGTGAGCGGTTTAGCAGGTCGGGGTTGATAGGCGAGATGTCGGCCGAATTCGCGGGCACCATGATTCTCATCCTCTTCGGTTGCGGCGTGGTGGCCCAGGTGGTAGCCGGCGGAGCGCTCACGACTCCACCGGGTGGCCTCGGAAACCACGACAGCATCTCCTGGGCGTGGGGCATCGGCGTCACCATGGGTGTCTACGTCGCGGCACGGCTGAGCGGCGCGCATCTCAACCCTGCGGTGACCGTCGCCCTGGCCGCGTTCAAGGGCTTCCCGTGGAGCAAGGTGGCGCCCTACGCGCTGGCGCAGACGGCCGGCGCCTTCGTTGCGGCCCTCCTCGTGCGGTGGAACTACACCGAGGCGCTGGCGAAGGCCGACCCCGGTCACACCTTCAAGACGCAGATCGTGTTCTCCACGCTCCCCGCTAACGGCAACACGAACCTGCCGGTCTACGAGTGGGGCGCGTTTCGCGACCAGGTCATGGGCACCGCCATCCTGCTGCTGTTGATCCTGGCCATCACGGACCTGCTCAACACACCTCCCGGCGCCAACCTGGGCCCGTTCATCATCGGCCTGGTCGTCGTGGGCATCGGCATGGCCTGGGGTACCAACGCCGGCTACGCGATCAATCCGGCACGTGACTTCGGTCCCCGTCTGGCCAGCTTCCTCACGGGGTACGGCGGAGCATGGCGAGATCAGTACGGGAACTTCTACTTCTGGGTGCCGATCCTCGGTCCCCTGGTCGGCGGTCTGGTCGGCGCGGCCCTGTACAAGTTCTTCGTCGGCCGGTTCCTGCCGACAGCGGAGCCGGAGCCCCCGGGCCGCATCCCCGCTCCCAAGGACTGACACCTACGAAAAGGTGGCACCCATGGCTGACTTCGTCGGCGCGGTGGACCAGGGGACCACCAGCACCCGATTCATGATCTTCGATCATGCGGGCAACGAGGTGGCGAAGCACCAGCTGGAGCACGCCCAGATCCTTCCGCGCTCCGGGTGGGTCGAGCACGACCCGGTGGAGATCTGGGAGCGCACCAACTCCGTGATGCAGAACGCCCTGCGGCACGGGAACCTGTCCCCGACCGACCTGGCCGCGATCGGGATCACCAACCAGCGGGAGACCACGGTTGTATGGGACCCGCGCAACGGCCGCCCCTACTACAACGCCATCGTCTGGCAGGACACCCGCACCGACTCCATCGCCGCGGCCCTGGAACGCTCGGGCCAGGGAGACGTCATCCGCCACAAGGCGGGCTTGCCGCCGGCGACCTACTTCTCCGGCGGCAAGATCCAGTGGATCCTGGAGAACGTCGACGGCGTCCGCGAGGCGGCCGAGCTGGGACACGCTCTCTTCGGCAACACGGACTGCTGGGTCCTGTGGAACCTGACCGGCGGCCCCGACGGCGGCATCCACGCGACCGACGTGACCAACGCCAGCCGCACCATGCTGATGGACCTGGAAACCCTCGACTGGGACGACGAACTGCTGGGCTTCTTCCACATCCCCCGGGAGATGCTGCCCACCATCAACCCCTCCTCCCATCGCGAGGCGTTCGGCATGACGCGCACATCCCGGCCACTGAGCGCCGCCATCCCCATCAGCGGGGTGCTCGGCGACCAACAGGCGGCCACCGTCGGACAGGTCTGCTACGCGCCCGGCGAGGCCAAGAACACCTACGGCACCGGCAACTTCCTGGTGCTCAACACCGGCACGGAACCGGTCCGCTCACAGCACGGCCTTCTCACCACCGTGGCGTACCAGTTCGGCGACAGCCCGGCGGTCTACGCCCTGGAGGGCTCCATCGCGGTCACCGGGTCCGCGGTGCAATGGCTGCGCGACCAGATGAAGATCATCAGTAGCGCGCCCGAGAGCGAGACCCTGGCCCGCACCGTCGAGGACAACGGCGGCATGTACTTCGTCCCGGCGTTCTCGGGCCTGTTCGCCCCGTACTGGCGTTCCGACGCCCGGGGCGCGATCGTCGGCCTCGCCCGGTACAACGACAACGGCCACCTCGCCCGGGCGACCCTGGAAGCCATCTGCTACCAGAGCCGCGACGTCGTCGAGGCCATGGAGCAGGACTCCGGAGTCCACCTCGACGTGCTCAAGGTCGACGGCGGTGTCACCGCCAACGACCTGTGCATGCAGATCCAGGCCGACGTCCTCGGCGTACCGGTCAGCCGCCCGGTCGTCGCCGAGACCACCGCGCTCGGCGCCGCCTACGCGGCAGGGCTGGCCACCGGCTTCTGGCAGGACACCGACGAACTGCGCACCCACTGGCAGGAGTCGAAACGCTGGGAGCCCCAGTGGTCCGAGGACCAACGAGCGGAGGGCTACGCGGGCTGGAAGCAGGCAGTGGAACGCACGCTCAACTGGGTCAAGGTCGAGTAGACCGGCCCCACCACTTCGGTGTCACCGTCATGGTGCGCGCGGTCAGGGCAGCACCGGCGATCTTCAGCAGCGTGCGGTCATGCTGCTGGTCGGGTCGGGGAGTTGTTGTGTCCGCGTGAGTAGAGCCCTCATCCGCCAACTGGCGGGAGGAGCGGCCACAGCCCCTCAGATGGCTATTGAGTGCTTCAGCCGGCCAGTTGCGTGCTCAGCGTCGAGTCGCCCGGTGAAGCCAGGAGCCTGAGTGACCTGATCAGGCCACGGATTTCAGCGTGATACAGCCCATCCGGTCGGAGACTCCGCGGGCCGAGGTGCCCGTAGACCTCCAGGGCGACCAAGCCGTGCATGCGTCCCCACAGGCGCAGCGCCAGGGCGAGGCCGGCGGGCGGCAGGGGGGGGGTTGTCCCGGCGGATGGTGTCCACAAGTTCTGGGGCGAAGTCCTCCCAGGCGTGGTCGCCGCCCTGGGTGGTCTGTGCGTACGGCCAGGCCGCGGCGGCCAGTCCGGTGAGGCCGAGGCATGCGCGCTTGGCGGCTTCAGGCGCGGGACCGCCCTCGGGTGTCTGGTAGCCGGGCACAGGATCGCCGTAGATCAGCCGGAAGCCTGCGACCGACCACGACGACCTGGCCGACCGCGTCAAGGACATCACCGGCGGAGAGGGCGCCCGCATCGTGTTCGACTCGATCGGCGGCCCGGGCCTGACTCAACTCGCCCAACTCGTGGCCCGCGACGGCACGCTGATCCTGTACGGCTGGCCTGCGCACCGGCGCCCTCGCACCCGTGATCGACCGCACCTTCGACCTGTCCGCCATCGCTGACGCCCACCGTCACATGGAGGCCAACGGCCAGGTCGGCAAGGTCATCGTCACCGTCCGGCACCGAAGCGGTCGGAGCCCCTACCGGCAGCCATCGCGAGACCGGGCGAGCGCTTGCCGGCTGAGTGTCCTGGTTGGCCACCGCGGCCAACCAGGACACTCAGTCACATGAGTGCTTGTGACTGAGCACGCGACTGGCACTGAACCGCCCTGCAATGGGGTGTTCCGGAAGAGACCGTCGCACAATGCGGCGCGGTGTTGGGTGGTCAGGCTCCCGTCGCGTCCTTCACGTACGGCGATGTTGCTGTTGCGGGTTCCGTGGCGGCCGTGGGTTCGGGGCCGCCTTCGCTGAGGCCGAACCGGTCGTGGAGCTTGCGAAGGAAGCCGGGTGCGTACCAGGCCGAGCGGCCGAGCAGGCGCATGGCGGCGGGGACGAGTACGCCGCGTACGGCGAGCGCGTCGATGAGGACGGCCAGTCCGCTGCCCAGGCCGAACATCTGCATGAAGCTGATCTTGGCGGTGCCGAAGGCGAAGAAGCTCACCGCGAGGAGGAAGGCCGCCGCGCTGACGATGCGTCCGGTGTGGCCGAGGCCGTCGGCCACGGCGGTCTCGTTGTCCTTGCCCAGATCGTGGAGTTCCTTGATCCGGCTGGTGACGAACACCTCGTAGTCCATCGAAAGGCCGAAGGCGATGCAGAACATCAGCACCGTCATCGACATTTCCATCGGCTGCGCCGTGAAGCCGAGGAGGGAGGAGAGGTTGCCGTCCTGGAAGATCCAGGTCATGACGCCGAGGGTCGCCGCCAGGCTGATCACGTTGAGGACCAGTGCGCGCAGCGGCTGCACGACGCTGCCGGTGAACAGGAAGAGCAGGACGAAGGTGGTGAGGGCGACCAGGGCCACGGCGATCGGGAGCCGGCCGCCGATGGAGTCCTTGGAGTCGACCAGTACGGCGTCGGTTCCGCCCACCAGGGGGTGTGTCCCGGCGGGCGGGGCGAGTGCCCTCACCTCTTTGACCAGGTTCTGGGCCGCGTCCGACTTCGGTGTCAGGGCGCTCACCAAACTGATGCGCTGCGCGTCGGGCCGGCCGAGGGTGGTGTTGCCGGGTGCCGTCACCGTGGACTGTCCCTCGGCGTAGGTTCCCGTGCTGGTCTCGACGCGTACGACGCCCTTGAGCCCGGACAGTTCGACCGCGTACGACTCCAGCGGGGCCTTGTTCACGGGCTGGTCGATGACGATGTTGACGGCCGAGTCCTCGCTGCCGTCGAAGTTCGCCCGCAGTGCTGTGGAGACCTGGCGGCTGGCGGCCTCCTTGGGCAGGACGCGCTCGTCCGGTGTGCCGAAGGTGATGCCCAGCAGTGGGCTCGCCGCCGCCAGCAGTACGGCGAGTACGGGAAGCGCGGTGAGCGCGGGCCGCCGCATGACGGTGCGGGCCAGCCGTCCCCACATCGGTGCCCGGGCGCCGGTGTGCCCCGGCTTCGCCCACGGCAGCCGCCCGCTGTTGACCCGGTGACCCAGGACGGTCAGCAGGGCCGGCATCACGAACAGGGTGCCGAGGGCGGCGATGGCGACGACACCGACTCCGGCGAAGCCGAACGAACGCAGGAAGTACTGCGGGAACACCAGGAGCGCCGCGAGCGCCGCCGCCACGGTCGCGGCGGAGAACGCGACGGTGCGTCCGGCCGTGTGCACCGTGCGCCGTACGGCGTCGTCCACACTCGCCCCTGCCGCGAGCTGCTCCCGGAAGCGGCTGGTCATCAGCAGGGCGTAGTCGATGCCCAGTCCGAGGCCCAGGGCGGTGGTGAGGTTGGTCGCGGTGTCGGCGACGTCGGTGACGCTACCGAGAAGGGAGAGCTGGGCGAACGAGCCGATGACGGCGATGACGGCGATGGCCAACGGCAGCAGGGCCGCGACCACGCTGCCGAAGACGAACAGGAGCAGCACGAGGGTGAGCGGTATGGCGATGGCCTCGGCCAGGACCAGATCGTCGACCACCTGTTTCGACAGGTCGTTGCCCACCGCGGCGCCGCCTCCGGCCTGGACCGTGAGTGCGCCCTTGTGGGTTCCGGTGTAGGCATCGAGGATCTTCCGGGCGTTTTCCCGCTGCTGTGTCTCGTCGCCTGTCACATGGGCGAGCACCATGGCTTCGTGGCCGTCCCGGGAGCGCAGGTCGGGGCTGCCCGTGTCCCAGTACGAGACGACGTTGGTGAGCTCCTTCTCCTCCTTGAGGTCGGCCACCAGGGTCTGTCCGCTCTGTGTGGCGGCGGGGGTGTCGACGCGGCCGTCGGGGGCTTGGACGAGCAGGACCAGGTTCGTCTCTCCGCCGAACTTCTCGTCGATGACCTTCGCGGCCCGGGTGGACTGGGAGGCGGGGTCGTCGAAGCCGCCTCCGCGGAGCTTTTCGAATGCGCCGGCTCCCAACACGCCCATGAGGGCCACGGCCACGACGGCGATGACGAGGACCAGCCGGGACCGGCGAATCGCGAGTTCGGCCAAGCGTTCAAACACGAGCGTTCTCCTTTGCGTTCTTACGGTGGAAGTGGCGTGAGACAGCCGGATGCACGGCGGAGCCGGCGCAGTGCCCCGCGAGGCCTTCGTGAGTTACTCACTATCGGGTTCGTTAGAAGTTGTAACTCGTCTCGGGAGGAGTGTCAATAACCATCGTGATAACCTCTAACTAACGGCGAGGGAGGGCAGGTCATGGACGGAGCAGAGGCGACGACGCCACGCGAGCGCTACCGCGCCCAGGTGCGTGCGGAGATCAAGGAGCATGCCTGGGAGCAGATCGCCACGGCGGGGGCGTCCGCGCTCTCCCTCAACGCGATCGCCAAGCGCATGGGTATGAGCGGGCCCGCGCTGTACCGGTACTTCGCCAGCCGTGACGAGCTGATCACCGAGTTGGTCAGGGACGCGTACCGCAGCCTCGCCGACACCTTCCGTGCGGCCCGCACCGAGGGTGCCGACCCGGCCGGCCTCGCGTACGCGCTGCGCGGCTGGGCCCTGGCCGACCCCCATCGGTACTTCCTCGTCTACGGCACCCCTGTCCCCGGCTACCACGCGCCCGACGACATCACCGCGATCGCCTCCGAGATCATGGCGGGCCTGCTCGACGCGTGCGCCGAACTGCCCGCGGACGACCCGGCGACCCCGTTTGATGCCCACCTCGCCGACCACCGGGACTGGGCGGGTGGCCACCCCGCCCCGCCCGCCACGCTCCACCGGGCCCTGACCTTCTGGACCCGCCTGCACGGTGTCCTGTCCCTCGAACTCGCCGGCCACTTCACCGGGATGGGGTTCGACCCCGAGCGCTTCTACGACGCCGAGCTGGCCGACCTGCTGCGCATGCCCACGAAGTCCTAAAAGGCGCCTTGTTCCGCCACTTACTTAGCTCTCGCCGGTATTCCGCGTCGGCAGCGGCAGGCGGACGACGGTGCCTTCGATGATGTGCGGCGGGCCGTCGTGGCACGGGGGCGGGTTCGTCTTCGGGGACCCCAACGCCCGGTCAGAGCCCGGCGCCGGTCATGCACGCGTACAACTCCGACCGGAAGTGGGAAACTCACGCCCACGGCCTTCGCGCTGTTCCTGTGCCTCTGTGACCGAGCACGGGATCAGACGAAGGCCGCATCTGCGTCAGTCAGTTTCCTTCTCGGATGATCACGTTCGAGGGATCAATCGACTGAACCCAAGAACTTCGCTTCCTGTGGAGGGCTACGTGCGGGGGAGCGAGGTGTTGGTGATCGGGAGCGGCTCGTTCGCGCCCGCCACGTAGAGGTCCGTCGGAGCCGTGCGCAGCTCGAACGTGTCGTCGTCGCGCGAGACGCGCACGGACAGCACGAAGAAACCGTCGTCCTCGGTGGTCGTCTTCACGTGGTACTCGTTCTCCCAGTAGGTCTGGAGGAAGACCTCGGTGCCCCCGGGCTCGACCCCCTTGGGGAGGGTGACCTTGCCTTGGACGGTGAGGATGTCGCCCGCCTTCACCTTCTTCTTGTTGACCTGTAACTGACGGAGCTGGACTTGGTGTTGGCGGCCACGGTGGTGTCCGCGAAGTAGCCGTCCTGCGGGGTGTTGAGGTCGCCGTCCTCGTCGTAGAGAGCCGTGATCTGTACCCCGTGCTGGACGTTGAGCAGGCTGCTGCCGGTCACGTGGTCGATGCCGACGTCGGGGACGGTGAACTTCCCGCTTGCGTCGGTGACCGGCTTGCCCAAGTCACGCGGCTCGGCTCGTAGTAGTTGGGGTCGATCGGGTCGCCCCACGGGTTCCAGGTGGTGAATCGGACGACCTCCTGAATGGTGACGGGGATGTTGGGCGCCGGGGTGCCGTCGGCCTTGGTGACGGAGCCGGTGACGTCTACGTGGCGGTTGTCGTAGGCGGTGCTGGTCGGGTTGGTGGTCACGGTCAGCACGAGGCGTCGCCGGGGGAGGCGTCCGAGGGCTTGGCTGAGGCGGCGGGCGCGGACAGCGCGCCTGCGGCGAGCAGGAGCGCGGCGGTGGCGGCAAGCCGCGTCGGCAGGGACTTCCTGGACACAGGGCAGCTCCAACTTCGGTCGGGACTGGAGGAGTTGCGCCGGGCGGCACCGGTTCCGCCGCGGCGCAGGTGTGCGACGCAGCAGGTTCGACCGGCGGGGTGGGGCGAAGTCCGCGCACGACCCGCCTGTGCGTACGCCGCAGCGATCCGGCGGACCGCGGCTCCAGTCCGGTCGAACTCGCCGCCGAGGAAACACCAGTTGCTCGACGTGGCGGCTGCGGCGTACGACCACGCCCTCGACACCTTCCTCGGTACGCCGCTCACGGACCCGGAGTGCGCAGAACGTGCCCACTCTCTAAGGGTGTTGCGTACCACCCTGTGTCCGGAGCCTGGCACCGGTGAGTTCGGGCTCCAGTCCCTCCCTCAACCCGGCATGTCCGCGGCCCGCGTCGGTGCGCCAGGCCTCGAAGGCCCAGGTGGTGAGGGCGACGACGGTGAGGCCCAGGAGCCAGCCGCCCACGACATCGCTGAACCAGTGCACGCCGAGAGCGATCCGGGTGAAGCCGACGCCGAGCACGGACACGACCGCGGCGCACCAGCACAGCGCCCGCAGAGCGCGCGGCACCATGGGCAGCAGGACCAGCAGCAGGACCGCGAACGAGGTGGTCGCGGTCATCGCGTGCCCCGAGGGGAAGGAGAATCCCGGTGCGTGCGCGACCGGGTCCTCCAGGGCCGGTCTGGCCCGCTCGACCACCGTTTTGACCAGCAACCCGACGAGTCCCCCGGCCACGGCCGTCACGGCGGACCAGGCGGCGAGTCGCCAGGCCCGGCGGTACAACAGCCACACAGTCAGCAGCGCGAGGACCGTCCGCAGGGTGAACGGGTCCCACACCCGGTCGGACAGGAAACGAAGGGTGTCCGTCCACGCCGGGTGTTCGAGGGCGGTCTCGTTCAACCGCCGTGCCGCGCCCACGTCGAGACGGCGCAGCGGCTGCCAGTGCCCCTCGACCAGGACGAGCAGCAGACCGAAGGGGACGGCGGCGACGGCGGCGACGGCGGCCGAACCGAGCAGATGGATGCCGAATCTCCGGTCGGCCGCCCGGCGGCGACGGTCACGAAGGCGCTGGGCCGTGGCGCGGACCACCCTTCAGACTCCCGGGTCGGCTGTGATCGGACCGGGCCGCAGCGCCCGCGCGGCCTCCAACTGTGCGGCGAAGGAGAGCCCCAGAAAGAGGGCGATGGAGGTCAGGTAGGCCCAGAGCAGCAGTGACATGAAGGCGCTGAGCGGGCCGTAGATCGTGTCGAAGGACCCGCTGATGCCCAGGTACAGGCTCAGCAGCCAGGTCAGGGCCGTCCACAGCACGAGATACACGGCGGCGCCGAAGGCCAGCCAGGTGTAGCCGGGCTGTCGGCGCCGGGGGGACCGGCGGAAGATCGCGCTGGCCGAAAGGAGGGCGAGCAGCAGGCCGAAGGGCCGGCGCAGGATCTCACAGACGGTCCTGGCGTCGCCGTCGAGGTGATACACCGTCACCGCCGCGGCGGCCAGGTCGCCGCCGGCCACCATCACGATGAACCCGAGGCCGAGCGGGATCCCGGCGCTGAGGGACATCACGAGCCCGCGCAGGTACTTCTGGTGGAAGGGGCGGTCCCGTTCGTTCCCGTAGATCCGGTTGGCGCCGCGTTCGATCTGGCACATCGCGGTGGTGACGTTGACCAGTGAGAAGACCAGGCCGAACCAGAGGGCGATCTGGTCACCGTCGCCCGCGCTGTGGCGGCTGCGGTCCAGTGCGTCGTCGACGACGTCGGCGCTGGGCCCCTGCACGATCCGGTGGATGGTCAGTTCGGCGAGCCTGCCGATGTTCTCCGTGTGCAGCGCGGTGGAGAGCCCGACGAAGGCGATGGCCAGCGGGATCACCGCCAGTACCGTCTGGAGGGCGAGCGCGCGGGAGTGGCTGAAGCCGTCGGCGTAGCGGAACCGGACGAAGGAGTCGCGCAGCAGGGGCCAGCGGCCGTAGCGGCGCAGCGACGCCAGTGCCTCGTCGGCCGAGAGTTCGTCGCCGGTCATGTCGCGGGTCTCGGGGACCTTGGTGGCGGTGCCCATTCACTTCTCCCGGGTGGGCAGCAGGACGGTCAGCGCGCCGGGCCTGACCTCGGCGGTGAGACGTCGGCCGTGGGACACCGGGTCGCCGTCGAGTTCACGCGACTGCGGGGCGGCGAAGGTGAGTTCGGCCCGCCGGAAGGTGCGGAACTCCACCGGCACGCCCTTCGTGCCGGTGCCCTCGGGGACGAGCGTGTCCACGGTCGTGGGCCGCGCGTTCCGCCTGCGGCCGCGCACCAGCACGCCCAGGGCACGCATCCAGCCACCGGGGCCTCGCGGGTCGAGGATCAGCAGATCCAGCAGTCCGTCGTCGGGCCGGGCCGCCGGGAGGAGCGTGAGACCGCCTTGTACGGTGCCGACGTTGGCGACGAGCACCATCCGGGCCGTACGGTGCAGGACGGGCGCGTCGTCGAGCCGGATTGTCAGCCGCATCCGGGGCGTGCTCAGCGAGCCGATGATGGCGAGTAGGTAGGCGGGCCAGCCGACGGCGGACTTGGCGCGGTCGTCGGTGTGTTCCAGCATCGCGGCGTCGAGCCCGGCCCCGGACATCGCGGCGAAGTGGGTGGGGGCGAGGCCGTCGCCCTCGATGCGGCCGAGGTCGAGGCGGTGCGGGGCACCGGACAGCGCGGCGTCGAGCGCGGTGGCGGGGGTGAGCGGCAGGCCGAGGTTGCGGGCCAGCAGGTTTCCGGTGCCGCAGGGCACCACGACGAGCGGTACCCCGCTGTCGGCCAGTGCGTCCGCGGTCGCCCTGACGGTTCCGTCGCCGCCGCAGACCACGACCAGCGTCGCTCCGTCACGGACCGCACCGGCCGCCTGGCCGGTGCCGGGGTCGTCGGCGGTGGTCTCGATGAACGCCGGTGCGCGGTGGCCGTGTTGTTCGAGGATCCGCCGCAGTTTCTCGCGGGTCGCTTCGCCGGTCACCGTGGGGTTGAAGATCACGGCGGTGCTGCCGGGCTCGCGCTCCTCGACCTCGGCGGTCGCGTCGGTGTGCCCGGTCCGTGGCGAGGGGACAACGGCCACGGACCTGTCGGTGAACAGGGCACGGCCGACGATCAGCAGGGACAGGGCGCCGTTGGCCATTCCGCCGATCACGTCCGTGGGGTGGTGCATGCCTCGGTAGAGGCGGGCGACGCCGACGGCCAGCGGTACGAGGAACAGCAGCCCGGCCAGCGGCCACCGCCACGGCCTGCGGACCCGGGACAGCACGAGCACCGCGAGTCCGGCATACAGCGCGGTGGCCGCGCCGGTGTGGCCGGAGGGGTAACTGGACGTGGGCGGGGAGGCGTCGAGGCGGTGCACGTCCGGGCGGGTGCGGTCCACCGACTCGGTGACGGCCACGAACACCAGTGACTGGAGCGAGACGGCGACGGCGAGGAAGACCGCCTGGCGCCACATCGGCAGCCGGGGTACGAGCAGCAGGGCAACGCAGCTCAGCAGGGTGATGGCGATCACCGTGAGGGTGTTGCCCGCCTCCGAGCCGAGGTACGACAGGGTGGTGAGCGGGCCCGTACGGATCCGCTCGAATCCCTCGTTGACGTTGTCCTCGACCGTCAGCGGCCACACGTTCCGGGCGGGGCCCGTGATCAGCAGCCCGAAGCCCACCACCAGGGCGGCCTGGCAGACGGTCAGTACGCCGATGCGCGCGGCGGTCCTGCCGGTACCGCGGGGCACGACGGACGAGCGGCCCGGCCGGACCGCTTCGGGTCCTTCCCCAGTCGCTCCTGCGGCTCTCTCCGGCACGGCGGTCGGCATCGGGACTCCCACGGGTCGGCGCCTCGCGGCGGTCTTCGGCTGGGTGGCTTTCGCACCCGATGCACCGCCGTGTGCCCCCGAAGCGGAGGCGCATACGCTCTGTGACGTGGGAATCCACGAACTCGCGCCCCGGACGCGCACGGAAGGTGCGTCTTGGCCAGTTGTGCGCCGGCGGCATCGCATCGCGCCACGCGGCGAACAACTTCCGCATCGCCGCTGCGACAGCGGCACTCGCAGTCCGAAGTCCCCCGGTGCCCAGGCCGGTTGAACGGGTCGACAGGCGGCTCCACAGCCGCCCAGAGCAGACGGTGGATCTCCCCGGCGCACCGCTGCCCGCTGCCCACTGCCACGAAGCTGGATGACTGGCTCGACCGGCTCCGTGCCGCGGTCCGCCGCCACACCATGTACAAGCAGGCCTGGGACGCCCTTGGATCACGGATCCCGGTGTTCGTCTACTACTCCCAGCACTTCACCGTGCGTCCCCGTATCCATCTGGCGAACCTCGCACGACCAGAGCGCGATGGCGGCCTACCAGGAGGCCGAAAAGGCGTGGCGGGCCCAGCACGACGCACGCCAGTACAAACTGAACTGAACGCGGCGAGCGCCCCGATCACCCAGTTGATCAGCATCGTCCGGGGCGACGGGCATCCGCTGCGGCCGGTACAACCGCGTTCTCGTGGCATGCGGAGAGACCTTGAGCCCGCTCAGCCGCTGGTCACTGACCGGCCACGACGAGCTGCGTACCGGGCTAGGCTCCCTGACCGGCGGGGACATGGGCGCAGCCGTGCCCGTGGAAGCCTCAGCCACGCCCGGAACAGGACACCGATCCGAACGCGCTCGGACTCCTGTGGGTCCACCAGCCATCGGTCCCCTTCGTCCACGAAGTCCGCGCATGTCTCGGCGTCCGGGCAGACCTCGTGGTACCCACCTTCCACCGCACGGGGAACATGGGAGCCGCCACCCTCCCGCTCTCCCTCGCCGCGGAACAAGGCCGCCTGTGGCCGGGTGACACAGTGGCGCTGTTCGGCCTGGCCGGCGGCGCCAGTGCCGACGTGATGCTGATCGACTGGTCAGCCCCACCGCCCGCCCCCGCCCTGCGTCGGTGACGTCTCAGCCGACGCTGTCGCGTGGAAGCACCATGCTGCGCAGGTCGTTGCAGCCCGCCGACGGAGAGTCGCCCGGAACCGGCCATGTCTGGTGGGACTGAAGAGCGAGGCTCACCAGAGTGAGGAGCAGACCGATGTCGGCGTCCACTTCGAGGCGTATGGTCACCCACCGCGATTCGGGCACCATCCGGACCGCGCTGGCGCCCCTGAGATGATCCTGGAAACGGTGAATGGCACGCGCTGTGAGGTGCAGGTCGACATCGTGATCCGAATGGAAGTGCACGATCTCGCCCTGCGCCGAACTCAGCGCCCGCCCTGTGCCGCAGCTCGGCCGGGCCTCCGCGAGGTCCGGCCAGCCCGCCAGTTGTGTCATGGCACGCGAGGCCAACGTCATGCGCTCATCATGACCAGCTCACCGTCCGGCCACCAGGACTTGAGCAAGCTGTAACTGAGCTGTGGCCCACGCATGTCCGGAAATAGTGGGTGGAAGTCGGGGGCGTTTCTCCCCGAGCGGGCAGCGTTCTCCGAGGTGGAGGGCGAGGTCGTACGGGACGGGTGGGTCAGGCGGGGTCGAGTGCCTTGAGCTGGAGGGCGAGGACGAGCCTGATGTCGGGATCGGCGAGATTGATACCGACGGTCTGTTCGATCTTCGTCAGTCGGTAGCGCAGGGTGTTCGCATGGATGTGCAACCGCTGCGCGGCGGTGCGGATGTTGCCCTGGTGCTCCAGCCAGGCGTGCAGCGTGGGGAGGTAGTCCGTGCCGTGGGCCGTGTCCTGCTCGCGCAGACGCCACAGGGGTGTCACCGTCTCCAGGTCGGCGACCACGGTCGGGTCGAGCACCCGGATGAGGGCGGCGCGCGCCCAGCAGTCCTCGAAGACGAGCGGGGCGCCGGGCGCGGGCGCGAGGCGGGCCACGGCCAGCGCCCGCTCGGCCTCCTTGCGTGACCTGGGCAGTCCGCCGCGGTCGTCGGCCGCCGAACCGACGCCCGCGTAGATGGGCATACGGTCCCCGGTCCCGTCGTCGAGCAGGTCCCGCAGCCAGTCCCGTACCGTCGCCGCGGAGTTCTCCTGGAGACGGCCGACCGTCAGGACGAGGTACCAGAGGTTGGACAACTGCCCGGCGTGCACGGTCAGATCCCGGGACCGCTGCATCAGCGCGAGCCCGTGTTCCAGCCGGGAGCGGGCGATGGCGCGCTCGGAGGGGTCGTTGGGGGCGACGGCCAGCGCGGCGACCCAGTGGGTGCCGCGCGGGAGTTCGATGGAGTCGCCGGAGCCGGTGACGGTGGGACCGCCGTGCAGCAGGACGGCCAGCTGTTCCATCTCGACCCGGTGGGTGCGGTAGTCCTCGGTCCTGCGCCGCATCAGATGCACCGCGACCCGGTGGGCGATCCGCGCGAACGCCGTCACCTGCCGCCGCTCGGCCCCGGACACCACCGCCCACATCGACCCGAGGCCGAAGCTCCCGGCGCGCAGTCCCACGGCGAGCCGGTCGGCGGCGCCCTCCGCCACCCCGCGCACCACGACCGGGCCCTCGCTGCGAGCGATCTCCTGTGGGACCCCGCGCGCCGCGAGCGCCTGCGAGAACCCGGTCGGCGCACGGCGGCTCAGCAGCGTCTCCGCCCGCACCGGATCGCCTCCGGTCTGGTCACTGGAGTAGGCGAGCAGCCAGCCCCGCGGGTCCTCGATCGTCACGGGGCCGCCGACCGCGTCGGCCGCCATGTCGGCGAGTTCGAACAGGTCGACGCCCCCAGACGGCTCCGGACCGGAGTCGGCGGCGTGCCGGGCGATCTCACCCTGCAGCAGGGCCACCGCCTGCAGCCAGTCGATGCCCTCGTCCAGTACGAGCACGCCGCACCCGGAGTCCGCGGCGGCCCGCAGGACGTCCGCGTCGTCCTGGACACGGCACTTCGTGGCCACCGCCGCGGCCACTCCGCCGAGCCGGCGCAGCAGCGCGGTCACCGCCGTCACGTCGTCCATGCCGATGGCGAGGACGATGTCACCGCGCCCGGGACTCTGCGCCGTGCCCGGCTCGTGCACCCGTACGCCGCCCACGGGCAAGGACGGTTCGGGCAGCAGTACCGCGCGCAGCACGTCGTTGCCGAGTGCGGCGGTCAGTGTCTCCAGCGTGCCGCTCGCACCGCCGGCCGTGTGGGTGGTCATCGCGCTCCGTCCTCAGATCGCCGTCATGCCGCCGTCGGCGACGACGGCCGACCCGGTCATGAACGCGGACAGGTCCGAGGCCAGGAACAGCGCGACCGCCGCGATCTCGTCAGGGCGCCCTTCGCGCCCGATCGGCTGCCAGGACGGCAGCGCGTCCCGGACCGACTCGATTCCGCCCATCCGCTCGGCGTGGGCGAGGTTGATGGGCGTGTCGACCCAGCCGGGGCAGATGCAGTTGCAGCGCACGCCGGAGGTGGCGAAGTCGCGGGCCACCGCCTTGGTCAGCATCAGGACACCGCCCTTGCTCGCGGTGTATCCGGCCAGTACGGGTTCCGCGACGAGGCTGTTGACCGAGCCCATGTTGATGATCGAGCCGCCGCCCGCGCGCAGCAGCGCGGGTACCGCGTACTTGCAGCCGAGGAAGACCCCGCGCAGGTTGACCGCGAGCATGCGGTCGAAGTCCTCGACGGAGGTCTCCAGCACATTGCCGGGAATCGAGATGGCCGCGTTGTTGACCATCGTGGTGACGCGGCCCCAGGTCCGCTCGGCCGTCTCCACGGCCGCGGCGACGTCGTCGGGGTCGGAGACGTCGGCGCGCAGCGGCTCGACCGCGGTGGGGTCGTCGCACAGTTCGGCCGTACGCCACACCCCCGCCTCGTCGATGTCGGCGGCGAGCACCTTCGCCCCGGCCGCCACGAACCCGCGCGTGATGGCCCGTCCGATACCGCTGGCCGCGCCGGTGACCACGGCCACCTTGCCGTCGAGATCGATCAATTCGTGCCCCCGGTGATCGTGCGGGCGTTCGGAAGGTCCCACGGATCGAACGCTCGATTGTTGGGAGATCGTCCAATGACTTATGGGCCCGGACGCCCCAACATTAGGGCACCCCCACGGCGAAAGCACAGACCAGAAGCGCTCTCTGGTCCGTGATCGCCTGCTCCCCGCAGCTCGACCGGACGGGTCGTTGGCGAATGTTCCAAGCATCAAAACCCGTCACGCGACCGGAAAGAGAGCCCATGGCCACTCCGACCACCACCCCCTCCGCGCCGCCCACGGGCCGGGTCGCGGACAAGGTCTGCGTCGTGACCGGTGCCGGCTCCGGCATCGGCCGGGCGATCGCCCACCGGCTGGCGGAGGAGGGCGGCAAGGTGCTGTGCGCCGACCTGTCCGAGCAGACCGCGCGGGAGACGGCCGCGGAGATCACCGCGGCCGGCGGAGTGGCCGAGGGCCGCGCGGTGGACGTGTCCTCCAGCGCCGAGGTCGACGCGATGGTCGAGGCCGTCGTGGCCCGCTGGGGCCGCGTGGACGTCCTGGTCAACAACGCGGGCGTCAACCTGCCGGGGCTGCTGCACGAGGTCCCCGACGACATCATCGACAAGACCCTTGATGTGAACGTCAAGGGCCAGCTCTACGGCTGCCGTGCGGTCATCCCGCACATGCTCACCGCGGGCGGCGGCTCGATTGTGAACATCTCCAGCGTCAACGGGCTGGTCAGCGAGCCCTTCCTCACTGTTTACTCTGCCTCCAAGGGTGCCAGCGTGATGCTCACGAAGGGCGTGGCACTGGACTACGTCAAGCAGGGCATCCGCTGCAACGTGATCTGCCCGGGATGGGTCGACACGCCGATCAACCACGCGCACGCCAAGCTCCTCGGCGGCCTTGAGCACGTCTACGACACCATCGATTCCTTCCAGCCCATCGGGCGTCCGGGGCAGCCCCGCGAGATTGCGAACGTGGCCCTCTTCCTCGCCTCCGACGAGGCGAGCTTCATGACCGGAAGCGTCGTCGCGGTCGACGGCGGCATGACGTCGCAGTAACCGTCACCCACCCGCCACCCCCGCCACCGCGCCGCTCGCGCCCTTCGCGCGAGGTGCGCCGTCCGCGCCGTACACCCTCCCAACCGGCCCAGCACACAAAGGGGATCACCCGTGGCTTCGGACAACACCCTGGACAAGACCGGCTCACCCGGACCGAACGACAGCGCGGCACCCACGATGACCGACGACGAGGCCCGGCTGCACCAGCTCGGCTACGCGCAGGAACTCGAGCGCAGCATGTCGCCGTTCTCGAACTTCGCCGTCTCGTTCACGATCATCTGCATCCTCTCCGGCTGTATGACGCTCTACGGCTTCGGCATGAACACCGGCGGCCCCGCCGTCATGGTGTGGGGCTGGCCGATCGTCGGTGTCCTCACCCTCACCGTCGGCCTGGGCATGGCCGAGGTGTGCTCCAGCTACCCGACCGCGGGCGGCCTCTACTACTGGGCGGCCAAGCTCGCCAAGAGCAGAGGCCCGGCCTGGGCCTGGTTCACGGGCTGGTTCAACTTCCTCGGCCAGGTCGCCGTCACCGCGGGCATCGACTTCGGTCTGGCCCAGTTCCTCAACGCCTTCCTGGACCTCCAGTTCGGCTTCACCGCCACCCCCGGCCACACCGTGCTCCTCTTCGGCATCACCCTGCTCGTCCACGCGCTCCTCAACGTGCGTGGCGTCAAGCTCGTCGCCCTGCTCAACAACATCAGCGTGTGGTGGCAGGTCATCGGGGTGGCGGTCGTCGTCCTCGCGCTGGTCGTCTTCCCCTCCCACCACCAGTCGGCGGGCTTCGTCTTCGGCCACTTCGTCAACAACACCGGCTGGGGATCCGGCCTGTACGTCTCCCTGCTGGGCCTGCTGCTCGCCCAGTACACCCTGACCGGCTTCGACGCCTCGGCCCACATGACCGAGGAGACCCACGACGCGGCCCGCTCCGGACCGCGCGGCATCGTCAACTCCATCCTCGTCTCGCTGGTGGCGGGCTGGATCCTGCTGATCGGCGTCACCTTCGCGATCCAGAGCTACGACGGCGCGCTCGGCAGCTCCACCGGTGTGCCCCCGGTGCAGATCTTCCTCGACGCCCTGGGCGACACCGGCGGCAAGCTGCTGCTCCTCATCGTCATAGGCGCCCAGTTCTTCTGCGGCATGTCCTCGGTGACGGCCAACTCCCGGATGATCTACGCCTTCTCGCGGGACGGCGCGCTGCCGGGCTCGGCGTTCTGGCACCGGATCAGTGACCGCACCCGGACGCCGTCCAACGCGGTGTGGCTCGCCTCGGGCGGCGCCTTCCTCCTCGGCCTGCCCTACCTGATCAACCCCACCGCGTACGCCGCCGTCACCTCGATCGCGGTCATCGGACTGTTCATCGCCTACGTCATCCCGATCTATCTGCGGCTGCGCCAGGGCGACGACTTCGCGGCCGGACCCTGGAACCTCGGCCGCTGGAGCAAGCCCGTCGCGGTCGTCGCCGTGGGCTGGGTCGCCTGCGTGACCGTTCTCTTCATGCTCCCGCAGGTCAGCCCGGTCACCGCCAAGTCCTTCAACTACGCGCCGATCGCGGTCGTCGCCGTCCTCGGCTTCGCCGGCGCCTGGTGGATGCTGTCGGCCCGCAAGTGGTTCACCGGCCCCAAGGTCCAGGGCAGCGCCGACGAGCTGGCCTCCATCGAACGCGAACTCATGGGCAACTGAGCACCACCGCCCCGCACAGCCGAGCGGCCCCGGGCCCCAAGGTCCGGGGCCGCTCGGCGTCGGGGTGCGGGCTCACGCCAACCAGAAGAAGGCCGCGGTCATCCGCTTGTCCTCCATCGTGCTGCCCCAGTAGCCGGTGGCGCTGTGCATCAGGTTGGCGTGGTAGAGGAGCAGCCGGTTGTAGCGGTGCGGGACCTCGAGGTCCTCGACGAAGGAGTCCGGCGCCACGAAGCGCGTACCGAGCGCGTCGACCAGGTTGTTGTGCGGAGCCGCCACCACGTTCCCGCCGAGTCGGCCGCCGGGCAGGCTCTGCCGGTAGAAGCTCGTTCCGCAGCTCTTGGGTACGACCGGGTTGAGATAGAGCACGGCGGCGTACCGGCACAGCGCGCGGGAGTCGGTGTGCGGGCGCGGTTGGCCCTCGTCCTTGCCTACCACCTGGACGCAGTTGTGATTGAGCGTGCCCCCGGAGGGCGTGCTCTGCACCCACAGCTCCTTCGCGCCGGTGGCCTTCTTCACCAGCCGTTCCACACGGGCCAGTTCACCCGGTTCGAGCCCCGGCATCGTCCGCAGGCCCGGCCAGCTCTCCGAGGTGTACGGGTAGCCCTTGGCCCACTCGTCCTTGGCGAGACAGCGCGCCCGGACGGCGTCCACGTCGGGCAGCACATCGTCGAAGACCCAGTAGTCCCGGTCACGGGTCGGTTTCCGATACGGGAGGACAGGGAGAGCCGGAGTCCGTGGGGGGTGTGAGGACATGCGGCCGACCATAGTGGCGGCGTCGGTCACCACTCGCCTAGGAATTGGTCAACAATCTGTCAACTTCGCTTGGTCGCACGGCTGTCGGCGCGCCCTCTGTGTCTCGCGCATGCTCCGTGCGCATCCCGCGCGTCCCGCGCGCCAGCTTGGAAATGAGATCCATTTTCAGATAGCGTCAGTCGTGTCCACCTACCTTGGAGACCGACATGGCCGTGCCCAAACGCAAGATGTCCCGCAGCAACACCCGCCACCGCCGCGCCCAGTGGAAGGCCGCCACGGCGCGACTCGTCCCGATCACCGTCGACGGCGCCTCCCACCTCGTACCCCAGCGACTGGCCAAGGCGTACGAGCGCGGCCTGCTGCGCCCGGAGGGCTGACATGCGCGCGGCCTTCGTCGGAAAGGGCGGCAGCGGCAAGACCACGCTGTCGGCCCTCTTCTCCCGCGAGCTGGCGCACTCCGGCGCGCCCGTCGTCGCCATCGACGGCGACATCAACCAGCACCTGGCACACGCCCTCGGCCTCGGCGACGACGAGACCTTCGCCGCCCCGCCCCTCAGTACGCGACTCGGCGAGATCAAGGCCCACCTGCGCGGCAGCAACCCGCGCATCACCGCGCCCGAGGCCATGATCAAGACCACCCCGCCGGGCCGCGGCTCACGCCTGCTGCGCCTCCTCGGCGACGACCCGGTGCACACCCCGCACCTCCAACGGGTGGGCGGCGTACCGCTGATGGTCACCGGTGAGTTCGACGAGAGCGATCTCGGCGTGGCCTGCTACCACTCCAAACTCGGAGCGGTGGAGCTGTACCTCAACCATCTCGTCGACGGGCCCGGCGAGTACGTCGTCGTCGACATGACCGCCGGTGCCGACGCCTTCGCCTCCGGACTGTTCACCCGCTTCGACATGACCTTCCTGGTCGCCGAACCCACCCGCAAGGGCGTCTCCGTCTACCGCCAGTACCGCGACCACGCCGAGGAGTTCGGCATCCCGATCGCGGTGATCGGCAACAAGGTCACAGGCGAGGACGACCTGCTCTTCCTCAAGGAACACGTCGGCGACGACCTCCTGACGTACGTCCGGCACTCCTCCTGGGTGCGCGCCCAGGAGCAGGGCCGACCCCACGGCGACCTCGAACCGCACAACATCCACGCGCTGCGCCGCATGCGGACGGCCCTGGACGCCCGTACCAAGGACTGGACGGCCTTCCAGGAACACGCCGTCGCCTTCCACCTCCGCAACGCCGCCGCCTGGGCCGACCGGGCCACCGGCACCGACCTCTCCGCACAGATCGACCCCGACTTCCGGCACGGCCCCACCGCCCTCGAGTCGTCCTCCGACTGATCCCCCACGTACGACCCGATGGCGACCCGCGCACCACGAACCACCTACCGACAGGACTGCCACTCTCATGTCACTCGACGTCTCCCCGAAGCTGCTCGCCGAAGCCGAACGCGGTCCGGTCCGCGAAGCGGACTTCGTGGACACCGTCCGTACGTCCCTGCCGTACGCGTACGACCTCATCGCCGACCTGGCTCATCAACTCCGTGACGGGACAGCTGAGTTCGCCGACAACCACACTCCGCCGCCCTCCGAGAAGGAACGCGGCCAGCTGCTGCGGGCCCTCGCCAGCGACGCGATCCGCGGCAGCCTGGAGCGGCACTTCGGCGTCACCCTCGCCTTCATGAACTGCCACCGCGTCGCCGTCTTCCGCCCCGAGGACCGGGGCGGCGCGACCCACTCCCGGTTCACCTCGCAGCGTTCGCAGATCCTCAACCAGTCACCCGAGTTCCGCGACTGCTGAACCCCGCGGCCGCGCGTCCGTCCGTCACATCGCGGGCTGGGTGGTCAGCGACTGCTCGGCCCAGATGACCTTCCCCTCGGGGGTGTAGCGGGTGCCCCAGCGCCGGGTGAACTGGGAGATCAGGAACAGCCCGCGGCCACCCTCGTCGGTGGTCTTCGGATGCCGCAGATGCGGGGCGGTCGCGGCGCCGTCGGAGACCTCGCAGATCAGCGCCCGGTCGGTGATCAGACGCAGCCGGATCGGCCCCGAGGCGTACCGGATCGCGTTGGTGACGAGCTCGCTCACGACCAGCTCGGTGGTGAAGGCCAGCTCGTCCAGGCCCCACGCGCTCAGCTGCTGCGTCGCCACCTTCCTGGCCTCGGTGACCATGGCCGGATCCGTGGACAGGTCCCAGGTCGCGACCTGCTCGGCGCCGAGCCGCCGAGTGCGCGCCATCAGCAGCGCCACGTCGTCGTACGGCCGCGACGGCACGAGATCGTCCACGATCGTGCGGCACATGCCGTCCAACGGCTGACGGTGCGAGGCCAACGCGCCCCGCAGCCGCTCCCGGCCCGCATCCGGATCCCGTCCCGTGCGGGGCGTGGCGATCAGCCCGTCGGTGTGCAGGGCGAGCACACTGCCTTCCTCCAGGGTGAGCTCCACCGATTCGAAGGGCAGTCCGGCGACACCCAGCACGGGGCCGCGGGGAAGCTCCGCGAACGTGACGGTGCCGTCGGGAGCGATGACCGCGGGTGCGGGATGCCCCGCGCCCGCCATCGCGCACCGCCCGCTCACCGGGTCGTACACGACGTACAGACAGCTGGCTCCGACGGCCTGCATCCCGCTGGTGAGGGTGTCCGCGCCGCTGCCCTCCTCCCGGGCGGCCCGGCTGACCAGGTCGTCCAGGTGTGCGAGCACCTCCTCGGGCGACAGGTCCAGATCGGCGAGGGTCTGTACGGCGGCCCGCAGCCGCCCCATGGCGGCGGCGCCGTCGATGCCGTGACCGGTCACCTCGCCCACGACCAGTGCCACCCGGGCCCCGGACAGCGGAATGACGTCGAACCAGTCCCCGGCGAGGCCCGTCAGCTCGTCCGCGGGCCGGTAGCAGGCCGAGACCTCCACCGCGTTCTGCTCGGGGAAGCGGTGCGGGAGCAGATTGCGCTGGAGGACGAGTGCCGCGTCGCGCTCACGGGTGTAACGACGGGCGTTGTCGAGGCACAGGGCCGCCCTGCCGACGAACTCCTCCGCCAGGCTCAGATCGTCCTCGTCGAAGGGGTCCTCGCAGTCGCGCCGGAAGAACGTGGTGATCCCCAGCGTGACGCCACGGGCCCGGACGGGCACGATCATCGCGCTGTGCAGTCCGAGGTCGAGGAAGGAGGCGGCCGGGCCCTCGCGGGAGCTCGTGCTCCACTTCCTGGCCTGCGGATCCAGCCGCGCCTCACGCCAGGACCGGCCCTCGGCCAGAGCGCGGACCGGGGGAGAGGTCGTCTGGTAGGTCGCGGCCTCACCCACCTCGACAGCGGTTTCCGGGATACCGGCCCGGACCGACTGCTGTCCGGCACGCCGCAGTGACACCACGTCCGTGTCGCTCAGCCGGCCGGGCACCGGCTCGGCTCCCCTGAGCACGGACTCCAGCAGGTCCACGGTGACGAAGTCGGCCAGCCCCGGTACGGCGACATCGGCCAGCTCCTGCGCGGTGTGCAGGATGTCCAGACTGCGCCCGATGTGCTCGCCGGCCCGGTCGAGCAGCGCCAGCCGCCGTCGCGCACGGTAGCGATCGGTGACGTCGACAACGGTGTAGTAGACCCCGATCGGGCGGCCGTGGTCGTCCTCCAGCCGGATGAACGACAGGGAGTGAGCGGACTCGCGATGCGGCGCGGACCGTACGCGGCCCACGTGCTCGTACCCGACGACGGGCCGGCCGCTCTCCAGCACCCGGCGCATCTGCGCCTCCAGCGTCTCGGCGTCCAGACCCGGCTGGATGTCGGCGAGCCTGCGCCCCAGCCGCTGGTGCGGCGGGCCCCCGCCGAACTGCTCCAGCGCGGCGTTCGACCACACATAGCGCAGGTCCGTGTCCACGATGGCGATGCCCACCGGCGAGCGGGCGTTCATCCGCTCCAGCACCGACCGGCTCATGTCCCAGCCGGGGCCACCGGCCAGATCGGCGAGCAGCACCACCCAGCGCGTCGGACCGCCGCTCTCGCGTATCGGGACGGCCCGGACCATCACCCGGACCGCGTGCCCGTCCCGGTGCTGCGCGGACAGCAGTCCCGCCCAGCCGCCGCCGTCGCGGCACCGCGCCGTAAGGTCGGGGATCCGCGCCGCGTCCTCCGGAAGCAGCAGGTCGGCGGCGCGGCGGCCCATGACCTCGGAGGGCGCGTACCCCAGCAGGCGCTCGGCGTCCGCGGTCCAGCTGGTCACCGTCATCCTGGCGTCGAGCAGCAGCGGCGCGGCGTCCGCCATGTCGAAGCGCCGGCGGGCGGCCGACACGTCTCGTTCTTCGCTCGCAGCCACGGCGACCCTCTCCGCTCCCCGAAGGTGGTCCTACCCGCTATTTGCCCATTCTTCACGTTGTACGACCACGTGGGCTCGGGGGCCTGGGGCGTCGTTGAACCCCGGGGCCGCCGGCCGCGTATCACTCCACGGGGATGGCGTGAAACCGCGCGCACGGAAGGAGAGCAGTGTGCCGACACCGCCCGAACCAGGGCAGCCCGGGGGGCGACGGGCGATCGAACCCACCTACGTTCAGCGGCGCCGCCGGACGGAGGCACTCGCGCAACTTCTGAAAGAGGTGCGGGAGGAACAGCACGGGCCCGACGCGGACGAGAACTACGAGGTCATCGCCGTACCGGCCACGACGGTCACCGTGACGCCGTCGGTGGTCGAGGACGCGACCGAGGAACTGCCACCCGTCCTGGTGGGCGAGGACTACACCCGGGACGGGAGACTGGTGGGGGCTCGCGGGCCCTCCTCCGCTCCCGGCGTCCACCGCGGGCGTGGGCGAGCGGGCGAGCGGGCGTCCGGGTGGGGCACGGGGCAGCGCCGCGCGGCGGTCGTCATCGGGGTCACGGGGGCCGCCCTCGTCGGCTTCGCCCTCGCGCTCCTGCTGCCCGGTGGTGAGCAGGAGGCCGGAGCACAGGCCGGGCGAGCCCCGACCGGCGCGCCCACGACGGCAGCCGCCCAGGCCCCGTCCGCGAGCGCCGACCCGGACGGCGCGGGCACCCTCCGGGAGGGGGACAGCGGTCCCGCGGTCAAGGACCTGCAGCAACGGTTGCTCCGGATCCCGAACGTCTACGACCACGGCTCCACGAGCGGCACCTACGACGCCACGCTCACGGCCGCGGTCGCGCGCTTCCAGCTCTGGTACGGAATCCGGGGCGACGAGACGGGTGTCTACGGCAACGACACCCGCGCCGACCTCGAATCCCGTACGACGCTGTGACCCCGTATGGCTGTATGGCTGTATGGCTCTATGGCTGCAGAACGGCTGGCGAGCGCGACAGACCGTCTGGACTGTCAGGTGGCCGCGGACGACCGGGTGAACTCCCTTATAACCTGGGCTAGTTCCGTCGGCCGGTCCAGCGGGACGAGCGTGTAGCTGTCGTCGATCTCGACCAGCCGCCCCCGCCGGAGCAGCGCGGCGAGGCGCCGGCCGTGCTCGGGTGGCATCACGCGGTCGCCGCGCGCCCAGACGACAAGGGCGGGGCGGTCGAAGCTCGGCAGTCGTTCGGCCGCGGCGAGCAGCAGACCTTTGTCCGCCGCCGCCGCGCGCAGTGTGCGCACGGCGTCGCGGCGGATCTCCGGCCGTTCGAGGACCGGCCTGATCCACCGAGCGGTGGCGGCGTCTCCCCGGAGCGTCAGCCACCCGAAGGCGACCGGCATGCGGCGCAGCGGCCGCAGCCGCATCTGTTGCATGAACATCCCGAACAGCCGAGGTGGGAGTCGGCCGCTGAGGACGAGCGTGCGGCCCGTCAGCCCGGGCGGGAAGTTGTCGAAGGCGTCGCACGACACGAGCACGACCCCCGCCACCCGCGCCGCACCGTCGCCCATCATGAGCTGGACGAGCGCACCGCCGGTGTCATTGCCGATCAGGACGACGTCCCGCAGATCGAGGCGGTCGAGGAACTCCGCGACCAGCCGGGCCACCCCGGGCAGCGACAGGTCGGCGTCGGCCCGCATTCCGTGCCGATGCGCCCCGAGCGGCAGGGTCGGCGCCACGCACCGGTGGTCGGCGGCGAGCTCGGTGATCGTCTCGTCCCACAGCGAGGCGTCCATCATCAGCCCATGCAGCAGCACCAGCACCGGACCGTCGCCACCCGTGTCCCGGTACGCGACCGTCCCCGCCGACAGCTCGATCTCCCCCGTCGTCATCCGCGCTCCACGGAGGCGACGGAGGCCACCGGGGAATCGAGCACATGTCGGCGCAGGAACGACAACTCGGCGTCGACCGCCCGTTCGTGCGCGTCCAGGAACGGCGCGTAGTGCCCGCCGGGCAACCACACCAGCTCCGCGCGGGGCGCCCGCCGCGTCGCGCGCACGGCCGCCGTGGGCGAGGCGGACTGGTCCTGCTCGCATACGACGACGAGCAGCGGACACCGTACGCGGGAGGCGTCACGGCCGGGACGGTAGAACCCGAGGCCGAGCGCCGAGCGGGCCGCGACCTCCTGCCGCCAGTCCGGATAGCGGTCGCCGGGATTGAGCGCGCGCGGGGCGTCGGCCGCGTCCGGCGTGGTGAGGACGGCGACCGTGCCGGGCTCGCCGCTGAGTGGCACCAGCAGGGGTGGACGGCCGAGGAGGCCGCCGGCCGCGTCGAGGACGCCCCTGCCGAGCAGGCGCAGCAGGGCGAGTGGCTTCTGGTGGCGCGCCGCGAGGCGTGCGGCGGCCGGACCCCCGACGTTCGGCGTCTGGGCGATCACCGCGGCGAGGTGCGGGGTGCGCGCCGCTACCCGGAGGAGGTGGCCGGCGGATGCGGAGAACCCCCAGAGCGCCAGCCTGCTCCGGTCGACTCCCGGCAGGGTCGCGGCGAACGCGACAGCGGCTCGCCAGTCCGCCAACTGCCCGCTGACCGAGGCGACTTGGCGCGGCCGACCACCGCTCTCTCCGAATCCGCGATAGTCGAAGGCCAGCACGCCGAACCCGGCGTCGTGGAACCGCCGCGCGAACAGGTCGGTGCCCGGTTCCTTCGTCACGGCGAACCCGCCCGCCATGATCACACAGGAGCCGTCGCTCCCTGGATAGTGCCAGGCGGCGCACTCGCTGCCGCCACTGCTGAAACGGACTCTCTCCCGCTCCCCGGACACCGGATCGGTCACGTCGTTCATAAGGGCCTCCTGTCATAAGCCCTGTCATAAGGGCCTCCCGTGCGCGTCTGTCGCGTCTTTGCCGAGCGTCCGCATCCAAGAGGGTTCATGAGGACTCCGGTGTGACATCGCCGCGACACCTCGTCGGACTCCCCGGCGCGAACACACCTCCACGGGCCGCAGTAGTACCGCGGTGGAAACCGGCGCTGATGGAGCCGCCGTTCATCCATTCGGGGCATGCCGGCCACACCGGACCGAACGCTCGACTCCCGCGCCGGACAAGTTGAGAGCCATGCGAGCATCAGCGGGTGACCGACGATGAGGAGCTGTACGCCGCCGACCTGATCGGTAAGCGGCTGCTGCGGGTGACCACGGCTTGGCACCACTACGCCGATGGCGAGCCGTCGCTGCTGCATCTGTGTCTCCATCTCGAAGGGCTCGGCCCGGTCCACTTCCACACACCCAGCACTGGCCTGTCGCTGACGATCGACCAGCCGCACGAGCCGTACTCGATGGAGCAGTACGGCAGCATCGTGGTCGTCGAGAATCCACCTGGCCTGTCGGTGACCCGCTTCATCGGCGAGCCGGTCCGCTCGGTCCGAGAGATCGGTTATCGGGACGCGCGCGTCGACTTCGGGGCCGGACTCACGCTCCAGTTCCCCGGCGGGAGCATCCGCCTACTCGCCCTCGACGACGAGCTCGTCCTCGCCCACGACCAGCACCTGGGCCCTGTCGAGACCCACTTGCACGAGGACGTGATCCTCGCCCGGGTGGTGCAGACCAGCGGAGGCTTCCCGTCGCAGTGGGACGCGTGGACGACCGGCGGCCAGTACCTGTATCTGCGGTACCGGCACGGAGAGGGGACCGTCGAGCAGCATCCGAGCGAGGACATCGACACGTGGGACGGTGAGGAGTCCAGGCTTTGGACGAAGTGGGACGACGGGACCGACGGTGGCCACATCGAACTCACCGATTTCCTCGCCCTGGCCGGCCTACGGCTGGCCTCCACCGCCGAGATCTCTCGCGGATGACGACGCGGTCCCGAGTATCAGCGGCAACCAGGTGACGGAGGGGTGGGAATGGCACTGGAGATGATCCCGGACAGGCCAGGTCGGGAGGCTGTGTTCGAGCCACTCCTTGATGAGCTGTTGGCGCTGTTCAGTCCGGACCGGGTCCTGCCGGAGCGGAATCAACCAACTCGTCCGGCCGCTGGTGAACGCCCTCGGATACCGCTGGGTACAGGAGGAGATCATTCGGTACGTGCGTACCGGCTCCGAGGCAGAGAAGGTCGGCGCGACCATGGCCTGGTACTTCGCGCGCCCTCCTATCGAGTACGCGGAGTACGCGTCGTGGGAGGAAGGTATACCCACCTCGGAGAGCAAGGCAGCGGTGGAGGCCCTGTCGGATCTCCGTGACTGCTACCGCGATGCGGTCCTGGCCGCCTTCCTGTCCTGCGAGGACCCGGGAGTCCGCCAGGACCTCTCGCTGTGGGTGTCTCTCGATCCGTCCGTCTACCCGGACGACCTGCAGATCGCCCAGAAGCGGGCCAAGGACATCATCCTGGCCGATCCCGAGCACTACCGTCGGCTGCTCCAACGCTCTGTCCACCATGGGTGACGGCCCACTCCCGGTCACGGCTGCGGACGCCCTCGCCCCCTCACTCCTTCTACCTCGAGCCGGACGAGCACTGGGGCGCGGGATCGCTTCGAAGCGGTGGCTCATGCCCTGGAGGCGGTCGGGAGGGAAGCCGGCACACCCGCTCGTCGCGAGAACCGCATACCTTGAACATCGCCTATGCGCGCTGGAGCGACAGGAGACCTTCAGGCGCGCTTCACGAGACCGTGCCTCACGGGGCAGAGTCGGGAGTCGGGAGTCGGGAGTCGGGAGTCCGGGGCGATACAGGGATGCGATGCTCCGCCGCTCAGCCGCATACTCACGGAATGACCACCCTGTCCGCCGCGCACCGGTTCCGGGATCCGCGGAGCACGAAGTACGACTTCATCGGCTCGATCCTCGTGCGCTGCCCCAACTGCGCGAAGGTCGCTCACGTCGTGCCGTCACCCGCGGGTGCGGGAGACGCGAGAGCGACGCTGTTCACGTCCAGGCGTCTTGTCTGCCGCAACTGCGGGCTGTCACGGGTCTCGACCGCCAGTCGCGTCTCGTTCAGCCGGGGTACGGCTCAGCCCGCGACGGACCCGTACTTCGGCACGCCACTGTGGCTCCAGCGCGAGACCCGTCATGGGTGGTTGTGGGCATACAACCTGGACCACCTGAACCTGCTCCAGCGCTTTGTCCAAGCGCCGCTGCGTGAACGAGCACCCTGGTACGACACCAGACAGAAGATGACACTGGTGGCGCGTCTGCCGCTATGGATCAAGCGGGCGAGGAACCGGGACGAAATCCTGCGCGCTATCAGCCGGATCCATGCCTCACTGACCTCCGCCTGATCGGTACCTGCTGAGCTGGAACACCCAACTCCACCGTGCTGCTGCTCGGTCACGCCTAACCAGTGATCGCACTTCGCACGCGCAGTACTGACCGCCGGTCTCGGGCGCCGGGGGTGCCGGTGGCGAGTGCCGACTGGAGAGAATCAGGACGTGACCGCTCCGAAAGAGATCTCCCGCGATTCCCTGCTCCGCCAGGGCTTCGTCCTGGAATACACCACGCTGGCCTGGAACACCATCGGCATCGTGGTGCTTGCCGTCGCGGCGGTCTCCGCCCGTTCGGTGGCGCTGGCCGGGTTCGGACTGGACTCCCTGATCGAGATCGGCGCCTCGACGGTAGTGATCTGGGAGCTGTCGGGTACCGGTGAAGCACGTCAGCAACGCGCGCTGCGGCTGATCGGCGTCGGATTCGCGGCGCTCTCGGTCTACCTGCTGGTGCAGTCCACCTGGGTGCTGGCCGTCGGCTACCACCCGCGCCATTCGCCGCTGGGCATCGGGTGGACCGCGGTCACCGCCGTCGTGATGTTCGCCCTCGCCGCGGGTAAGGCCCGCACCGGCGCCGCCCTGGACAACCCGGTGCTCAAGACCGAGGGCCGCGTCACACTGATCGATGGCCTGCTGGCCGCCGCGGTCCTGCTCGGCCTGGCCCTGAACACCGCCGTCGGCTGGTGGTGGGCCGACCCGGCGGCCGGCTACGTGCTCGTCTACTACGCAGTCCGCGAGGTCCGCGAGATCTTCACCGGCGGCCACTGACTGACGACCCGTCTGTCGT
Source organism: Streptomyces sp. GbtcB7 (assembly GCF_019091445.1). Lineage (NCBI taxonomy): Bacteria > Bacillati > Actinomycetota > Actinomycetes > Kitasatosporales > Streptomycetaceae > Streptomyces > Streptomyces sp. GbtcB7. The sequence goes on from NZ_JAGXJM010000025.1 coordinate 177,457, forward strand.
GAGGATCACCGGTCAGCGGGTCATCCTCCGATGAAGCTCACTGTTTCTGTCATGTCCGCCCGCCCGGTGCGCAGCCGTGGCACGCCTTCCTTCTCGAATCCCACCGCGACACCGCAGAACAGCACGAGCCCGTCATCGGCTCCGACCACCTTGCTGACCGTCTCGCGATACATCGTCCACATCACCTGGGGGCAGCTGTGCAACCCTTCCGCCCTCAGCAACAGCATGACCGTCTGCAAGTACATCCCCGCGTCCCCCCACTGTCCGGGCCCCATCGTCCGGTCGAGGTAGCAGAACAGTACGACCGGAGCCCCGAACGCGTCCGAGTTCACGGCGGCGATCTTCGTGGGCCTGTCGGGGTCGTCGCGCTTGATTCCCAGCGCTTTGTACCGCTGCGCAGCCGCGGCGGAGAAACGGTCCAGATACGGTGAGGTCAGTTCGGCCGGGTACATCGGATACTCCCGCTCATCACCCGGGTCTCCCGCCAGCGCCCTGGCCGTCGCGCGTCTCTTCAGTTCGGCCAAGGGCTCGCCGCTCACGATATACACATGCCAAGGCTGGAGATTCCCACTCGACGGAGCCCGCGTCGCTGCAGCCAGCACTCGTTCGAGTACCTCTTTGGGTATCGGCTCATCGCTGAACGCCCGCACGGCTCTGCGACTGTCCACGGCTTCATACACATCCACGTCCTGTCGTCCTCTCACTCACTCCATGGCGGGCAGCGAAGACACGAGGGTGATCATCGCATCAGGCGAGCAGACCGGGCGGAGCTTTGGTGCTGCCCAAACTCGCCGACATGCCTCCGCCGGCCGACCACGAAGTGCTGTCGAAACTCACCTGCGTGCGCTGTCCGCTCTCATTCGGGCGGCGGGCGGCACCGCGGAGTACGTGGTGTGCGACCTGGCCGACGCGACCAGCATGCGCGCCGCCGTGGACCGCGCCGTGAACCGGTACGGCCGGCTCGACATCGTCTTCAACAACGGCGCGACGATCCAGCAGCCATCCGAACCACCGCCGGGACGGGCGCTGTTGTCAACAACTCGTCCGTCGGGAGCCTGATGGGCAACGCCGAGCTGCCCGCCTATGGTGCGATGAACCGGGCGGTCAACAGCCTCACCGAGTCGGCCGCCGTCACCTACGGCCCGGAAGGCATCCGCGTCAACGCCCTCGCCCCCGGTGCCACGGCGACCGAGATGATACGCACCTGGGAAGAGGGATCACCCGGTCTCCGAGGGCGACTCACGGCGCACACCCCGCTGCGCCGCGCGGCCGACCCGCAGGAGATCGCCCAGGCCGCAGTCCGGCTCCTCAGTGACCGCTCCTCCTACGTGACCGGCACGGTCCTACTGGTCCACGGCGGCGCGCGGGCCTGGGCCGGGGATGCCTCTGCCCCTGTTCACAGCCACTTGTTGATGGCCGCTACGAGGACTGTCGCTTCGTAGTCCTCCGGGTCGAGCTTCGGCGGACGGCCGCCGCACCCCACCTCGCCACGATCCTCAGCCGGGCATCACGCGTGCGGCTCGGTGTCCAGGACCATCCCTGACGTGGAGCTGATCATGCGGCGCAGGACGGCGTCGGCCCGCTCGCTGTCGCGGGCCATGACCGCGTCGAGCAGGTCCCGGTGTTCTTTGTGGACGGCCTGGTCGGTCCAGCGGTGCGTCTCTGCCGGTGTGGGTCGGCTCCACCGCCGGTACAGTTCGGCCTCTTCCCTCAGGGAGGCTGCCAGGTCGCGTAGCCGGGGGTTGGCGCAGCCGGCCAGGAGCGCGGTGTGGAAGTCGGCGTGGGCGATCAGCCAGTCCTCGCTGGGCTGGTCACCGTCGCCGCGTGGGGTCTGCTCGAAAGTGTGGTGGGCGGCCAGCACCTGAGCCTGCCACGCGAGGTCGCCCTCGCTGATGGCGCGGCTCAGGGTGAGGGACTCGATCTCGGTGCGGGTGTCGGTCAGGTCAGCCAGCCCGCGAGCGGTGACGTCGGTGACCTGGAAACCGTGGTGCGCCTCGGAGCTGACCAGGTTCTTGGCGACCAGCTTGAGCAGGGCTTCGCGTACGGCGCCGGTGCTCACCCCGTACTGCTCGCTGAGCTCGGGGAACTTCAACCGTTGGCCAGGCCGGAGCCGGCCGCCCAGGATGTCGGCCCGGATGCGGTCTTGCACCACCTCGCTGCGGGTCTGCTGCCCGGCTCCTCTCGCCACGGGACGGATCCTACAACATTTGACAGGTGGCAGTATTTTTAAAAGTGTGGTTGATTATTGAAAGTCAGAACGCCTGGCTCGATGGGAGACCCGATGAGCAGTCCGTACGACACCATGCCTGCCGTTCCCGAGTTCGCCGTCACGAGCGCGGACGTCACCGACGGGGCCCCGTTGTCGGTGGCGCAGTTCGCCGCCATGAGTGGCGTCGCCGGAGCCGAGGACCGCTCCCCCCAGCTGTCGTGGGGCGGCTTCCCGGCCGCTACCCGCAGCTTCGTCGTCACGATGTACGACCCGGACGCCCCGACCCCGTCCGGTTTCTGGCACTGGGCGGTGGCCGACATCGCCGCCGACGTGACGTCCCTCGACGCCGGCGCCGGCACGCCCGGCAACGGCGGCCTGCCGGACGGCGCTTTCCACGTCTCGAACGATGTTCGCGCGAACGCCTACGTCGGCGCCGCGCCACCGCCGGGAACCGGCAAGCACCGCTACTACATCGCCGTCAACGCACTCGACATACCGTCCGTGACAGCCCTCGGCATCACCCCGGAGTCGACCCCGGCCGCCCTCAGCTTCTTCATCCTCCAGCACACGCTCGCCCGAGCCGTCCTCGTGCCGTGGGCCGGCGAGTGAGGCCATTCGAGGCGAGCGCGGGACGCCGCTGCCACAACGTCGTCAATCCCGTGCACACATCCGTGTACTTCGCGCCGGAGCAGCAGGACGAACTCGCGGCGCTCGGGCTGGAGCGCGGCGCCATGGCCTACTTCGCGGGCCGCGCGGCCCCGCTCGGAGAGGTCGGCGCGGGCACCGTCACAGCGACGTTCTACAACTTCAACCATGAGCACGTGGCCCGGTACATCCCCGCCGCGTGGGCCGTCACCACGCCGGAGGCGGTGCTCGCGGCCCGGCTGCGCGGCGCGGACGGGACGCTGCGGCGGCTGCTCGGGGAGGAGGCCCTCACATCGGAGGAGATGGCCGAGGCGGCCGAGCTGGCGCTGCGCGCCACCGAGGCGTGCCGCCGCGAGGCGCGGCCGCTGTACGCCGCCAACGCCGGCCTTTCCGTGCCCGAGGAACCGCACCTGGCCTTGTGGCACGCCGCGACGCTGCTGCGCGAGCACCGGGGTGACGGTCACCTCGTGGCTCTGGCGGTGGCCGGCCTGTCCGGGATCGAGGCCCTCGTCCTGCACAACGCCACCGGTACGGCGCCGACGTCGGCGTTGTTCATGCGGACCCGCGGGTGGTCCGCGGAGCAGTGGTCCGCCGCCCGGGACCGGCTGTGCGAGCGCGGGCTGTTGGACAAGGCGGGGGACCTCACGGACGCGGGCGCGGCCCTGCGCGGTGAGGCCGAGGCGCTCACCGACCGCCTCGACGCCGCCCCGTACGACCACCTCGGCCCTGCCGCCACCGCGCGCCTCACCGAGCTGGCCGGCGGCTTTGCCAGAACCCTCAGGGCAGCGGGCGCCACCCCCGCGGCGCACTTCGGCAAGGGCTGAGGCCGAGGGCCCGGCCGAGGGGCCCCAGGGGCGTACAGCAGGGGCGTACAGCCGGAAGAAGCCGCTGACGCCGGACGTCTGGATCGCCGCCGCGAGGGCGGCCGTATCACCGGCGCCCGCCGGGGACTTCACGCCGCCGAAGCCGTCCACCGGCTCCGCGTCATGACCGCCCGACCAGGAGGGATACGGCCTGACCGGTTGATCACGATCTTCCCTCGCAACGAACGGGCAAGCGGCCCAGAACCTCCCGGGGAGCCTGTTCGTTGAGCCGCTTGGCCTGCTCTCCCAATGATCAGAAGGATTCGTCGTGAGCGGTGGTATCCCAGTGGACGACAGCTGTATCAGCGCCTTCCAGGAGCTGAAAAGCAGGCGGGACATCAACACAGTGATCTACCGGCTCAGCGACAACCTGGAGATCGTCATCCCCGACGCCAAGGGGAACCTGACACACGACGAACTACTGAAGGCCCTGCCGGCGGACGAGCCCCGGTACGTCGTCCACGACCTGCTCTTCGCAACAGCGGACGGGACCCGTCAGGAGAAGATCGTGCTCATCTCCTGGTGCCCGCCGGGGACGAACGCCGAGGAGAGGATCGCGCACTTCTCCGGCTACAGCACGCTCCGGAACCTGCTCGACGGTGTCCAGGTCCACGTACAGGCCACAGACCTGTCCGACATGGAGTACAAGGCGCTTGTCTCCCAGGCCGGTTGATCCGCCCCTCCCGCTGGCGGTGGCGCGGTCTGGATCGACGACATGCCGTGCCGGGCGATCAGCACGGCCCGCCGAGTGCCGGACGCCGGCACGAGGTCTCGGCGATCTGTGTCTTCCCCGCGACGGACCAGCCGCGCTCACCGTGCGAGTAGCCCGTCGACCACGCTCCCGGGCGGGGCCATACCAGTTGGGCCGGAGAGTCATGTGAAAGACGGCCACCGATCGGCGGCCCACGCGAGCGAGCCCGGCCACCCAGGAGGCGGACCGCCGATTTCCTGACCATCGAGTTCGGCGGCATTGGGCTCCTCGAACAGCGCCCTCCAGTGCAAGAGGTCCGCCTCGCTCGTCGGGAAGGTCTGATCGGGAGCAGTCGACAGTTCCGGCACATCCGCGGGAACGTATGCCGCGGATGCCTCCTCTGCTGGGCGACCGATTGCACCGGGGCCGCCGACGACAAGGAGAGCCTGTCGTACGCGGTCCTGGGCACCGAGGCCCCGTTCACCCCGCCCGTCGACCTGTGCACCCTGCCCTCGCGCGGCGACCCCCAACTTGCCGCCGATATCAGGGACGTAATGCACCGGCTGTCCCCCGAGCGCCGGGCGGTGCTCGTCCTGCGCGACGCGGAGGGCCTGGACGAGCGGGCCGCGGCCGAGTCCTTCACTGGGTCGGACGGCAGTGGCTCGGCGCGCTCGTACGATGGCGCGGTGGGGGGCAGGCCCGCTGCCCTTTCGGGGTGGGAGGAGCGGATGGCAGCCCGTCGGCGGCGCGGGCGCGACGACGTACCGGTGGAGTTGCAGCGGCTGGTGGGGGAGTTGCGGCAGTGCAAGGACCGGTGTGAGCTGAGCCTGACGTCGCTCGCCGCCAAGACCGGATTCAGCGTCAGCTCCTGGCAGCGCTACCTCGGCGGCCGCTCGCTGCCTCCCTGGGAAGCCGTCGACGCGCTGGGCCGGCTGGGGCGAGCGGAACGTGGCAGGTTACGAGTGGTCTGGGAAGCGGCTGCCGACGTCTGGGCGGATACCGACCGACCCCGTACGGCACTGGACCGGGGCCCGTCGCCGAAGGCCGGAGCGGGGCAGGAAGCGGCGTCGCATCCGACGGCGCGTTCACGCGGCCGACGGCATGCGGCGGCCGCGGTGGTCGCGGCGGTCGGGGCGTGTGCGCTGGCGGCCGTTTTGGCATGGCATCACTGGGGTGGAGACCGTGTGCCGGTTCCGCAGGGTGCGCCGGTCGGCGCACCGGCCTGGCCCTGGCCGCTGCACCCGACGGCGCCCCGGTCGGGTACGCCGTGTGGGCCGGTCGGTTGCCAGGGACTCGATCCGTATCGGCAGCGGTGCGACCAGGACGCGGTCACGGTGCACCGTCTCCGGGCGCTCGGGCGGACCCTGACGCTGCGCTGGAGCCCGGCCTGTCACGCCGGCTGGGCCGAGGTCCAGCCGGCCCAGGGAACCTCGGGGCTGCTGGTCGCCGGGGACGACGGAGCCCGGCAGGCGGCGCCCGCGGGTGCTGCGTGGACGGCGATGATCCCCGGCGGACCCGATGCGACGCGAGCCGCCGTGGTCGTGGCCCACTATCAGCTGGGGGTGTCGGAGTCCGACAGCTGGGCCGACGCCGTCACCGGCGGCACCGGGCCAGGGTGACCGCGTCCAGGCGCAGTTCACGGAACCGCCCGACGTCCCAGACCTCGTAGACACCGTCCCCGTTTCGGCGCAGCGGCAGATCGAAGCGGTCTCCGTGGTACACCGTCCAGGGCGGGACGACGGCGAGACGCCGGCTTGCCGCGCCGTACGTGGCCGGGCCGACGATGCCGTCCGCGGACAGACGGTGGTTGCTCTGCCAGACGCGGGTCGCCGCCACCGTCGTGGCATCGTAGGAGCAAGTGACGCTGGTGCGTGGCAGGTAGCCGTCCGCCCACAAGATCCCCTGCCACAGCCCCACCAGATCACTGGGCGGAGTGTGCCGCTCCTCCAGACGCGGAGCGGCCTGCCAGTCGTCGACCGGCGGTCCCTCCCCGTGCAGGCGGCTTCCGCCGGCCGACTGGGTTCCGCCGGCGCACACCGCCGCGAGCGCCACCGCGCACACGACCGCCCTGGCCGCCTCGACAAAGCCCACCCCTCAGTCTTAACGGCCCGTGGCAGGTCGGCGCACGTCCCCGGCGGACCTGGTACGGCATTGACCGAATACCGACCGCAGGCAGGGTGAAAAAATACAGTGATGCCGGAGATATCACCCGCCGGGCGGTCTAATCTTCTGCCCGACGGCTGTTCCAGCAGCACATTCGTTTCTATGCACGGTGCCGCTGTACGCGCCGTGCCGCGCGCCGGACGGTGCGCCGGCCGTTGGGGGACATCGATGAGGGAATGGGCTGAGTTACCTGACGCTCTGAGACCGGATGCCCGGCGTCTGGCCACAGAGCTCAGGCGACTCAAGGACCACAGCGGGCTGAGTCTGACCGCCCTGGCCGGGCAGACTTCCTACAGCAAGTCCTCCTGGGAGCGCTACTTCAACGGCAAGGCGCTGCCGCCCAGGCAGGCCGTCCTGGCCCTGGGCGAAATCGTCGGAGCCGAGCCGGCACGGCTGACCGCTTTGTGGGAAGACGCCACGATCGCTTGGAAGGACCGCGGTAGTGCGGAACGGGCCGCCGCCACGGCACCGGCAGACTCCGTGGTTGACGAACCCCGCAGCACACCGGCGCCCGTCGCGCGCCCGTCCCGGCCCGCGTTTCACCGTCCAGGACGGGTCGCGATCGCCGCGGCGTCACTGCTCGCCTGCGCGGGCGCCGGTGTGTTCATCGCCCTCGACCAAGGCTCCGGCCCCCGGGACCGTACCGGCCGGGAGATTGCGGCGAGTTCACCGACGCGGCAGCTGGAGACCAGCTGTTTCAGCGACAGCTGCACTGCGAAGGACCCCAAGCAGACCGGCTGCGCCGGTGACGCGTGGACCGCAGCCCTCACCAGGATCCAGGGGGTGTACGTGGAGCTGCGGTACAGCGACGCCTGCAAGGCCGCGTGGGCCCGGATCAGCTGGGGACGCCCCGGCGATGTCGCCCAGGTCATCGCCGACCACGGGCGAACCTTGCAGGCGAAGGTCCACTACGACACCGACGTCTACACCGCGATGACGGTGGCGATGACCCCGTCCGGAGCCAGGGCCTGCACCACCCTGACCGCCGGCGGCCACGGCTGCACGCAGCCGGGCGGTACCGAGAGGCTCACGGAACCCCCGAATCCCCGGACGACCCCGTCGCCGGGGCACAGCTGACAACCAGGCACCGGCCGAGGGCACTTCCCCGGGAGAACGCCACTCGCCGGCTGTACGTCCGACGGCGGCCCGCCCCTTCTCCCTGGCCGGGGGCGCCGCCGCTGCGGTGCGGTCAGCCGCGGACCGCCTTGAGCAGTACCTCGACGTCGTTCCCGGAGTGCCAGCCCGTCTCGTACTTGGGGCTGTGGTGGCGGGTGCTTGTCCAGGAGTAGTAGCGGAACCACGTCTGGTCGAGCCCGTTCCAGTGGGCGTACCCCGTGGCCACGTTCACCCGGGCGTACTTACCGTCCGTCTTGTTGTCCCAGATATAGAGGGCAGCGCTGGTCTGCTGCTTTCCGCCGACCTTCCGGTCGCACTCCATGTACCGCACGCCGACGGAGTTGTGGTCCGCGGAGATGGACTTCCACTTGGAGCAGGTGACGGCACTGGCAGCGGAGTTCGGCGAGGCGGCGGCCGCCACGGCGGAGGTCGCGGAGGTCGCGGCGATCCCGGTGACCGCGGCGAGCGTCGCGCAGGAGACCGCGATGCGGATGCGTACGTTCATGATCGTTTCGAATTCCTTCGTCCTGGGTCCGGGGCAGCAGTCCTTGTGTGCCGCCCTTTGCTCCTCCGACGGTGGCGGCCCCGCCCCTCAGGCCGCGAGGGACAGCCGGGAAGTGACCGATTCCCGGGAAGCGTCAGATGCTGACCTGCGGGAACTCCACTCGCGAAGACAGAACGGGGGGACGGCTGAGACGCACAACCCTCCTGCCCTGCCCCATGACGTCGTGGTCGGGGCGCTGGAGAGGGCGCTCGGGGACCAGGCGCATGAGCCCGCGGCGGCGGGCGTTCTGGTCGGGAGCGCCTTGAACGACGACGATCGGGAGTTCGTCGAGCACTGGTGCGTGCAGGTCGGAATGCGGGCTGTGTCCGGCAGCCCGCTGCTTGGGCTGGCCGGCTCGTGCCTGGGACATACCGCTCGACGGTTCGGACATCTCAGCGATGAGGCCGTTGCGCTGGCGTATTCCTGGGCGGCGCGCGCCGAGGTGGATTCGTCGGACGTGGACGATGGGGCACTCGACGGCCTCGACGACGTCCGGAGCTTTCTGCACCTCTGGTGAGGCGAATTGATGGAGCGGCGGATCATGCTGCCCTGCTCGGTGCGGCCGGTGCTGTTGCCCGTCGTGATCACACAGGGTGAAGATGCCGTGTGACCGGGGCGAATACTGCGAGGTCGTTCCCTGACACTGTGCGACCTTCTAATCTCGGCTCATGGACTGGTTGATGGCCGCGTGGGTGGGGGTGGCTGGTGGTGCCACCATGGAGGCCGTCGACGTCATCAAGTCCGTCAAGTGGCACCGCAAGATGCCATGGAACGTGCAGCCGGACACGATCGAGCCTCCTCGGCGCCGGCCCGATGTGCGGCCCGGCGAGGAGCAGTTGCCCGCGCCCGGCTGGCCGGGCTATTGCGTCGCCGCGGTGCTGCGGTTGTTCGTGAGTGGGGCCCCGACGGGCGCCCTCGCCGCGACCTACCCGCACAGTGTGAACCCGCTCGTGGCCTATCTGGTCGGCTTAGGGGCACTGTCAGCCGTTCAACAACTGGCCACGCTGGTGCCACTGGCGGTCAAGAGCGTCGGCCGGGCCGCCCTGGGCGGTGTGGCCGAGGAGGCACAGCAGCAAGCCCTTCAGGGCCAAGCGCAGCAGGCGTACGGTTACGGCCACGCCAACGGTGTTCCTCTCCGGCCGCAGGCGGCAGGTTCTCCCGCGGACAGTGCGCAGCCGGACACAGGCATCACCGCGCCACAGGGATCATCAGACGCAGGGGGGCAGGTATGACGCCGGCCGCTGAATCCTTCACCGGCCGCGTCCTGGCGGTCATCTCGCGCCGGTCGCCAGGCTTTCGGCCGCCCACCGGGTCGTTCAGGCCGGTCGACACTCGGGTGCGGACCGTCATCTCGCCAACTCCTTCGCCCTCCAGCACTTCCGAACCGCCCGAAGGAACCCGAGTCGGCACGAACCGCGCTGCGGCAAAGCCGAGTGGCGTCGCGAGCCCGCGCCGACCTCCCCTTGCGCGCCGTCTGCTGACTTCAGTCCTGGGCATCCGGGTGCACCCGGCGAAGGCGTCCCACGCGTCCGTGCGGAATGAGTCGGAAGGGGAGACGAGAGCACAGCTCACCGACCGCACGAGCAGCCCCGTCCCGCCGCCGCACACACCGAGCGCGCGACCACGGGCGCAAGAGGAGGGACGCCCCAGGCGCAAAGGCGTCGGCGTGCCGCACCGCGAGCCGGGCGAGGACCCCCTGGAACGCGGCTCGCGGTGGCAGGAGTCCGCTCCGCAGCATCTGCTGAGCGAGGACCGTCCGGAATACGAGCGGATCCTCGATGAGGCGCTGCGCTCCGCCCCACACCGCCCGGAACTCGCCGCTGTCGGCCGGCGGCTCAATGCCGAACAGCTGCGCACCATGGCGCTCAACGCCACCGCACTCATCACGGCGGCCGCGGCGACCGAGTACCAGCACTATGCCAATGTCCGCGAGGAACTGAGCCGCCCGGCGCCCTCCACCTCGTCGTCCGCCGACGCGTCGGGCTCCGCGGGGCCCGGCGCGGGCGCGATGGGGGTCGCCGCCACCCTGGGCGAGGGCACCGGGACCGCCGGG